>CP065009.1:1200000-1560578 GCA_016699755.1 Candidatus Peregrinibacteria bacterium | reverse complement strand
TCGGTCAGACAATTTCTCACTCCGAAACGGAGAGAATAATTCAGAAACACTTTTTGCCTTTCTTCGCGACCACATTCTTCTCTCTTCAGATATTCCAGAACTTTTTCTTGTTCCAGACTGTCTTTCAGAATCAGATTGCGCCCTTTTAGAATCATATACAGAAGAAGCATCTGGAAAAAAAGCGTCGTTCCGTGTTCCACAACGAGGAAATAAAAAAGAGATTCTGGAGCTCGCACACGAAAATGCAAGTCGCAATGCTACGTTAAGTCGCGCCGCTTTTGAAAAAGATGAAACGCTTATTCGTCTTCAGAATGCGCTGCACCTCCCCACCCCACCAGAGCGCATAGAGTGTTACGACATTTCGCACCTTTCTGGAACCCACGCAGTTGGTTCACGCGTTGTTTTTTTGGATGGAAAACCAGCAAAATCAGAGTACCGAAAGTACAAAATACGAAATCTCCCCTCAGGACAAATTGATGATTTCAAAGCAATGGCAGAAGTACTTGGACGACGCTTAAAACGACTTGAACGTGGTGTTCCCCTCTTAAAAGTTGAAGAAGTTACCGATACCGAAAAGCAGAAGGAAATTCAGGGGCAAATACAAAAGCAGGGGCTTCCAACAGATTATGCGCCAGAGTCATACTTTTCGTTTACAGAAATTACGACCGAAAAAGTCGTAGGATACGCTCAGCTCCGTCGATTTGGAAAAGTAGTTGAAGCAGGTGGAGTTTTGGTTTTTCCAGAATTTCGAGAGAAAGGAATGGGGACAGAAATTTTAAAAGCGTTGGTGTTTCACTCTTCTGAAAAAAATATTCGCGCTGTTATAAAAACCGATCAACTCCGGTGGAAAATATCTCTCAAAGCTCTCGGATTTATTGAAGAGAAAATGGTTCCCAAAATATTCGCTTCTGTTTTAGCACAACGACAAGAGAAAGATGGAAAAGAGCGTATTATTATGAAAATTTCACCAGATGATTTGCGAAAAGCCGCCAAAAAAATTCCAGACCTTTTGGTGATTGATGGAGGAAAAGGGCAACTCTCTGCCGTAGTATCTGTTCTTCGAACAATGAATCTTTTTCGCAAGATTCGAGTGTGCGCACTCGCAAAAAGGAATGAGGAAATTTTTGTGCCCGACTCAGGAGATCCACTCCCCATTCCCAAAGATGCTCCAGAGAGCAAACTCCTCCAACACATTCGAGATGAAGCTCATCGATTTGCTGTTTCTTTTAATCGCCAACAACGAAAAGCTTCAGAAACCACATCTATCCTTGACGAAATTCCAGACCTTGGAAGTGCCACTCGAAAAAAACTCCTCGAAACATTTGGAAGTGCTTCGGCAGCACTCAACGCTTCTGAAGAAGAGCTTTCAAAAGTTCTTTCTCCCTCTGCTCTAAAATCGTTTCTTACTTTTCGGGAAAAATAAAGGCATCGTAAGTTGTTGGCTTATCAATTTTGTATTTTCAAAAATTATCCAAAGCTTGCTACTTGTCACAACAATGTGACAGAATCTTTTCTGTTTTTTTGGAGTGTTATGAAAAATTTTTTTTTGGATCTCATAGCCATGAGTCCTGGGAATCCACAAAGTTCCACAAAAGTAGGAATTGTGCTTGGTCTTGGTGTTTTTCTTATTCTCCTCTTTTTTATCACACCAGCAATCCGTCGGAAAATATCCGATAAAGCACTCAAAAAAGTACTCGGAAAATTGCGAGGAGGGCTTATTGGATTTGGCCTCTGTTTTTTGCTTCTCGTGTGGTTTCGGATGGAATCGGTTCCACTTCTGAGCATGCGCCTTTGGGCTTATCTCGCAGGAATTGCTTTTCTTGCGTGGTGTGTTTGGAAGCTGCTTACCTATCGCGCCCTAAAAAAACGCATTACCCAAGCGGATGCCCGAAGACTTGGAGGAAAAACAAAACACTCCTCCCACCATTCACGATAAGAATGTTCTTCAGGAATTGATCCGCTCTTTTGCAAAAGTGATCGCATAATCATCGGTCATTCCTGCAATAAAATCTTTGATCACAATTTCCGTTTTTTCTCCTTGTTCCAAAAGAAATTGGAGTGATTTCGGAATGAGATGAGGATTTTTGAGGAGAAAGAAAAAAATTTGCTTTATGGTTTGTTGTCCTTGTTCCGATTGCGAGGTTACTTCCGACTGATGATAAAATCGAGAGTAGAGAAAATGCCGCAGAGAATCGTTTTCCGCCTCTATTTCTCGAGAAAAAGCGGCAACAGGATTTTTTGTATTTCGAACATCTTCAGTTGTTTTAGGAGAAAGGTTTTGAAGTCTTTTTTCTGTTTCTTGTAAAAGATCAAACGCCATAATCTTGACGAGGGAAGAAATCACGCTCGAAATCCAAAGCTTGTCCGATTCATATCGAGGAACCCTTGCGCTTGCACGTTTCCAAATTTCTAAATGATGAAGATCCTCTACATCAAAAATTCCAGCACGGAGTCCATCATCAATATCGTGATTTTGGTATGCGATTTGATCCGCAATGTCCACAATTTGTGCCTCAAGTGATCCATGCACAGAAAGATTTTCCGCCTTTTCATAATCTGCTTTTCGGTGTTTTTTGAGCCCGTCACAAACTTCCCAACTCAGATTTATTCCTCGGTAATCTGGACATCTTTGCTCCAATACTTCCACAATACGTCGCGATTGTTGATTGTGCTCAAAGAAATAGCCAAATCGATGAAGGAGTTCTCGCATTGCTTGTTGTCCGGCGTGCCCAAATGGGGTGTGCCCTAAATCGTGTGCCAAAGCAATCGCTTCTGCCAAATCTTCATTGATTCGCAAATTTCGTGAAAAATCACGAGCAAGTTGCGCCACCTCCATGGTGTGTGTGAGACGATTCCGAAAATGATCTCCGTGATGTGCCACAAACACCTGTGTTTTTCCTTTAAGTCGACGAAAAGCAGAGCAATGGATTATACGATCACGATCACGAGCAAAGCAGGTTCGTTGAACGTCTGGATCCTCTTTGTGCACGCGCCCCTTACTCTTTCCTGCAAAACACGCGTACGGAGCAAGAACTTTTTCTTCCGTGTGTTCTATTTGTTCCCGAAGGGCAAGAAGAGGAGTGCTCATACTGCTGTAATACCAGGAACAGGAAACTGTTTACAGAGAATATTGACCTCTGCTCCAATTTCACGAAGCTTTTCCAGATTATTTCGCTGAAGAACTGCTTCATTAATCCACTTTGCCACTTGTCGAAATTCTGCTTCTCGAAAGCCACGAGTGGTCATAGCAGGAGCACCAAGTCGAATTCCTGAGGGGTCCATGGGCGAACGTGGATCATCGGCAATGGCATTTTTATTGAGCGTGATATGAACTTCATCAAGAGCAGTTTCAGCCTCTCCTCCAGTTGCTCCCCAGCTTGTTACTGCATCAATCAACAACATGTGATTATCGGTTCCTCCCGAAATCATGCGAACGTCATTAGAACGGAATACATCTTCCATTGCCTTTGCGTTGCGAATAACCTGTGCGGCGTATTCCTGAAATTCTGGCTTGAGCGCCTCACCAAATGCCACGGCTTTCGCGGCAATATTGTTCATATGTGGTCCACCTTGTAACCCTGGAAAAACGGTTTTGTCGATTTTTTTCGCATGCTCCTCATGACGAGAAAGGATAAGACCTCCGCGAGGTCCGCGGAGTGTTTTGTGTGTAGTGGAAGTGACAATATCAAACCCAAAATCGAATGGATTTTTGAGCTGTTTTCCAGCGATGAGCCCTGCGATGTGCGCCACGTCCATCATAGTTACTGCACCCACTTCATCAGCAATTTCCTTGAATTTTCCGTAATCCAGCTCGCGCGTATACGCAGAAAATCCAGCAAGAATAATTTTTGGCTTTTCCTGAAGAGCTGTCTGTCGAAGTTCGTCATAATCAATTTCTCCCGTGCTCGTATCTTTCATTTTGTATCGCACAAAACGAAAGAGTTTCGCCATTTTTGTTACGGGATGCCCATGGGAGAGGTGTCCTCCATGACTTAAGTCCATTCCGAGTACGGTGTCACCCGGTTCAAGCAAAGAATAATACACTGCTTCATTCGCAGGACACCCCGAATGCGGTTGAACATTGGCAAAATTGGCACCAGGAAAGAGTTGTTTCACACGATCAATAGCGAGTTGCTCTATTTTATCGGTATACGTTTGTCCTCCATAATAGCGTTTCCCCGGATACCCTTCAGAATATTTATTGGTAAAAATACTCCCAAGTGCAGCAAGCACCGCAGGAGAAACATAATTTTCGGAAGCAATAAGCTCCATACCTTCCACTTGGCGAGACTCTTCACCAGAAAGCATAGCGGCAACAGCAGGATCTTGAGTAGAGAGAAATGAACGATAATCCATGAAAAACGGAAAAAAGTGCTCGCATTATGCGCTAAAAAGGAAGGTTTCCTCAATGGGTTTTTCCATTTTCAGGAGTTGAAAGAGGAACGACACCGCTTTTTTCTTTCCTATTCCTTTACAAAAGAATCGGGGAGAATCCCTACTCTTTCCCACCTTGTAAAATGATCTTGAGAAATATAATATCGTTTTCCATTTTTATTTTTTCTGGGAACGAGGTGCGTAACATCCACAATCTTCTTGTTAGAGAGAATATACTTTTTAATATTAAAGACTCTCTTTTGAATACAATCATCTTCCATTGCGTTTTTCCCGAATCCATTCGCATTCCATTTTTCCGCCTCAAGTTCTGCTGCCTCTTGGCAAATGAGATCAAGATATTCTCCCGAAAAACTCCCAAAAAGACGAGAGACAACGCTCATTTTTTGTATTGCCTCATAAACATAATGATTCGCCATTCCGCATTCGTTTCTATTTCCCTCGAGAACAATTTGAATTTCAAAGTTTGATGTATTTGATTCACCAGTCTTCTCATTTGGTACCTCAGTACTTCCTGCTATAGAAAAAAAACGAACGTTGTTGTCGCTTGACTGATTTTTTTCTTTTTTGAGCAATACATCAGAAGGATAGCCTTCCTTATTCCGTTTTTGGAGGAATTTTTCTCGTATTTCTTCTGCCCCCTTCTCAGAGAGAAGTCCGCTATTTCCAAGAATTAAATGGGTTTTATCTCCAGTCTCCGAGTTGCTAATAAGATTTTTTCTCGCAAGATTTTTGATAATAAAAGCAATAAGCCGTTTTGCATCTTCCTCTTTATTCTCTCCACACACTTCAAAGCGTAAACCAATTCCGTCAGTAATACATTTTTTAAGATTTTCATTTGGCTTTTTCATCATTTTCGCAAACATTCTTGCCTCTGTTTTTGAGCGATTTTCAATAACGACCCGAAAACCTTGATTGTCTTCCAAAAAGAAAGGGTTGATATAATATGCGATTCGGTCATCCTTCATAGAGTTTTTAAAACCTCCCATTTTTGAAAAAAGGACTGTTTCGTAATTTTCATCTGAACATGGCTCGGTAAACCTTTTATAAAACCACTCCGTATTAGCTTGAAGCTCTTTGAAATTATTTTTTTGAAGCTCCCATTCTACCAAAAACCCTTTTGAAAGGGCACAATAATAAGAAAGATAAGAGTTTTGCTTCTGTGGACCTCGTATATTTGTTTTTTTCAGGAAATCAAAAATTCCCAAAAGATTTTCGATCTTGCCTGCCTCATTTAGAACCTGTTTTGGAAATTGGATATGAAGATATTCCGTAAAATACTTTTCTATGCTCAGAAGAGTTTCTTTGCATTTTTCGAAAAAAACATCATCGGGCATATTTCCCCCTACTTGAAGTTTTTCCCTTAAATAAGTTTTAAGCTCTTCTTGATCAACAATAGGAGGAAGAGAAAAAGCATCGAGAATTGTGACAAGCGCTTCATTTGTTTTTTGAGCTATTATTGGACCTGGACCTACAATTTTCTCAAGATACTCAGGGGGGTTTTTCGCGATAATACCACCAATAGGGTTAAGATTTTGAGGAGAAACACAGTCATTTTTTTCTTGATGATTAATCATCTCAGATTGTTCTTGTCGCCTCATAAGGATCAAAGAAAAATAGGTTCTATTTTTAGAGAATATAAACTTCAAAAGACTTTTCTATGTTTCATGAATAGTCTTGAATTTTTTTTATATTATAACATAAAAAAACAGAATATGAAAATATTTTCCCGAGAGGTGGCTTTTCTTCTTTTCCATCCCTTGCCATTTCTCCATATTTTGCGGAAAATCACCTAAGAACATCTTTCTCTCTGCTTTTTACCCCATGAATCGACCGCAAAAAATACTCCTTCTTGGTTCTGGTGCCCTCAAAATTGGACAAGCAGGAGAATTTGATTATTCCGGTTCACAAGCAATTAAAGCATGCAAAGAAGCGGGGGCAGAAGTTATTTTAGTAAACCCCAACATCGCCACCAACCAAACATCTCGCGGAGTGGCAGATAAGGTTTATTTTGTTCCGGTTGATGCAGATTTTGTGACGGGCGTTATTGAAAAAGAAAAACCAGATGCCATCCTTCTCGCTTGGGGAGGACAAACCGCACTCAATACCGGAATTGAACTCGAGAAACGAGGTATTTTGGAAAAACATAACGTCAAAGTGCTCGGAACACCCGTTTCGGTGATTGAAACCACAGAAGACCGCGAAGCCTTTAATGCGGCGCTTGACAAAATTGGAGTAAAATATCCGCGATCTGTCGCATGTCGAAATGAAAAAGAAGCATGGAATGCCGTTCAAAAAATAACCTATCCCGTTATTGTTCGGGCGGCGTTTGCACTTGGAGGCGGTGGAAGTGGATTTGCAGAAAATGATGAGGAGTTTGAGAAAATTGTGCAAAAAGCATTTTCCTTTTCTCCACAGATACTGGTAGAAGAGAGTTTGAAGGGTTGGAAAGAGATTGAGTACGAAGTAGTGCGAGATGCAGTGGGGAACAAGATTACCGTGTGTAACATGGAAAATTTTGATCCGCTTGGTATTCACACCGGCGAGTCGATTGTGGTAGCACCAAGTCAAACACTGAATGATCATGAATATCAAAAACTCCGCTCCATTGCCCTCAAGACGATTGAACATTTGGGAGTTGTGGGAGAGTGTAATATTCAATACGCGCTCGACCCATATTCTGACGATTACCGAGTGATCGAAGTGAATGCTCGACTTTCACGTTCTTCTGCACTTGCAAGTAAAGCTACAGGGTATCCACTCGCTTTTGTGGCGGCACAAATTGCCCTCGGAAAAACACTCCCCGAAATTCAAAATGCGGTTACGGGAACAACAAGTGCCATGTTTGAACCATCACTCGACTATGTTGCGCTCAAAATTCCACGGTGGGATTTAAATAAATTCCGCAAAGTTTCTGATCAAATTGGGTCAGAGATGAAATCTGTCGGAGAAATAATGGCACTTGGACGAACCTTTGAAGAAGCTCTTCAAAAAGGACTCCGCATGCTTCAGATTGGGGCACATGGACTCGCCATTCATCCATTTGTATTTCCAGACATCTGTGCCGTACTCAAAAAACCAACACCGCGTCGCATTTTTGCTATTTATGAAGCACTCAAAAGTAATGTCTCTCTTGAAGAAATCTCTAAAATAACGGGAATTGATTTTTGGTTCCTTTCGAAAATGGATCGCATTCTTCGTACAGAACGCCTTCTTCAGAAAGTGAACCCCAAACAACTCGAAAATATTTCAGATGAAGTAACCCTTGCCCTTCAATCAGCAAAAGAAGACGGCTTTTCTGATGCGGAAATTGAGAAGATATGGAACGGAGAGTTCTCGGAAAACGATATTAGAGGATGCCGAAAACGTCTAGGGATCCTCCCTGTTGTTAAAAAAATCGATACTCTTGCTGCAGAATTTCCCGCAGAAACAAATTATCTTTTTTGGACATATCACGGAAAGAAAAATGATATAGAAAACAGAACAAAAATTCCAAAAGCTCTTGTTATCGGTTCTGGTCCCTATTCCATTGGGTCTTCTGTGGAGTTTGATTGGTGTTGCGTAAATGCCGTACAAACCCTTCGAAAAAAGGGGATGGAAACTATTATGCTTAATAGCAATCCTGAAACAGTTTCAACGGATTATGAAACAGGAGACTATCTCTTTTTTGATGAACTCTCTCTCGAGCGAACACTAGATGTTATCGACCTCATGGCACCAACCGGAACTATTCTTTTTTCCGGAGGACAAATTCCCAATAATCTTGCTCCACGACTCGGAGAACTCAACATTCCTATTCTTGGAACACATCCAGATAATATTGATCAGGCAGAAAATCGACATCTCTTTTCTTGTCTTTGTGACGAGCTCGATATCGATCAGCCAGAATGGCGAGAATTTGCCACGCTCTCAGATGCCGAACACTTTGCAGAAAAAGTGGGGTATCCTGTACTTGTTCGCCCATCGAAAGTCCTTTCTGGAGCCGCCATGGCAGTTGCGAGAGACGGAGCAGAACTCGAAAATTTTCTTGGAAAAGCGTCAAAAATCGATTCCGATGCACCGGTTGTTGTCTCAAAGTTTGAAGTTGGCGCCCGAGAAATTGAAATTGATGCTGTAGCACACAAAGGAGAAATTATTCTTCATGCTATTTCGGAACACATAGAAAATGCGGGTGTTCACTCGGGAGATGCGACCATCGTTTTTCCGCCACAAAAAACCTATCTCGAAACTATTCGCCGTATCAAACTCATCGCAAAAAAACTCGCAAAAGCTCTCTCTATCACCGGACCTTTCAATATTCAATTCCTCGCAAAAAATAATGCCATCAAGGTGATTGAGCTCAATCTTCGCGCAAGCCGGAGTTTTCCATTCGTTTCTAAAGTTTCTGGTATTAATTTTATCGAAGTGGCGACCAGAGCAGCATTAGGAGAAGTGGAGCCACCTGAAGAACGTCGAAAAAAATACCGAACGCTTGAAATGGATCATGTTGGAGTGAAGTGTCCACAGTTTTCTTTTTCGCGCCTTTCTGGAGCCGACCCCGTACTTTCCGTAGAAATGGCAAGCACAGGAGAAGTGGGATGCTTTGGACGGTCTTTTGAAGAAGCTTTTTTGAAATCTATGATCTCCGTTGGATTTCATATTCCTCAAAAAGGAGTTCTCTTTTCTGCGGGAGACACAAAATCAAAGTTTGATCTCCTTCCGGTGGCACGCTTTTTTTTCTCCTCACATTTACAGATATTTGCCACTCCTGGTACAGCAGATTTTTTTACAGAAAATGGGATTATTGCCCAAAAACTTCCAAAAATATCTGCCTCAGGAGATGAAAAAATGCTTGGACTTATCCGCTCAAAAGAAATAGACCTCGTCATTAATATTCCCAAAAACTACGCTCACGAAGAGGTGACCGATGGGTACCGTATTCGAAGAGCCGCTATAGATGCCAATGTATCACTCGTCACAAACGTACAAGTAGCACGATCACTTGCTCTTTCTCTAGAAGAATTTCCCACGATGAAGAGTCTCCCCATTCTTTCGGAAGAAGAATATTTTTAGACATTTTACTTTTCAAGGAACTCGTGATTAATAAAAAATCCTTTCTAATACCCAAAAAAGAGCGAGGGCGGAAATTATTCCCGCGATTATTTTCGTTCCTATTTCAGCAAGCGTTTTATTTTTTCTCAATAAAAAAAGTAAGGGAAGCGCGACAAGCAAAATAATAACCTGTCCTATTTCCACACCAACATTAAAAGAGAGAAGAGAGGGAATATAATATTTTTTTGGAATCTGAAGATCGGTCAGTGCACCTGCAAACCCGAGTCCATGAAACAATCCAAAAATAAAAATGACCATTATCTTGTTATGAATTTTCTGAAAAAAGGGAATATCTCTTAAAAAAACCGTGGTAATTGCCATATAGGCAATAGAAAAAGCGATAATTGGTTCTACTATTTTCCCCGACAATACAAGTATCCCAGTTCCTGCAAGAATAAGAGTAAGGGAATGCGCAACAGTAAATGCAGTAATCATCTCAAAAATTTTTCTCCAAGGAAGAAAAACAAGCACAATTGAAAGAACAAACAAAATGTGATCGAGACCGCCCAAAATATGCTCTACTCCAAGAATTATAAATTTTCTCATATCGCCCAAGAAAGAGAGCTCTCCATTTCGTGCAGATAGAATAAGATCGACATTGTTGTTCACTCTTTTTAAATCAAAAGGAGACACCGCAGATATATCTATTTTTGATGTGTCCCCCTCTGGAGTTTGTTCCGCGGATAATTGATCTTTGGGAGCTGTATCGTTTTTTTTTGAGGATGGAGCACCATCTCCGCCCTCCGATGAAGTTGTATTGGAATCTATTTGCGGACCATAGAGCTCTTCAAGAACACCTTCTCCGTATGTTCCCACCATAAACGCATCAAATTCCTCTTTTGTCGCATCGGGATTGTCTTGGAGAAATTGCATGACTTCCGGCGGAAAACTCGGATGTGCAAAGGCAGGATGTGTACTAAAAACAAAAAAACTTCCCAAAAGAGAAAAGGATATCAGACAAAAAATAAACCGTTTTGCTCTTTGCATTTTTTCAAAAAATAATCAGCCCCAGTTTTCTAGAAGTCGACTCCTATTGCAACCACTTTTCGGAAAATGGATGTATTGCCTCTCTTCTATTCCCTGAGATTATTTTAGAAATCCTTTTTTCCTTTTCGTATCACCAATGCACCACCACCCACCTCTCGATTTGCTTTTAAAAAAGTATCCCAATCATACGGATATTTTTCGCCCCGTTTTGTCCCGTTATCATTTGTAATCACTTGTTTTTCCGTATACCCAATAGCAACAAGCATGTGATACCCCAGATATGGATAAAACGGATTATTGATGGTTTTTCCAGAAACAGGAACAATAAGTGGATACCCCGCCACAAGAATGCGTTGCACAAGGTTTGCGTCAATATTTGGAAGCCAAAGAACTTCGTTGTCTTGATATCCAAAGTAGTCGCGAACAAATATTCGCATGTCTTCATCATATAAATCTCTGTGTTCACCAAAATGTTCTGGCTTTTTTTGCCAAGCGATCATATCGAGAAGAGCAGTATTTGCCTCTTGTGCAGTCATTGCCTCATTATTCCAGTAGAGAACCGTCTGAAGTGTGGCGGCTTCTTCACAGCTTTCATCGTGATCTTTCCATCCTGCTTCATTTTGGAATGGATTTTGACAAACAAATGGAACATGAAGCACTTTTTCTCGAGGAATCTTATCTGGAATGGTTGTTAAAAAGCTTTCTAAAACGCTCACCGTCGAATCGGTCGGTGCCACCACAGCATCTATTTCCTCTTGAAGAGAAGAACCCTCGGAAACAGGAATTCTTTGTATCTGCTCTTTCTGCTCAAGTATTTTCCGTACCTCTCTCTTCGTATCTATTCGCGACCAAATATATGGAGCAAAAACCACCAAAAACAGTATCCCGAGCAGAAGAAGTATTTTTTTCACAAACCGTTTGTATCATTATTCTCAAATATTGACGAAGTCCTCAGGATTTTTTCTTCCAAAGAAAGACGTTTTTCACTCCTTTAACATATTTCAAAACCTCCGAGAGTACAAAAAGAAGAGCAGATCCTATAATGGGGTATATCCAATATTGTAGTGGGAATGGAGTAATATGAAGAAAAGTCTGAAGCGGAGTAATATAAAATACGAAAAAGATAGCAAAACCCAAGACAGTAGAGAGGAGTACCCATGGATTTTTTGCCGCATGCCAATCTTTTGAAAAAAGAGGAGTGTCGTGGCGCACGGAAAAAATAATAGCAAATTCCATAGCAACCATGGTGACGAGCACGAGAGTTTGCGCGGCGGGATGTGTTAAGGTGCGGAGTGCTAGAAAAAAGACAAGAAACTCAAACACTGCGGCGGCAACACCAAGAATGAGAACAAAATGCCACTGCCCATCGAGAAATCCTTCGCTAACAGGACGTGGCTTTTTTCGCATTATATTTGGTTCTGCTTCTTCTGCGGCAAGTGCTAATGCCGGAAATGAATCGGTCACAAGGTTTACAAAGAGAATGTGAATAGGAGCAAGAGGAGGGGGGAAACCACAAATAACAGCACCAGCAACCACAATAACCTCATTAAGATTCGTTCGCATAAGGAACGAAATGGATTTTTTGATATTTGCAAAAATACGGCGCCCCTCTCGAATTCCTTGAACAATAGTGGCGTAACGATCGTCCATAAGCACGAGATCGCTTGCTTCTCTTGCAACACTCGTTCCATTTTTTCCCATCGATATTCCTACTTCCGCTCGATGAATGGCAGGAGCATCATTTACACCATCTCCAGTCATAGCAACAACTTCACCATTCTTTTGCAAAGCGGCACAAATACGGACTTTATGCTCTGGACTTACGCGAGCAAAAATATTTGTTTTTCGAACAACTTTCTGAAGATCTTTTTCCTCCATATCTTCAATTTCTTCTCCTGTTATCACCTCTCCCGAAAGTCCCACCTGTGCGGCAATAGCGGCGGCAGTAACGGCATGATCTCCGGTGATCATAATGGTTCGAATCCCTGCTTGTTTTGCGGTCTTAATAGCTTCTGCTGCCGACTTTCGTGGAGGATCTTGAATGCCAAAAATCCCAAGAAATTCTGCTGTTGGTTGTCGCTCTTTTCGAATGGCAATAGCAAGTGTTCGAAGTCCTTCTTGTGCCATTTTTTCAGCGGCTTTCTCAATTTCTACTTTTCGCTTTGGATCACAGAATGTAGCGATAATTTCTGGTGCCCCCTTATAGTATTCAACCTCCATCCCCGCAATGCGATGCGTCGTACTCATCCATTTTTTTTCGGAAGAAAAGGGTCGTTCAGAAATTCGCTGATTTCTCTTTTGTATACTGTAAGTATTCGCAATATCAAGAAGCGAAATCTCTGTGGGATCTCCAATATCTGGAAGTTTTGCATCATTACAAGAAGCACCAGCATCAAGCATTCGTTTCCCCATTTCGGAGTTTGCAAAGAGCGCAATACTCTTCTCAGTATAGTATTTTCGCCCAGAATAGACCGATACCACTTTCATTTTATTCTGTGTAATGGTTCCCGTTTTATCGGAAGCAATAACAGTAACACTTCCCAATGTCTCCACAGCGCGAAGCTCTCGAACGAGTGCATGTTTTTTCGCCATGACTGCCACTCCCACCGCAAGTGATATAGTCATAACCGCAGGAAGACCTTCTGGAATTGCTGAAACTGCAAGTGCGACAGCGGTCAAAAATCCTTCGGTAATGGGCACCCCTCGAAAAAATGACACCACAAAAACAAGAATACAAATGACAACAATGGCAATGCCAATTCGTTTTCCGAGTCGATCGAGACGGATTTCAAGTGGTGTTTGTGGACTTTCTGTCTCCGAAACAAGAAATGCAATTTTTCCAAGTTCCGAAGCAACTCCTGTTGCTACAACGAGTGCTTTTGCTCTTCCAGAGGCAATTTGAGTTCCAGAAAAAACCATATTCTTTTGCTCGGAAATATTTCCTTCGCCTTTCCATTCTGCTTTCTTTTCTGTCGGTATCGACTCCCCCGTCAGTGCTGACTCAATAACCTGAAGCTCTATCGACTCAATAAGTCGTGCATCGGCAGGAATTTTATCACCTTCAGCAAGAACAAGTATGTCTCCTGGAACAAGATCTTCGGAAGAAATTTTTGCCTCTCCCCCCTTTCGCACGACAACGGCATCTTCTGATTGCATTTTTTTGAGAGCGGCAAGCGTATTTTCTGCTTTTATTTCCTGAAAAAATCCGAAACACGCATTAAGAATAAGAATCGCAACAATGGCAATGGGATCAATCCAATCTTTTCCAGAGAGGTGTCCTTGCTCAAAATAAGGAATCAGAACCGAAAGAAAAGCAGCACCAATAAGGATAAAAATGAGCGGACTCTTAAACTGAAGAAGAAAAATAAGGAGAAAATTCTTCCGCTTTTGGGGGAGTATATTTTTTCCGTATTTCTGAATTCGAAACAAAGCTTCTTCTGAAGATAACCCCTGAGGAGAAGAAGAAAACTCTTCAAAGAGATTGCCGATGGGAACATTGTGATACTTCATATATTTTATTTTGTTTCCTTATTGTCTCATTTTTTGTGAAGAAATACTACTCTTCAAAAATTGCTGTGAAAGGAGAACAAACTCCAAATCTTTTGAAAAATGAGTAAGCAATCGGACGCGATTTTTTTCCACCACCAAGAGATCTTCAATCCGAATTCCATATTCTCCAGCGCGATATATTCCGGGTTCTGCGGTAACGAGCATGTTTTCCAAAAACTTCTTTCGAGAACGCAAAGAAAGTGTGGGATACTCATGCACCTCAAGCCCTACTCCATGTCCAAAAGAATGCGGAATGTTTTCTTCGAGAATTTCTTCTGCTCGTTTTTGTGTGTTCTTTATTGACATTCCCCGAGCAATGCTGTTTATTCCCGCCTGTTGTGCGGTGAGTACTTTTTTATAATCTGAAAGCCATTTTTCAACTGGTGTTCCCCAAAAAAATGATCGACTACAATCACTGCACATTCCGTTTTTTACCACTCCCCAATCAAGAAGAATAGCTTCATTTTCTTTGAGTCGCCGTTCGGTCGGATGATGATGCGGAATAGCGGAGTTTTCACCAAAAGCAACAATGCTCTCAAAAGAGAGTTTTTCTGCTCCTTTTTCACGACACGCCTGCTCAAGCTTCCATGCAAATTCTTTCTCAGAAATTCCCGTGCGAAGTTCAAGAATAACACTTTCTAAGGCGCTATCAGCAATATTTGCCGCCTGCTCTGCATTGCGTATTTCTTCTTTAGATTTTTGTGATCGCACGAGAGCAATTTCCTGATCAACATTTCGAAATCGAGCTCCAAAGTATTTTTTCCATGCCGAAAACTTGGCAACCGTTACCTTGGAGTATTCTGTCCCGAGTATGACTATATTCTGCTCTTTAAAAAATGATTTCCATTCATCATTTTTCGAAATGTCTCGCACTTCTATGTTGCTTTTTCGAAATTGCTCTCTCGCTCCTACTAAATATCGTGCATCAGTAAAAAGAAAAATATTTTGAGAGAGAATAAATAAAAGCGCATTTGAGCTTTGAAAACCACAAAAAAACTGTACTGAAAATGGATCAGAGAGAAGAATACCCGAAAGTTTTTTTGTCTCAAGAAGATCTTGAAGAACTGCAAGTCGCTGAGAAATCAATCGAAAAAGGAAGATAAAGAAAAATAATTCTCATTACATTTTTTTTGAGTGTGGTATTAGCAATGTTCGAGGTCTATTTTTCCTCCTCCCAACAAGTGAAGGTGAAGATGAAACACCACTTGTCCGCCTTCACGGTTTACATTCATAAGAACTTTGTATCCAGAAAGTCCCTGGTCTTTTGCCACCTTTTGAACAGTAAGAAGAAGTTTTCCAAGAATTGCTTCATCTTTTTCTTTTGCCTCCGAAAGGGAAGGGGTGTGTGCTTTTGGAACAACAAGAATATGTGTTTTTGCTTTCGGATGAATATCATGAAAGGCAAGCACAAATTCATCTTCGTACACTTTTTTTGCAGGAATTGATCCTTCTGAAATTTTACAAAATATACAGTCTTCCATGGAAAAAAAAGTTGTTCCTATTTTCCTTATTTTTGGTTCGCATGGCAAGGAACTCCTCATGAAGTATATGGAAAATCAGTTGTTCGACAGCACCTCTTCTGCCGAATACGACTCTTTATTTGTCACCCTGTCTCGTAATCGCCAGATAATTTCTGCCATTTCGCCACGAGTCAAAACATGTGAAAGCTGAGAAACACCAATCGGAATAGCTCTTCGCTCCGACAAAAATCGAACAAATGGTTCGTACCACGGAACATCTCCCGAAAATTCCGCACCAAAAGCAATTCCTGCTATTTTTGCCGCTTCTGCAAACGAAACATCATTTCCCGGACGAAAAGTGCCGTCGGGGTATCCATTAACAATTCCTCGTCGAACGGCTTCGCATACATACGGCGCAAACCACTCGTTTTCAGGAACGTCCGAGAAAAAAACAACACCATCTTTCGCCTCTTCCGTTGCACACGAAGAAAAATCATTGGCATCGGCAATGGCACCCATAACAATTTTTAAAAACGCGGCGCGTCCAATAGAATCTTCTGGACGAAATGTTCCATCAGAAAATCCCTGGACAATCTTGTTCTCTTTTAGGGAGACAATTGCATCACGAAAAGTATTTGTTTCTGAAACATCAGGAAAATCGGATGTGACAGGTAAAGGAAAAACCGGTTTTTCGCCAACAGATTCTGGAGAATCGCAAGAACCAGAATACAAAAAGGTCGCTTTTGCATTATTGAGTTCGCAAGAATTAGAGAAGGTTATGTTTATTGGCGTGCATCCTTCTGAGGAAGGACAAGGAAGTGAAGAATAGGTTCGTCCACATACGGGCTGATAGGTCATGGTACAAAAGAGGGGTTCATTTTCGCCAACTTTAAATTGATTTCCCATAAGAGGAAATCCTCCAAGAACAGGAATGCTCTCTGCATTTGCTGAAGTGCGAATCTGAGCGGCGTTCGTTATGGTATACCAAAAAGAAGACCCCAATGCCGCCCCTGCACGAACATCGCCAACGAGCGACCATTCTGATTCCTGATCTTTTTCGAGACGAATATTCTCCTCAAAAATCACAAGTCCCGTTTCCAAATCTCCCCGATATGACATTCCTCCATTTACAAAACGAATATTTTCGAGAGTATCTTCCGCTCCTTTTGGAATGAGAAATGCCAAACGTGTTACCTGCTCATTATTTTGCGTGGCGAGAAGACGAATTTTTCCCCATGTCACGTCTTTTTCTCCGCGCGACACTTCTTTTCCCGGAACAAAAACAGAGCTCACAATAACCGCACTCTTTTCAGGAAAAAGCTGAAGATCAAAAGTATTCGTTTCCAGAGGAAAGGCTCCCGTAACACTCACCCCTTCTCTTGAAACGAGATCTATAACAGAAAGAGCAGAAGCCTCTTCAATGCTGACATGGAAAGAAGTTTTCTCAGAAGCGCTGACATCTGCTCGCAAAAAGAGAGAAAGAGGCTCTCCTGAAAGAACGGGAAAGGCATCAGAAAAAATAAGAGTGTTCCCAGCCACAATTCCCCGAGAAAGAATATCTCCCGTCGAGGAAACAAGACGAACATTCGTGAGTGCTTCTCCAGAAATGCCCGAAATATTGCTTACAATTTTTCGAACTTCGAGTGGAGTGTCTCCAGAAACTTCTGCAGAAAAAGTTGCGAGAATATTGTCTTGCGTTCCAGAGAGAAGAGCGTTTGGAGAATCTATTATTTTCAGGTGAAGAACTTCTTCTTTTTCTTGCCCAATGGTTTTTGATGCGGTTGTCTCAAGCGGTATACGCACCGGAACTGATGCTCCCGTTTCTCCGAGAGCGACAATACTTGTGTTAGATTCGAGTGCTAGTCCAATGGAAATATTATCCGACGTTTCTCGCGAAATATCTCCAAAAATAGTAATTTGTCGTTTTTCTCCTGCTGGCACTATAAATGATGTTTGGAACTCTATTTCTCGATTATTTTTCCAATTTCCTCGAAAGACTTCATTATTTCCTTCTGCTTGCAAACGAAATTCATCTACAGAATCTTTTTCCCAGAGTCCTTTTCTGGCGAGAACAAGAGAAGAAACCGTGACATCCTCTGCTGCAGAAGTGAAATCAAGTGCAAAGAGTGGAACATTGCCTGCACCTCTCGGAATAGAACCAAAAGGAGAAAAGTTCTCAGCAGGAGTGACAGCAAGTGAGCTTAAAGAGACAGTTCTTCGTTGTCCTCGCAAAGGGAACTCACCAGAAACAAGTACCGACTTTTCTCTAGAAGAAGCAATAAGATCAAATGCGGATTCAAGTTCCAATTGGATTTCTGTTCCTTCTGGGGCAGAATCGAGAACATCTCCCATAACTACAAATGAAAGAGTTTCTCCAGAGGAAAAAGGAATATCCGGAGTAAACACAATAGTTCCCGAAGAAGAAACGGGGGCAAATTTTTCTGTGTCCATTTGTGGCGAAGAGAGCACAATATTTTTTACTGATTGAGAAATATTGGCTCCTGTAAAACGAAAAGTAAGAGATGTAATCATCCCCGACTCTTCTCCCTCTGCGCGAATGCTAAAATCGGCAAGCGGAACACTTTCTCCACGAGAAACAGCAGACGAATAGGAATCCGTAAACTTTGGAAGGAGAACCGCTCCTCCATCTTCTCCCAAAATAAATAATGCATTTGTTCTTGTTTTTTCGCCAAGAGCAACAAGTTTTTCATCATATCTTGTTGTTTCGACATGAAGAGTACCTTTCCCACGAAGTTCAAATCCTAGTGTTCGACCTGTTCGCGCAGAAGAAGAGAGCTCCACAATAAGCATGAATGTTTTTGTTTCCCCATCATGAAGCGCAATAGGACCAGGATTGGTAAAACTGAGTGCACCTTCTGTGATTTTTGCCGTATCAATATACGAACCCCATTCTGCGTAAAGTCTGGCTTTATAAATATCATTTTTTTCTGCCGTTCCAAAATAGTTAATGGTGATCCGTTGAACATCAATATCTCCTCCGCTAGCAGTAAGTGTAAGCGTTGCCACTTTATTTTCTTTATCTCGCACCAAAAAAGGAATATCACTTGGCGTGAGCGAAGCCGTCACGGTGGCAGAAGAACTCGCGTATGTTGGCGCTCCGCCAAGAGAAAGGAGGAGAAGGAAGAGAAATGTGTATCGGAAAATGGTTTTCATGGGTGAAGAAAATGCGAAAATGGTATCGATACCATACAATAGACTTCCTGTTTTTCGAAAGAATTTACGTCACAACCCTTCAGAGAAAGTCTTCATTAGTTTAGCAAAAAATATTGACAAGAGTATTTTCTATTTTTGTAGGATGAGTTCTGTTTTTTTAAAAAACTATCCCTATAGGAAGTTTGGCAATACCAGATCAAGTTAGGTTGATTCATGACCAATTAAATAAAATAGGAAGAGCGAAAATTAAAGAAGTTATTAAAAATAGTATTTTTTCTAGGGGAAATGAGTGTCCAGATAGTATTGTCATATAAGCATCAGTCCCTGTGCTTGGGAAGATAATTTGTATTGGCAAAAAACGGATAAAAAAATCTAAAACGAATTCATCTTTTTTTGAAAGATATCCAGAGTAATCTATATGAAGATTTAGGAAAACTCGAAGCACTCAATTTTGATATGTCTGGAACGTATTTACTGGGAACACGGATTGGTGTATAAAATTGAAAAAATGTTGGTACCATTATTAAATTTGCTAAAAAAAGAGAGGCTTGATTGAAGTTGAAAGACAAGGAATACTACGGTTCCATGGAAAAACCAGAACTTCTTCTGCCGGCAGGGAATATGGAAAAACTCAAGTTTGCGCTTGCGTTTGGGGCAGATGCCGTTTATGCCGGAGTTCCTGCCTACTCGCTTCGTGCCCGAGAAAACGATTTCACCGTTGGCTTTCTCGAAGAAGCAACAAAATATTGTCGAGAACGTGGAAAGAAAATCTATTTTACGGCAAACATATTTCCACATAATGTCAAAATTCCCCACTTCCTCCGTGCAATGAAAAAAATGGTGGAGTTGAAGCCTGATGCATTTATCATGGCAGATCCTGGAATTATTGATCTTGTTCGAGAAGAGTTTCCCGAAGCGGTGATTCACCTTTCTGTACAAGCAAATAACGTCAACTGGGCGAGCGCAAGATTTTGGAAAAAGAACGGCATTTCACGTATCATCCTTTCGCGCGAACTCTCTCTTAAGGAAATCAAAGAAATTCATGAGCAGAATCCCGATCTCGAGATTGAATGCTTCGTCCATGGCGCCATTTGTATGGCATATTCTGGACGATGCCTGCTTTCGAACTACTTCAGCTATCGAGATGCCAATCAGGGGACGTGTGCACACTCATGTCGCTGGAAATACAAATTGCACGAAGGAAAGACAGCACCAAATGGAGAAGTAGAAGAATATGTTCCGCTTGCCGGACAATTCTTTTTAGAAGAAGAAGAACGCCCCAGACAAATGCTCGAAATTGATGAAGATCAGTATGGCACATACATTATGAACGCCCGAGATTTGTGCCTAGCAGAATATCTGCCAGAACTTTTAGATGCCGGAGCATGCAGTTTAAAAGTAGAAGGGCGAAGCAAAACTATTTACTACGCAGGTATTACGGCGCGTGCGTATCGCATGGCACTTGATGCCGTTGATGCTGGAAAATTTGATACCGAAACAAAAGAAGCCGTTTTAGCAGAAGTTTTCACAACCAACAACCGCGGATATATTCCTGGATTTCTCGTGGGAAACCCTAAGGAAAAAGCGCAAGAATACGAAGAACGACAGGGTTTTGCCACACATGAGTTTGCTGGTGTTGTTCGTCAGCGAAACGGAAATGTGTTGACGATTGAATGTAGAAATCGGTTTGATCTGGGAGAAGAATTTGAATTTTGCTTTCCGAATAAATCGGATGATTTCTCTATTACTCCTCAGGAAATTCGCAATGAAGAAGGAGAAATTCTTCCTCATTTTTCTGGAGGACAAGGAAGTTTTTTGATGGATATTTCTTCAGGGCAGGCAAAAAAATTTGAGAAACACTTTGGAAACGGGGAAATCTTTTGCTTAGTACGAAAACGAAAGCGGTAGAGAAACACTAGTTCATGTTATCTTTTTCGAGAATTCTTTGACGATTTCGCGCAATATTGTTTACAGCTTCGTGTGGATTTAAAACATTGTGAAAATATTGATTTCCGCTAGAAGCTGCTGTTTCAATGTGAATGTCTCCCATTCCCAAAAGAAACCGAAGTATTCCTGTTGTATCTGGTCGGATATTCGTAATGGATTCGTAGACGACATCATCAATTTTACTCCCGAAAAGTTGGCGATTTTGAATCACAATACGATGATTTGTGACATAAATAACATCATAGTGAAAATCAAGCCACGACTTGAGAAAAAAAAGAAAGGCAAATACAAAAAAGAGAAGGGAGATGCCAATAGAAATAGGATTCGCTCGAAAACCTACGAGTATGAGAAGCCCAAGGGAGAGAAAAAGAAGAGAGGGAACAACAGAGAGAAGAAAGAATATGGGATGTTTTCCAATAACGTATTCTATTCGCTCATTATTCAGTGTTTCAAAAGCACCATGCTTGATGACGGTGTCTTTTAGGAGAATATCTCGTTCAGTAGAATAAATTTGTCCGAGTTTGAGCACCCGAAGAACACGCAAAAAGAGGAGTGACCACCAAGCGATTTCTGTCTGAAAAAAAAGACCTGTATAAAATGGGACGATGGCAACAACATCAACAATACCGTACCAAGAAAAAATATATCGAATTGGGTTTTGCGCGGACCACAGTCGAAGAACGTATTCAATGGAAAAGATAGTGACAGTAACAAGTTCAAATATTTTAAGAGCAGAGAGTGTCCATGAAAGCTGTGGAATAAGGTGAAACGGAATTGCCGCTACAGAAAAAACAATGAGAAGAACAAGAAACGAATTTATGATTTTCGCCCATCTATTTCCCGACTCATGAAGTATTCTGCGACAGCCGATACGAAAATCTCCAATGCTCATCCATATTGTTATAGGATTTTTTTTCAGAAAAATCGAGGAATAAGTAAGAAAACCATTCCAATATTTTTTGTCTCGAAATACAATATCTTAGGTTCAATTTAATTTGAAGAGGTCATCATTCCTCTTTAAGCTCATTATGTGGCTAAAAACAAGTATGTAATTCGTTCAAGAATTTCTGAGCAGAAGTTCAGAGAGTTACTGAAGTATTTTTCTCTCGATATTGAAGCAAAAAAGATCAGCATATTGATTCATGTAAGTGAAGTAACTCCCTGTAAATATCTCACTGCTATTCGGAAATGAATGGCAATGGAATGTGAACAGGAAACAAAGCTTTCTGGAGAAATAGAAGTCGATGAAAGTTACTTTGTACTAAAAAGAGTCCGAGGAAAAAGAGGAAGAGGTGCAACAGGAAAAACACCTGTTGTTGGACTTCTAAAAAGAGATGGAAAAGTCTTTACAAAGATTATTGAGAGATGTGATAGGAGAACACTTCATAGCTTCATTCAGAGAAAAATAGAGACTAAAAGTATTATCCATTCTGACGGTTGGAAAAAGAACCTCTCAAGTTAAATTGAACCTCAACTATTTTTAGCATAGAATTCTATTGAATTATTTGTCCTGACATTAAATGGTCGGGGTTTCAAACCACAACTCGAACCGAATGCCAAAAGGTTATGGGAAATTGAGGATAAAGCAATCGACCTGACGATTAAGGGTTTGAGGGTGTATTTGGTCGGGAGAGATGCGGATGTGAATTTTTTGAAGAAACAAGTGACAGAAATAATACAAAGTGAGCTGCTTTCATAAGCATTTATTTTGTAGGCTCTTCAATGATTTTATAGTTTGGAATTTTATAATTTTCTTTAAGCCAAGCGCAATATTTTTCGTTAAATTTAGGTTTTAAATGTTGAATTATTTGCTTACCAGTAATCGACAACGCATAAAACCCTGGCAACTTGACTACAAAATTACTTTCATGAGTAGGCTCAAACAAAATTTCTTTGTCAAAATATTTCAGTGCAAACTTTTGTTTTGATGGATTCTCTAGCGAACGAGTCATATCATTCGGCAAAAATAATCCTAAATTTTGAAGGATTTGTAAACTACCAAAATCAATACCTAACTCACCTAAAAATTCTTTTGCATTTTCTGGTAATGAAAAAAGTACCTTGGGAGTACTATCTCCATTGATTAACAAAGCAGAAATATTTTCAAAAAGCTCTAATTCACCCTTGCCTAACATTTTTATCGAATGAAGAGTACTCATTGCATAAGAATCAGGTTTGTTATATTCGCTAGCAATAATTTTTGCAATCAAATCCTGAACCTCTTCATTAGAAACATGTTTTGAGTGTTCGACGGTGTTCCAAAAAAAGTCATTATCCATTTTTATATCATTCTCTTTGCCTGCTTCAATATATTTGGCGCTTTTTACAGCAGTATCTATTAAATTTGTTGTGTGACGAAGATTTTCAATGTACTGAACTCCCATGATCCCATTTTCTTTTGCTTTTTCGTATTCATCATGAATTAGCCTTTTCCTTACTTCTCCTTCTGCCGCCCATTGACTTATTTTGAAGCCAGTAACTCGATCTATTACAGTCGTAAATAACGGGGTATTGGCAACCTTAGTCGCGTTATCAATTGCTGCCGTTAATGCTGCTGTTGGGTCTGCCATTTTTCAGGGTTAAAAAATAAAGGATTATTTTTGTTCTTGCTTCAATAATTTCCTTGCTTCTGCAATGTTAATTCTGAACTTATAGCCATGCTTTTCTAATAAACCAAGTAACTCTGATCCGTTTAATAAAGTTACTGGTTCATTTTGAGCAAAAGTATAAGCATCACTTCCATAACTGCTCGTGGTTACCAAAATTCCTCTTGAGGCGCCTTCTTTTTTCACTACTGCGCACAGATCACGAACAGCACTTACATCAACGGTTTTTGTGTAGCGTTTTGCCTGTACAACAAACTTCCCACCTTTTATTGGATCTGGGTCAAAAATAACAGCGTCTACTCCTCTATCACGACTTGATTGTGTTACTTTTACCTCTGCCCCTTTTTCCGCGAACTCTTTTTCAAATAATTCAGCAATCAGATTTTCAAAGTCTTGCCAATCCATAGAGGCAAGATTTGTTTCACCTTCAAGGTTTTCTAGCACTTCTTTAGTTTCGATAAAACGTTTGTCCTTTTTATTTAAGGACATAGTTGGTGTTACGGGAATAATATCGATTAAAGCACCTGCTGATTTTCCTTTTAAGTTGAGAAATGCAGCAAGGGGGTCAAGTTTCGTTAAATTTAAACTTAAAATTTGTTCTCGACTACAAACAAGTGAGGAGGTGTATGTTTTTGTTTTTACACCTGTCGCAGGATTGTCATACTCAACCCAGCCATTTACTACCAATAACTTAATTGTTTCTGCGTCATCGTTTCTAAAAATTTCATAAGCTAATCTCAAAATTATTGCAGGATGAATTTTGGGAACAAATTCTTGAATTTCCTTTTTTGTAAGGGGCTTGTCTACTGTTTTTGTTTTTAGTTCAACCTTTTTTAGAATTTGAGAATGCACAACATCAGGCAGCCCCATTTCTACAATCAAAATAGACTGTTCTGAATCATAATCCGAATCCCACAATTTTGGAAAAGAAGTTGGAAACTTAATTTCATTTAATATGTAGTCAATTCTTGCGACAACTTCGGGCTTACTCTTTTTTGAAAATCCTTTTCGAAGTTTCTCAAAAAACTTAGCATTTTTTTGGTGTTCAGCAGTCTCTCGTTCAATTTCCTGATTAAAGGCAGTTATTTTTTTATTAAAAACTTCACCAGCAAAGGTTGTCGATTCGGAGGGGAAGGGGAAATGCTGAGGTATAAATTGCTTTTTGATTAAAAGTTGCTCTTTATCATGCCATGTTTGAGTGCTTAGAATTAATATTGAATTGACTTGCTCCAGATAAATATCCCCATGGCCAGATCGTTTATTAATTTCACGAAACTTTTTAGGTGATTTTTTCGCTGAAATAATTTTTTCAAAATCAGATTGAGCTTTATTAATTTCTCTCCCTTCATCTTTTAGTCGATTTTGCTCGTCTCTAAAATAGTTTTTAATTTGTATGGAGAGAGTAACCCACTCTTGAGGAGCAGTGTTTTCCCAAGTGCTTAAATAAGCATGTCCGGGCTTAATGGACATTTGATTTTCCGCAAGACATATTTCGTTAATGCAGTCTCTTGTTTGATTGTCTAGATAGTAATACAGATATGAATCTGCATTAATTTTATTGGCATAGCTTTGTATTATATCGAGATTTCTTTCAAAAAGGCTTTTTGATGTGTCAATTTGTCGATTGCCAAATTTTTCATTTCGCTCTTCCAATACTTTCCTATTATCTTGAGAAGATGAAAAAGCGTCAGAAATTCCTTCAAATATCTTGAAAATTAAATAAATGATTCCGATAATTACTAAAATTGCTATTTGCGTCATAGCTTTATGAAATTAATTCATCTAAAGTTATTCCTAACCCCGCCGCAATTTTGGTTGCAGTTGGAAGAGTAGGGCTTTTAATTACATCGCTCTCAATCTTTGCAAGAGTGGTGTAAGGAATATCAGCCTTGCGAGCAAGGGCATCTTGAGTGAGTTCTTTTTTATTACGCCAAGCCTTGATCTTTTGTCCGATTGTTCTTTCCTGCTGAAGAGTCATTTCTTCCATGGACTGAAAGTATTAATTTGCTACCGCAAGTATACTATTTGAGTTTTATTTTTCAATTCCAAAAACCTCGAACCATCTACCAAAAGCTGAAATATCGCCACAAAAAGCCATATTGCAAAAATAAACTAGACTATTTTGCCAAAAGGTTCATAATTCAAAATTCGCGAATAACCGCCAAAAAAAGCCTTATTCAAGATATATTCCTAAATAATACTTTCTGCTGTGATTAAATGGTCGGGGTGAAAGGACTCGAACCTTCGACCTCACGGTCCCAAACCGCGCACTCTAGCCAACTGAGCTACACCCCGAAGATGTAAGCGGAGTATCCCCGATTTTCGAAAGAATTGCAAGAAAACTGTCTTCCACGTCATAATAAAAACATGAATATTTCCGTACAAAATCTTTTGGGAAAACCGCTTCAAAAAAACTATATCATTGAAGCAATTCTCTTTTTTCCAGATACCGGAAAAATTTCAGGAATACACACAAAAAATGGTGCCTTTTTTTCCGCAAAAGACATCCTTTTTCAAGGGCAGGGCTGTACCCTTTCACATTCAGCGCAGACTATTGCTCCAGAGGGAGAAAATATACTCGGATATGAAGTGCAAAGCGCTCTCAATCACGCGTCGCTTGGAACCGTGGAGGATATAGAGTTTTCCCCTTCGCTTGACGTTCTCGACCGTATTCTCGTTTCCAATTCCCTTCTTGGAATTGGCATTCCGCTTACGAAACGATATTTTTCGTTTAACCGTATTCTTCGTATCGAAAAAACAATTATCACCGTCGACGACGATCGAACCAACAAGGAAAAAGAAGGAACGCTTTGCCCAATCTCCTAAGTTATTTCTTTTAAGAGACATTTCCGAGAAAAACACTCTAGCTCTTCTACTATTTCATAGAATTGAAAATGACGAGCAATTGGTATATAAATGCTGAGAGTTTCTAGTGCTTTTTGTTTTTCAGGCGGAAGAAAGTGCACAGTTCGCATGTTATGAAGGGGTTTCTCTCAAAAAAAGAGAAGCTTTTGTTTCAGATCATACAGCATATCTGGATTTTCTCATTAGTAAGGGTCAAAACAAAAAGGGTAACCTCTTGTTCATATTTTTTTCAATGCACCTGCACTCACAAATATCTCCTATTTTTAGAGAGTCTCAATCTCTCTAAAAATCAATCATATTTGCAATATCTTCTGCCACTTTTTCCAGAGATTGACTTCCATTTATCCTTAAGAAATCCCCTTCCGACTCATACGCAAGAAGTACGGGAACGGTTTCTTTTTCATAGTTTTCGATACGCTTTGCAATAGCCTCTTCAGTATCATCCTCACGTCCACGCTCATGCATGCGGACAATAACCTCATTCCGAGGAACATCAAGAAAAAGACACGTTGCCTGTCGTCCTTTCTCCGCAAGAAGCGAATCAAATGTTTCTTTTTGCGGCATGCTCCGAGGGATACCATCAAAAATAATGCGAGCATCCTGCGGAACCCGCTCGAGGAAGTGTTGCACAATATCCATTACAATTTCGTTTGGCACGAGATCACCTCGATCAATAATTTCTCGAACTATTTTTCCAAGTTCGCTTTCTTCTTCTCGAATTTTGCGAAGCTCTGCTCCCGTTTCAAAAATAACCATGCCACTATGCTCTGCGAGAATTTTTGCCTGTGTCCCCTTTCCTGACCCCTGAATGCCAAAGAGAAGAATATCTTTTCCCATTTAGGTGAGCTTATCGTAATTATGAGTCACGAGTTGAGCATTGATCTGTCGAATAAGCTCAAGCACAACACCGACTACGATAATAAGTCCTGAACCAGAAATAATAAGGTCACTCGAAGAAAGCGGAGTGAGCATGGTAAAAAGAAGGGGAACAAGAGCAATACCTCCTAAGAAACTTCCACCCCATAAATTCATACGATTACTTACAAACGCAAGATGTTCCGATGTTTCACGTCCTGGACGAATACCAGGAATAAATCCTCCACGTTTCTGAATATTCTCTGCCACCTGTTCAGTACGAAAAGTGATGGAAACATAAAAATAACTAAAGAGCACAATAAGCGTGAAGTAAAGTATGAGATATTCTTTGGTTGGACGCTGTTGATTAAAGTGTTGTGTCCACCAACCTGCGGCAGATTGAAGCCATGAAGAATCGGCATTTGCGAAGAGTTGTGCGAGAATACTCGGAAAAGTAACAAGAGAAATAGCGAAAATAATGGGAATCATTCCCGCCTGAAGAAAACGAATAGGAAGCGAAGAGCGCTCTCCTGTGGTATTTCGTGAAGCGTTGATGATTTGAATGGGACGCTGAGCCGACATAACAATAACCATCACAATGAGAAGGAATGCGGAAACTGCAATAAAGAGAATAAAAGGGAGAATTTTATCGGTAAATCCATCTCCTGCCTGAGAAATAATACGAAAAACTATTCCTGGCATAGCAGAAATAATTCCTGTGAAGATAAGAAGAGAAATTCCATTTCCAATTCCTTTCTCTGAAATCATTTCTCCGAGCCAAACAAGAAAAATGGTTCCGGCAGTAATGGTCATCATGGCAGGAAGAATTTGGAGCGGATCGGAAACATTAATAAATTCTCCTGAACCAGGAACCCCACGAGAAATAAGCACAATCATTCCATAACTTTGTGCCAAAGCAAGGGGCAAAGTGAGCCAACGAGTCATGGAAGTAATTCTCCTTTGCCCCTGTTCACCTTCTTTTGTAAGTTGCTCAAGACTTGGAAAAACCACCGTCATGAGCTGAATAATAATGGAGGCATTGATATAGGGCGATAATCCCATCATAACAATAGAGAAGTTTTTCAGAGATCCCCCTGTAATGGCAGCGAGAACAGCAAATGCGCTTCCCCCTTCAAATAAACTTTTAATACTCTCAGGATTCACTCCCGGAACCGTAATATGAGCGGCAATCCGAAAAACAAGAATAATAAAAAGGGTGAAAAGGATTCGTTTCCGAAGATCTGGAGAATTCCAAATACGAATTAAATATTCCATAGCAATAATATCTCAAGAGAAAAAACGCCTCGGCATTCTGCCTCCTTTTTTGTTGCGATTCAAGAGAAAAAGTTTTGGGAATCACTCTCTATTCTTAATGTTCCTATAAGACCTCTCTGTTGTGATTTTCTTTGCCCTGTCACCATCGTAAAAAATCGTGCTAGCAATAAACTACAAAAACAATGGTTCATTGTGCTACAATTATAACAAACATTTTTTTGGAGAAGAATCTACTCTACGATACAATTTGTATCTACCGCCATTATACTCCCTTTTTGTGACACAATAAGCGGATTAATTTCCATTTCAGAAATTTGTGGAAAATCCGTCACAATACGGCTTAATTTTTCAATGATTTCTGCAATACCCCTGAGATCAACGGGCTTCTCTCCTCGAGCACCTTTTAGAATTTGAATTGCCTTAATTTCACCAATCATATCTATTGCCTCTTTCAGTCCAATAGGCACCACTCGAAACGTAACATCTTTGAGAATCTCCACATAAATACCACCAAGTCCAAACATAAGGAGATGTCCAAACTGCGGATCTTTTCGCACTCCAATAATAACCTCTTTCCCAATGGGAATCATGGGTTCGACAGTCACTCCGTGAATTTCTGCCGAAGAATCGTATATCTTGGCACTTGCCACAATCTCTGCAAAAAACCTACGAACATCTGCATCGATCTCGACATCAATGCGAATGCCTCCGGCATCCGTTTTGTGGTAAATCTGCGGTGAAGCAATTTTCATAACTACGGGATAGCCAATCTCTTTAGCGAGAGAGACTGCTTCTTCGGAATTTTTTGCGAGATGAACTTGGGGACCGGGAATATGGTAGGCTTCCATAAGCATCTCGATTTCTTTTCCCGAGAGTCGATCTCCGCTCTTCTTCTTGGAAAAAATATGAGCAATATGATGAGGAGGAGAGGATATTGGTATTTTTTTACGAATACGAATACGAGTTTTTTCTGCTTTTTTCCATTCTGCATACTCTCGCATCTTATCAAGAGCAAATATCGCCCGCTCTGGAAAGGCATAATTTGGAAAAAGATGTCGTCGAAATACCTTTTCTCCCCGTTCAATACTTTCTCCTCCCATAAATGCACTCAGAATCGTCTTATCAGAATATTGATGAGAAAGCGCGGTTGTAAGGGCAGCAACACGTTTCACTTCTGTCATCACCTGTGGAGTAAGAATAACGAGTAAACTGTCGATATCATCACTTTCAAGAAGAGTAGTAACCGCATGACGATAACGACTTGCCGGAGCATCTCCAATAACATCTACTGGGTTTCCGAGTGCCGCTGTTTCAGGAAGACCTTCAACAAGTTTTTTCTTTGTTTCTTCCGAGAGTGGTACAAGTTCTAAACCCGTTTTCGAAACGGCATCTGTTGCCATAATGCCAGGTCCCCCAGCATTTGTAATAATTCCCACTCGATTTCCTTTTGGTGGATGCTGATAGCTAAAAATTTTTGCGTAATCAAAAAGCTCTTCAACAGTATTTGCACGGATAATTCCTGCTTGAGAAAAGGCGGTAGAAACAGCAATATCAGAACCTGCTAAAGAACCAGTATGCGAAGAAATCGCCTTTGTTCCTGCTTCGCTTGTTCCCGATTTAATGGCGATGATTGGCTTTTTCAGGCTCACTGAACGCGCAATTTCGAGAAAACGTTCTCCGTTCGCAATACTTTCGAGATAGAGGAGAATTACTTTCGTATTTTTATCTGAACCCAAATATTCTAGGAGCTCTGTTTCAGTTGCTCCCGCTTTATTTCCCATGCTGATAATTTTCGAAAATCCCAAACCACTCTCGTATGCCCAGTCGATGACTGCCACTGCCATTGCGCCAGACTGTGAAATGAGACCCACATTTCCTCGTGCAGGCATTCCCTCTGCAAATGAGGCATTCATGTGAATATCGGTATTTATAATTCCTAAGCAGTTTGGACCAATGAGACAAAGATTGTACTTCTGAACAAGTTGCTGAAGTTTATGTTCGCGCTCGGCTCCTTCTCCTCCGACTTCTTTGAATCCAGCACTAATGATAATAATATTTCGAGCCCCTTTTTTCCCACATTCTTCAACTACCGAAAGTACAAGAGGTGCTGGAATAGCGATAAGCACTACGTCTGGAATTTCTGGAAGACTTGTAATACTAGGAAAAACAGGAAGTCCCAAAAGAGAACCGCCTTTAGGATTTACCGGAAAAATCTTTCCCCGATACCCAAGATGCTTGAGGTTACTAAAAATATCGTAGCCAAGTTTTCCCGGAAGAGAAGATGCACCAACAAGCGCAATTGATCGAGGAGAGAGAAGCTGGGAGAGCATGAATATACAAAAACTTGTGAATATTGTATCGTTTTTCCAATCATGATTCCATAAAATCAGTTGATTTTTTTTCCGACCAGAATAGAATGAGGAGGTATTTTTCTGAAAAAAATGATTCTCAATTCTCAAAAGTGTATTCTTATTGGAATGTCGCTCTCTTTGCTCCTTTTTCTCCCAGGATGCACTGAGCAAAAAGAAGCTCCTGTGCGAACGACAACAGGTCAAGAAAAAAATATGAGAAAAGATGTGTTGTCAGAAAAGAGGGATGTACCAGAGAAGCGGGTGGTATCACGAGGTGATTCGTGCAATCTCCAGCAAAATATCGTTTGTGAAACAGGATTAGAGTGCACAAACAGCTACTGTGCAAGTGAACCGACCATTGCAAAAGAACCGGCCACAGAATATTGCCGAGAAAACGGAGGATATATTGATGTGCGACGAGATGAGCGCGGAGCAGACTGGAGATATTGTGTTTTTGAAGATAGCTCAGAATGTGAAGAGCAAGCATTTTTCACAAAAGAATGTCAGCAAGGAGATTCTCTTCAGGAAACAGTGGTATTAAATGAAGAAGGTCAAGCACTAGAAATAGGTGCACCAAACACCCCTCCCCCTCCGGCAATAGATGTTTCTGGAGAAATAGAGATGTCGAATGAAGAAATATTATCGGAAGATCAAGGAGCGCCAAACGCTCCTTCAAAAGCAGCATCGGATAAAGCTCTTCCTCAAGATTCTCCTGAAACAAACACTCCATAGGTATTTTCATGAATTTTCGAAATACTTCAAAGATGCTCATTTTTCTTGGAATTATCATATTCCCTGTTCTTCCCGTAATGCTGAAGATTTTTTTCTTCTTTATTCTTGTTATTTGGATCATCGTCCCATTCTTCTCAAAAAATAATTTTCAAAAAAAAGATCTGAGGGATATTCTTTCAGATGAGTTTGGTGATCTTTTTGGTGTCAAAAGAACAAAACCAATCACCGTAAATGAAGTTAAAAAAAAGTCCCCTTTTTCTGTTCCCCCTCTTCGTATGCCAAATCATTTTGGAAAAATAATCTTCCTTGGAATTGTTGGATTTTTTGGAATCCTCATTGTTATTGATGGTTTTATCAGTGTTTCCCCAGGGTATGTTGCTGTTATTTTTGATCGTGGACGTGGTGTTCTACCAAAACCAGAAAGAGAAGGACTTCATTTAAAAATTCCCTTCTGGCAAGAATCCACTCAATTCCAGACAGTAAAACAAGAATTCACCATGGCAGGTGAATACGAAGGAGAAAAAGATGTTGATGGAGTGCGTGGTCGGAGTAAAGATGGGCAAGATGTTTTTGTTGACGTCACCATTACCTATCAAATTTCACCAGAAGATGCCCCTTTTTTACGCCAACAATTTATCAACGAGGAAAGATATAAATACACTATAATACAACCAGCAGCACGCTCAGTGGTATATGATGCTATTGGAAAATTCAATGCTCTGGAGCTTATTTCTGATAAACGTACCGATTTTACTGACTTTATCGCAAAAAGCTTACAAGAGATTTATGGTGAAAACCGAATTCAATTTCGAGAAGTATTTGTTCGAAAAATCACCTTTTCTCCAGAATTTGCCTCTGCTATTGAAGAAAAGGTGATTGCTGAACAAAGAATTAAAACTGCCGAAAATCGAAAACTCGAGGCAGAAGAACTCAAGAAAAAAACCATTATCGAAGCAGAGGGAGAGGCAGAAGCAATTCGACTCAAGGGAGAATCACTCCATAACAATTCAGAAGTTATTCAATTTCAATTTGTTGAAAAAATGGCTCCGGAAATAAAGTGGGGTATTCTGCCAAATAGCGCACTTCCGCTTCTTGATATTAAAGATATCCAGCAGTAAAAAACTTCTCCAAAGAGAATACCAATAAAGGGGGTAAGCCCCCTTTATTTTTGTGATGATGAACTATCGAGATCCGAAATATCTTCAGAAGTAATCTTTGCTTTCTTAAAAAGTTCTTTTTCGAGTAGAAAAACACGTTCTCGAATTTTTTCAAAATCTGGCGATTCTTCGTGACCATTTCTTCGCGCCGCCTCAAGAAAACGCTTGGTGACTCCTACAATCTTGTTCCCCATCACCGATCGATCTGCCAAATACATACACTGCTCCTCAAGAGTCATTTCTTCAAGAATAGCTCTCGTACAATGTTTTTCAAGAACATCTGCCACAGCAATGTATCCTTTTTCTCGTAAAAAGGATCCCATGGCAAATGCATGATGCTGTGAACTATATTTTTTGATTTGTGCTTCCCAAAGAGCCCTCTTTTTAAGAGTCACCTCTTCGTGAAATTTCTCCTCTTGAATTTCCGAAAAATTGATAATCCGAAGAGCATCATGAAGAAGTGCGGCGGCGCGCACCAACAGAACATCTACCGGAAGTCCATTTTGTATGAGCCTATTTGCAAGAAAAAGTGCCACTCTTGTGACCTTTTCAATATGTTCCTGAACATGTATTGGTGTTTGGAGTTCACGAATTATAGTACCAATCTCCGCATCACTTGGAATACCAGCATCGTGAAAATGAATATCAATTTCTCGCTGTATTTCATCGGAAGCAAGCTTCATACGAAGAAAAATGTACTTTTCTGGGAAAAATGCAGTGGGAATTTTTTCTGCCCACTCCACAGCAAGCACCGTTTTTGGATCTGTTATTTTTTCCACTATTTCCGAAAGCCCAAGAGCAGAGCCTTCTTCGGTGCGATAAACATCGGCATGAGAAAAAGTCGTAAGACCATGTGAATTTTCTGGAAGCGAATATTCACTCATGAGCGCGTATGAAGGACTTGCGACATTTTCCCGAACACCAAGACCGCGCGAAAATCCTCTGAGGAGTGCTGTTTTTCCAATACCAAGATCCCCAGAGAGAAAAAGACATTTTCCCCAATGTGGTCGAAGAAAGACACGACGTCCCAACTCTTCACCGAAAAGTTCTGTGTTCTTTACTTCTGAGAGCACAATTTTCACCTCTTGAAAAAAAAGGGAGCAAGGAGTACAATACCCTGATTTTCATGGTACACTATTTTGAATGACAATGCCGAAACAAAAACACAAAAAACAGATTTCCCCAGAAAAACGTTCTCTTGGAAGTATTGGTTTTTTAGAGCGACGCCCCATTCTTGGCTACATAATTATTACACTCACATTGATGATGTTCGTTTTTTTTGCAGAACAAGGAACAGAATTTTATCGGGCGAGTATTTTGAGCATTCCAAAATTCGACGGAACCACCCTTCCCGTGCAATATGCGCCAGACTGGAAAAAAACAGGTGGGAAAAATACGAAGGCATATAGTGAATATCGGAGTTCCGATCTCATCGCACTCCCCAAATATGATCCCAAAAAACTCGAGAAAGATTGTTCACAAGAAAATACATCGTATCAGAATGCATGTATCACCTATTCCACGGTATATATGGGAAGTTACCAAATGGATCACAAAGAATTTTCCGGAAGTCATCTTGCAGTAGATATTCGTGTTCCTATTGGAACCCCTGTTTATTCTGTAGCAAATGGAGTTGTAGAAAGCGCGGTAAGTCGCATAACAGGGTTTGGAAAATATGTTGTCATCAAACATCCAAATGCACCACTCGTAGAAGGAGGAAAGGATACTCTCTTTTCGGGATATGCCCATCTCTCAGAAGTCGTCGTTAAAGAAGGCAATACTGTAAAAAAGGGCGATCTCATTGGCTATTCAGGAGATACTGGTCTTTCCACAACGCCACACCTTCACTTTCAAATTGATCGAAGTTCTGCCCCCTATCATCCTTGGTGGCCATTTTCGAGCGCACAAGCGAGCTCAGAAAATTTGAATTTTTTTGAAGCAATTGATGCTGGACTTGGCCAGAAAGAGGCTCTCGAAAATACTACTAACCCCCTCATTTGGGTACAAGAATTTTTGAGCTCTCCCACCACCATCTCTTCTTCAGATGAAGAAGAAATAGCTCCAGAAGATAGTCTCGGAAGAATTGTTGTTAAGGCAGATAAAAGTTCCGCACTCCCAGGGGAAATAGTCACTTTCCTTGTTACGGTACTCGATATTCAAAAACAAATTCTCAAAGAATATACCGGAACATCATTCAAAGTTTCTGCAAACAAAGGTTCTGCAAAAATTCCAACAAACATTTCGTTTCAGAATGGAAAAGCAGAAATTCCAGTTGTTGTGCAAACAGCAGGCAACATAGAGTTTACCTTTCAAGATGGAAATACAACAGCAAAGACAAGTGTCAATGTCGAAGAGGGAAAAGATACAGAAGAATTGAGAGCCCCAGAAACAGATGTTGTTATTCCGGAAACCATTGAAAATCCAGATGCCGTTGCTCGTGTCGAGTGGAAAGGTGGAGAAGATATGATTCGGGTCGGAAAGCGTACTACCATGGATATTTCACTCCTCAACGCAAAAGGAGAAGTGCTGAATAATCCAGAATTTTCCGATTCACTCGAAATACAGGTAAAAGGAGGAGGTGAAGTAAATCCAAAGATGCTTCTTCCACGCTACTTTAAGAATGGTGTAGCAACTGTAGAATATCTTGCTGGAAGAGATGTCGGAACAGCAGAAATTTTTCTGACTCGCTTTCCAAATTCATCCATAAAAATATCTGTTATAGAAGCCCCCGAACAACCTGTTGGTTTTTCCGTCGAAACTGATGAGCGCTTTCGGATGGGAAAAGCAGAAACCATCTCCCTCACCACCATTGACAAAAACGGGAATCGAACACCAAACGGATTTTTGGGAGAAGCAGAGCTCACCCTTCTCTCTGGAAAAGCGAAAATAACACCGCAAACACTTACAGAAGACGATTTTATTAATGGAAGAGCAGAGGTAGAAGTTCTCCCTCTTTCAAAAGAGAATATTGTCGTAAAGATTCAGTCGGGCGTACTGGTTGGCGTTTCTGAAAAACTTCAAGAAGGAGAAGAGAAAACAGAAACTGGAGCAAGTACTCTTTCCATTTTTTCAGATATTCCTACAAACTACAAAAACGTTACCGCCATTTCTTTTCTGAAAGATGCAGGAATTCTCTCGGGAAATGCAGATGGAACTTTTCGCCCCAACGATGGCATTAATCGTGCAGAATTTGCAAAAGTAATGCTTCTTGCTATTCATAAAGAACCAAAATCAGCGCGAGGCGGTGTTTTTTCTGATGTTCCAAAAAATGAGTGGTTTGCACCGTATGTCGAAACCGCGGCAGAACTTGGAATTATCGAAGGGTATCCTGATGGATCATTTCGTCCAGCAAACAACATCAACCGCGCGGAGCTTTTTACCATGCTCGCCAGATCATTTAACGGATCACACCTTTCTGAAAAAACTTATTTCTCTGATGTTCCTCAGAATATTTGGTATGAAACCGCCGCGCAATTTGCGAAAGAAAAGAAATTACTCGATTTTGGAAATCAGTTTGAACCGGGAAAGATTATGACTCGAGCAGAAGTCGCAGAAGCAGTGTTTCGAGTGCTGAATTTGTAATCTCTATTTGTTTTGTAGTGATGGGGACTCCCCTCTTTTTTGACAAAACCAAAGCGACACCCTCATACTTTTCCTCGCTGTAAATCCCCCAATGACATTTGAAACCTTTTCCTCGCGAGCAGTTCGCATTCCTCGAAAAGATATTGATACCGATCTCATCATCCCCGCCAAATACCTCAAGGGAACCGATATGAGTGGGCTTGGAGATGGCTGTTTCGCCGAATTCCGAAGAGATCCACTTTTTCCCATGAACAGAACGGAATTTCGGAACGCACAAATTGTTGTCTCTGGAGCAAATTTTGGATGCGGATCGAGCAGGGAGCACGCCCCATGGGCACTTGTACAATCGGGATTTTCGGTAGTTATTTCTTCTGAGTTTGCAGATATTTTTCGAGGAAATGCAGAAAAAAATGGATTACTCCCTATTGTTCTTCCAGAAGATGTTGTACAACGGCTTCTTCATCCAAAAGATGAATATGAAGAAATAACCGTCAATCTCTCGGATGAGCTTGTGAGCGTTAACAAAGAAACATGGAAATTTTATATTTCACCATTTTCAAAAAAACGTCTCCTCGAGGGACTCAGCGATACAGACTACCTCGCACAATTTGAAAAAGAAATTCGGAAAAAAGAAGGAGCGCGAAAACCATTTCTTCCCCTTGTTTCTCGAGCGCAATGAATCTCACAGATTCTCAAAAAGAGTTCCTCAAAAAGCTTATTTCCGTTTTTTTAGAAGAGAACAGTAAAATAAATCTCTCCTCATTGCGGGATGAAAAAGCAGTGTGGAACAAGCACATTATTGATTCTCTTTCTTCATCTGAATTTTTTGAGAATCAACCATCAAAACGTGTACTTGATATTGGAACAGGGGGCGGTTTTCCATTTCTTCCTCTTGCGCTCCTTTTTCCACAACACCAATTTTTTGGCATGGATTCTGTACGAAAAAAAATAGATGCTATTTCTCGAATGATCGCAACACTTCACCTTGATAACAGTAATCTCCTCACAGGGAGAATGGAAGAATTTGGACGAAACCAACACTATCGAGAGCAGTTCGACAGTGTTACTGCACGCGCTGTTGCCCCATTCCTTGTTACAGCGGAACTTGCCACCCCATTTGTGAAAACCGGAGGACTTTTTCTTGCATATCGTGGACCAGAATACGATAGTTCAGATGAAAAAATTGTCTCACAGTTGAACATAAAATGTATTCATAAAAAGGAATACAGCCTTCCAGAAGGAGAAAAACGAGTTCTTTGGGTTTTTGAAAAAACCGGAAAAACACCTTCTCGTTTTCCACGAGAAATAGGAGTTCCGAAAAAGAATCCTCTTTCCTAAGAGCTATATTTTACTTCCTCCTGTCTTTCAATTATATCTTGTTCCTATGCCAAAACGATTCAATCCGCAAGACGGCTTTTTTCGAAAAGCAAAGCAAGACGGACTTCGCGCCAGAAGTGCATATAAGTTGGAAGAAATTTTAAAGAAATTCCCTGACTTCCTCCCAAAAAACAAAGTTATACTCGATTTAGGATGTGCTCCTGGAAGTTTTTTGCAAATCTTATCACGCGCTCAGCCAAAAAAGCTTATCGGTGTTGATCTTCAGCACACCGATCCTATTTCGGGTGTTACTCTTCTTCAGGGAGATATTTTTTCTGAAGAAGTAGAGAAAATACTTCTCCAAGAATCCCCATTTCACGTCATCACCAGTGACATGGCACCAAAAACCAGCGGCATTTCAGATGCAGACCAATTTCATTCCGTTAAACTTTGCGAACGCGTCCTCTCTCTTTCAGAAAAAATTTTGCCACCAAACGGAAATCTTCTCTTAAAAATATTTGTTGGAGAAGATTTTGACGCTTTTTGGAAAATATTTCGAGCGCGATTTCGAAAGGCAAAGGTCTTTAAACCTGATGCAAGTCGTGATCGAAGCCGAGAGACATTTCTCATTGGAATCGCTTTTCTTCCTCAAAAGAGAGATGTTGAAAAGTAGAATGCTTCCGAACTTATCTCAATCACATCTCTTAAACGGCAAGTGCTCTTTGGTTTAATACCATTCGAATTTTGCAAACTTCACGCTCTGCATCAATGAGGTGAAAAATATGAAGGAGATCGTGAAGTTCCCCTTCTCTGAGATTTTCCAAGATAGACGTTTTCGTTTTTTGGAGTAGCTTCATAATAGAATGATTTGCCCGAAGAAAACTCTCTTGATCGATGCACTTCCTCGTTTCATTTTGAATAACTCCAAGCATTTTCTTTGTCTTGAGTCCCTCTTCTTTCTTTTGATGAAAAAGCAGATTAACGAGATGTTCCACCGAAACCGGATCATTCATTTTGGCAAGCGCAATAGCGGCACTCCTTCGGAGCTGATCGTTTCGATGATACAAAAAGCGATAGAGACATTTCTTTTCCGACTCCAAAGAAACCTCTCCTACACAATACATGCCAGCAATACGTTCCTCATCCTGAGAAGATTCGAGAAGAGAATGAATATCGAGCACAAGACGAAGACGAAGAGAGGGGTACTGCCAAAGTGTTGCAATGGCACGTGCACGCACTTTTGGATTTACGTCAGAAAGAAGTGGCTGAAGATGGGAAACAACACTAATATCATGAAAGAGTCCAAATACCGAAACACACTCAGCACGAATTTCTGGGTCTTTTGAACGCAAAACACGGAGCAGAAATGGAATTGTTTCTGGATCTTTAAAATTTGCAAGCACCTTCATCACTTCTATTTTAAGTTCGGTACTTCTGCCGGAAACAAAAAGCTCCTTGAGCTCTTGTTGAACACTGTATCGAGAAATCGCTTCAAGAAAAAAATCTTGTCCAAGGTTCTTAAATTTTCCAAGCGCACGAACCGCCTCAAGACACACACTTGGATTTGAATCACGGAAGCATGAGAGAATTGCGGGAATAGCATCAACATTTCCCATGCGCCCAATAACCTGAAGAGTTTTTACGCGAACTTCTGGAACCTCATCTTTCTGAAACAAGATTCCAGAAAGAGTGTCGATAGCATTACGATGACCGGGCTGACTTAATATCTCGATGGCGTCCATCTTTTCGGAAAGATTATCTTTGTTTTCAAGCTTTCGTCGACTCGTTTGCGTATAGTGATTTCGAAATCGAGAAATCATAAGAAGAGAAAGTGTGGCGCTTCCAACAAGTACTCCCGAAGAGATGATGAGAAAATGTGATGTAGAAAAAAAGAATTGTAGAGTGACGAGAAGAATAGTTCCAAAAAGAATTCCCAAAGGACGCGCAATACCCTCAAGTGCCTCTCGTGCTTCATCACGAATATTTTCGGAAAGCGCATAAAAACTACTGAGAAAAGCATTTCTTCCGAGACCGTATCCCGTTTCAAAACTCATTTTTGCAAAAATGGCGGTCAAAAAACCAAAATGAAACGTCATTCCCAAAAAACCAACAAGAGCAAAAAGAGGTGCAATAGCATAGGTTCGCACAACGCCCATCTTTCTCAGAATAGTGCTCGCCAAAAGAAGCTGTAAAAGGAGGAGGAGGGAAAAAATTCCAATCTGAATACTTCCAAAGCTGTGCACCAAATTATCGGCATAGTGGTACGACCCCTGCGGAACGGGACCAACGAGAGATCCGCGTGTGTAATGATCAACCGCAGAGGTAAACTGAAACTCAAGAAAATGCACGGCAAAATATTGCAAAAATACAAGAAACCCAAGACTCATTAAAAACCGATGTTGAGCACACATGCGAATACTGCTCTGAAGTAAGCTTCTCGCGGAACGTGTTTTTGCACGCTCTTCACGATGAGACCGCAGAACGGGAATCGAACGAAGACGATGGAGAGAAAAGAGGAGTGCCGGAGGAATGAGGCAGAGTAACACCCCAATAATAACAAGTGTTTCCAAAATACCTGTCGTTCCCGAAAGCGCAATGAGAAGGATTCCCGAAAAAATACCTCCAATTGGCTCTGCACTTTCGAGAATAGGAAAAGCTCGTTCGCCTTCAAGCGGAGAAAAGAGGTTCTCAATATAGAGCGAAAGCCAAATGGAAACCTGCATCAAAAAGACACAGAGTGCAATAAGGAGTGCAAAAAAAGACCAAAATGGATTTTTAAGAAAAAGGATCGCTGACAGGATAAGAAGAATAGCGGCAGAAATAACTCCTATAAGCACAAGAGTACTCGGATGTGCGCGTCGCAAAAACCCTGTAAAAAAAGCGGTTCCGAGGATAATAAAAGCAGCCTGAAAAATAAAAAGTGTGGAAAGATTATAAATACCATAACGATCAACAAAAAGGGCGAGGAGTACTGTTCCAGCAGAAAGAAAAGAAACCTGAAAAAAGAGTTTTACAAAAAAGGCAGGGATAACACGACCCCACTCTGCTCGAGAGAGACTTAGAAAAGTATTACCGAAGAGAAATTTTTTTACAGAATTCATTTCTTTTTTTGTTTTATGTAAATGTTCCGTTTAACAGAATGCGCTCTTAAAAATGCCGAGAGTATTATATTTTACAATATTTTAATAAAAAAACAAAGTAATTCAGCAAAAATTCAAAAGGAATGAAAAATAGCATTTTTTATTTGTATTCTCCATTTTCAAAAAAGAACCATGATCAAAAATGAGGTCTAGACGCACCTGAATCAGGAAAACAAAAGTTGACAAGAAGGAAAAAGCAAGGAAAAAATAAGAAACTTTTTGCATTCCTTCTGAAAAGAGGCAGAGACTATAGCGATCGGATCGAATATTACGATGCAAGAAATCGTGGAAAATATTACTACCTTGGTGATCCCGAAAGCGTTAGAGAATTTTTGGAAATACTCGCCCTTCTTCGCAAAAAATTACTACACTATTCAAGTATATACCCATCTTGTACAGATAATCTTCCTATTGTGTATATGGAAAAGGACTCAGATATACCAGAAGAACGCGAAATATACTACGTTGGACTTCGAGAGATGACTGGAATTCCGATAATGTACTGGAGAAAGATTATGGAAAAAATCCTCAAGATCCCTTGTCCCATTTCCTTTGCACTCTTGCAAAAATAAGGAGATTTCCTTTGGAGTATCAGCGTAAACGATAAGCCGGGTTCTGTCAGCTCTTTCTTTCGAAAAAGCGTCCGATCATCTCTCTTCCGTGCTTTTTTGCAAAAAAACTCAAGCGGCGGGCAATACCATCAATCGGTCGAATCTCCGTTTATTGATAATATTCCCATCCCGCCTTGCGACACATGGGGTTTACCGAGCCATCCCGATTACTCGGGAGCTTCCCGCCTGAGGCAGGACTTTTCACCTTTTTCCCGCTAAAAGCGAGATCGTATTGTCTCTGTGGCACTTTCCGTATTCCAACGAGTCGGAATCACGGCCGTTAGCCGTCATGCTGATTCGAAGCCGCCCGGACTTTCCTCCCTGCTATTTGCGGGGCGATCGGATATTTACGCCGATACTGCAAAGGATCAGAATTGTTATACGCTTTCACAAATGAATTTCCAAACAAAAGACTTACAAGACTTATACTGAGGAGATTGAGATGAATATATTCCAAAATGAGATACTAGTTTTCAACATCTCCTTCGTACTGCTTAGTAATACTCGTATTTTTTACTGGTCGAGATGGAGAAACTCCACTTCTAGGGGAACGACGACGAGCCGAAGAAAGCACTCCCACCAATACCACAATAAAAAAAGCCCATACCGCCATCGTATAGGTTTGGGGAACCGAAACTGATTTCGGTTCCGATGAAAAAGGAACAGAGAGAGGTTGCTCAGAAAACTCTTCAGAAATAACCCCTGGTTTTGTTTCCGCTGAAATCTCTTCCGCACTTACAGAAAGCGGAATAAGAAAAAAACCGGTAAAAAAGAAGAAGAGTTTCATGCGAAAAAAATTCCTTATCAGGACTTCTCCGCTACGAGCACTGCTAAATCGCAAAGTCTGCGGGAGTATCCCCATTCGTTATCATACCATGCCACTACTTTTGCCATACTTCCAATAGTCATGGTGCTTTTGGCATCCACAACGGAACTCAAGTTTTCACCGATAAAATCGCATGAAACGAGCGGTCTTTCTTCATAACCTAAGATTCCTTTTAGAGAAGTTTCGGACGCTTTTTTTAGTGCGGAGTTAATGTCTTCCTTCGAAACTTCACGCGAAAGCTCTACAGTAAGATCAACGAGCGAAACATCTGGCGTAGGAACACGAACCGCAAATCCATTGAGTTTTCCTTTGAGATTGGGAAGGACAAGCCCCACTGCTTTTGCGGCTCCAGTAGTGGTAGGAACCATAGAAGCAGTTGCCGTGCGAGCACGTCGCAAATCCCTATGTGGTGCATCAAGCAAGCGTTGATCTCCGGTAAAAGAGTGAATAGTTGTCATGAGCCCCTTGATAATACCAAATTCCTCATCAATAACCTTCGCTACTGGTGCAAGACAATTTGTGGTACAACTCGCATTCGAGAGAAGAGTGTGTTTTGCGGGATCAAAATCACCATCATTTACGCCAACCACAAAAGTGCCATCAATTTCATCTTTTGCGGGAGCAGAGAGAATAACTTGTTTTGCTCCTGCGGTAAGATGTTTTTCCATTCCAGCGCGTTTGCAAAAAATGCCAGTACATTCCAAAACAATATCAACTCCCAAATCTTTCCAAGGAAGGAGTGAAGGATCTTTTTCGGCAAAGGCGGCAATTTTTTTACCACTAATAGTAATACTGCTTTCATCCGAAGAAACTTCACCTTTAAATCGCCGAAATGTGGAATCGAACGCAAAGAGATGCGCAAGTGTTGCAGTATCAGTGAGATCATTAATAGCAACAACTTCAAGCGGAAGATTCTGCTCAAAAATAATACGCGTTGCAATACGACCAATACGACCGAAGCCGTTAATAGCAATTTTTTTTGTCATGGGAGAAAAAAAAGACACTTGACATTGTAACATTTTTTTAGGGGAATGAAAATGCTTTTTCTCTGCGGAAAAAAGAGAGAAAGATATTCAAAAGAGAACAGAAAAAATGAGTTACAAAAAATTGCAATAAACAATAAAATGTGATAAAATACCCTAAAATGACACCACTCTTAATCTCGTCATATACAGGCTTTTGTTTCAACAAAAAAAGAAAAGACTCTCATTTTCTTCTTGAGTCGCGTCCCGTGTGGAACATAAATACTTCTAGATCGTCTGGACAAGGAGGAGGAAGCCCAATAGAAATCGAAACAACTCCCGAAATCACAGTAATAGAAAAGGAACAATTGCGAAAAATAGCAGAAGGAAAAGCACAGAAATATATTGGTATCGCACAACAAAGAACACTACATGAAAATGATTTGCTTGAAATAAAAGGGATTAATTTAAAATTCCTATCACCCGAAACTCGAGGAACTCTTGAGTCGTTTTTGAGCGCAGAAAAAGATAAAAAAGAGATGATCGCACTTCTCGAAAAACCAGGAGAAATTCAATTTGAATTCCGAAAACTCTTTACAAAATCTACTCCACAAGCAATTCTCAAAGAAGGAGAGGAATCATGGGACGAAAAACAACGCCGAGATTATTTCGGCAGATATTTCGATCTCCTCTGGAATTTAGCACAAGACCCAAATATACGAATGGATGTGCGAAGATTTGTGCTAAGCTATTTCTCCGCAGAGCTTCTTCAAAATATTCCAAAGACCGCTCGAGAAAATGCAGCAAATTTGATCGACTGGGCACGAAAAATGAATGTACAAGGGGCACGAGAAGAGGTGGATAAAAATTATTTTGAAACAGCAACACAGGGCAGGGAAATGATTGGAAAAAAGAAGCTCAATGAAGAAGCGGAAGTTTCTCAAAACCAAAAAACTCCTGCCGAAAGCATGCTCAAAAAAATTGCCATACTCAACAACCCCGACATTTCGCGGAAAGCCCAAGAAATGATAGCGAATGAACAAGCAAAAACGAGAGCTCAGCAGAGAAAACTTATGGAAAAATTGGCATTTTTGGTATTTACAGAAATCCAGCACAATACCGAAGAAGCTCTTAAAAAATGTGGAGAAGAACTCAAAGAAATATGGGAAGATATTTCCCAACTTGTGAGCGATTTTCTTCCCGCAGTAGGAGAAATGGCAGCACAGGATAGTCCTGAAAATCCAGAAGAATGGAAAAATATAGCGACGAAAGTAATTCTCGGAAAAGGAAAACGGATCGAACTTCTTCTCCGTTTGGCACAAGAGGGAAGCGAAGAAGAAATTCTCGCAAGTTTACAAGCAGACATAAAGTATTCTACCAAAAGCGAACAGGAAGAAATAAGAATGCTTCACCATCTCCTCAGTGGAGCTGTAGGCGCCACAGGAAAACATATTAAAGAAACTAACGAGGATATTCCAAAAATTTATGCCGAAATTGAAAAAGCATCCGATGATCGCTTTTCTGCTTCACAATCTTCAGGGGCCAAAGAAGAAGCGATTCAAAATGAAGAACATATCCCCAAAACTTATGAACTCAAATGTGTTCAGGAATGGGCAAAAGAAATAGGAATTTCAGAAAAGACAGTAGCACAAGTGGCAAAAAGTCTTTCGAGTATTTCCACTGCAGATCCGTTGCATCAAGAAAAATTTTTTCTCATCGCCTGCAAAAAACACCCTGAACTTCAACATATTTCAGAAGGGGAGCTCAAAACTCTTTTTGAGGAATTTTGCTCGCACGAACTTACCGAGCCCTTTGTAGAAGCAGGGGGGGATCTACGACGATATGTGCTTCTCTCTGCCGCAAAAGAAATGGAAAATCTCGTAAAATCGAGTCTCTGGAATGCTGTTGATGGTATGAACGGAAAAGATATTCGAGAAGAAGGACTTCCAAAGCATCCATTAGAAGAGCTGAATATTTCTCAAGAAGAACTTGAGTCGATATTTGAGGAAATAAGAAATTTTCCTAAAGAGGGGCTTTCGAAAAATGCGCGACAATTGCTTCAAGACACACAATCTGCCGCAGAACTCCTCAGTACAAGTCCAGAAGAATTTCAAAAAGTACTCGAGAATATTGCAACCTCCGACCTTCCTCTGGCAGTCGCGAATATTAAAAAAACAAAGCAGGTTCTTCAATCTCTCTTTATTTCTCCAGAACCGACAGAAATTGACGAGGATTCCCCTCTCTTTCAAAAGCAGAGAGAGCGAGAGGCGAGAGAGAAGGGAATTTCGTTGAAAGAAGCACAAGAGAACATAAAACAACGCGTTCGAAATGCGCAAAATCAGCCAAGATTATCCGTCTCTGAGCAACTCCGAGAAGGACTCGAAATACTTGGAAAAACACGCCAAGATCCTGTTTCGCTCAAAAACACAGCCAAGCTCCAGGAAAAAGGAAGAGAAATACGAGAGGGGTTTCACACCCTTCTGTCTTGGGGACTCGAGGAATATCCCAACGAAACAGAGGTGATAAACCTTCGAGAAATCAAGAATATCGTCGGGGAAAACGTGATCAAACCTATTCAGGATGACATGTTCGAAAAAGAGTATTCTCACGAAACGATTGCGATTTTCCATGTTCCGCAGAAAAATGTCTGTCATATTTTTCTCCGCCAAAGCGATTATCAAATTCTCTTTGATGAAAACATCAATCCCGAACGAAAGAAAATAATTCTCCAAACGCTCTCTCACGAAATTCTCCATTTGGCAGATTTTTCAGGGAAGACAAAATTTTCCAAGCAACTCTTCCGCGATCTTCAAAACGCAGAAGGAGGAAAAGCTCTCATTGAGCAATTTTCCAAAAAACTTGGAAAAAATCACAAAAGTTGGGGAAAACTCTGGAAAGAAACTGCCTTTGGAAATCGAGAAGAAATACAAACCGAACTCCTCGCACATCTTTTGGCAGGGAATGCGGATACAGAAATGCAAGATATTCTTCGGGAAATACAACGCTGTCTCGGAGAGAACTATGTCAAAAACCTTCGGAAAGAAATGCAGAATTCCATAGCAACACTAGAACCAGAAAATTTGGATAAAGGGCTCCTCGCAGCAAGCAACACTCAATCTTCAAAAGAAAGCCCAGATCAGGAAATGGGAAAAACTGATGGAGAAAATTATTATCATTTTGAGTTTGAACAGCGAAAAAATAGCATCTTGAGTAAACTTCCCGATATTGAGAAAGAAGGTGGAAAAGGAGCAGGTGAATATATTCAAAATGTAAGAGAGAAATTAGAAGCACTACAAAAAGCCATATACACACCCGATGTTGATTTTAAAAAGATTCTTGAAGATACGAGTACACTGGAAGATGAGGTGAACGGAGCGCTCAGCAGTATTGCTGATGCACAACAGGAAAAAGGAGGATTTTTAGGAGATCTTTGGAATAATACCACTTTTCTTTCACTTGCCGATATAGGAAGAATGTGGGAAACCATTAAGGAATATACCAAACGAAAATATGAGCGAAGATCAAAATTAAGATCGGGAACAGCAGGAAAAGCAATTTTCGGAAACACCGCTCTCGGAAGTGATTTTAATAATAACATTCAAAATGCGGAGGCAGATGAAGTGGGGAATTATAAAAAAGCACTCGACCAAATGGACCCTTGGCAAGTAATGGGTGTTCTTTCTCAGAGTAAAAATAAAGACGAACTGAAAGCATGTCTTTTAAGACTTTCAGAACTCGGTGCCATTGACTGGACGGATAAAAATATCTGGCGAGGACTAGAGAAATTTCAAAATGTCGCACGATTTCTCCCCTCGGACGCTAACAACCAAATTTCACTCCGCGCCAAACTCAATCGTGCGTGCGGTGCTATCTGGGATCAGGATTTTTACCCAAGCACCGAACGAAAAAACAGATCGTCTGTTGAGGGTAAAAAGAATGAATATGCCGATATGGCATCTGGAGATTTGAACTACAAAAAAAGCATCGCTGATATGCTTACAAAAAGAGCGAATGGGGAAAATGTCGATCCCAGTCGGTTTTACGCATACGTTGAACTTGATATTAAAGGATCAAATACCGACCCTATTCTTATGTTTTGGAACCTTGTTCAAGGAGTGCGTCGTGGACTTTTAACAATGGACAACATTAAAAAAATGGAGGGAGCAAATCATAACCAATATGCTCCTATTCGTTGGTTTGGTCAGGTAAAAGCAACACCGCAGTATCTGAGTGGAATTGGAGAAGTTTTTTCCGATAAAAACGAACCTGGTTCTATGCCGAATGATTTTCGAGAGTGGTTTTATACACATGTACTAACCCTTTCTGATATTAGGGAGCGTATTATCAAATCTGCTGCTACAGGAGGGTGGGATCATGACATGGCAGTGATGCAGGGGTCGATTGGAAATGCAAACACTGCAAAAACACACTTCTCCACAATAAACACGGGAAAATCGCAACACGACCCCACCGCCTACCCAAACATGATGGTTGGTATGCTTATGAATATTTCTTCTATGGCAAGACATCCAGAAGAATTTTCAGACGAAAAAGATCTTTTTGAGAAGTTTGCAGAACATATTGAATACACCACGGCTTTTATGGCTTATGGTGGCGGAAGAATGTTTAATATCGGTAACGCCTACGGAAAAGATAAATTTCATACCCTCGGACCCACCGAACTCAATGGACGAGCGCGCATGGCTTCTAGTTATGGAGCAGATAATGGAAAGGCCGAGAAAGGAAAAGACTTTTTAGACCGTCATACCGATATTCTTCAAGCAACTGGTATCGACTTTTTTTCTTTTTTAGATGCAAAAACAACCACCAGAGAAGAAGAACAGCAAAATGCCGAACATTTTCTCCATACCATTGAACAACAAATGCCCGGATCAGTCACAGCAGAAGTTCGCCGGCTTGCCACCGATAAAGAAGGAGTGCTTCAGAGTATTGGGCAAATCCTGAGAAATTACTACGAAAAGAATCCAGAAGGAGCACTACGCATTATGAAAAAAGCATTTTCAACAACACGAAAAATATACAGTGACGACCACAAAGAGTCATCAAGCATTGCCTCATTTTCATATCAGAGAGGAGAATCAGCAACACCAACGCAACCGCCGAACCTTTACCAGTAGGAGGACATTTTATTTGCAACACCATCTCTTGTATGCGGTTTGCCATGATCCATTTTTGAGTCAATTCATTTCCATTGAAAAAGAGAGGGAATTGTGTCATACTCGGCGCGGTTCTTGGGTTATTTTTTAAATTCAAAGAGCCCTTCGTGTTTTCCAGTTGGTTTTTCTTCTGCCACTCTTAAAAAACATTCGTATTTTTTCCGCCATTCAAATATGAATTCTTCCCCTCCTTTTAAAAAGCAGACACATTGTCAAAAAGGCTTCCTCTACTTCAAAAAGAGGTTGTTTCTTTTTTGGTAAATTGCAGAAAAACACCACTGGGAAAGTTTTCTTTCCCCACCAAAAACATGCCACAGAGTTTTTTTAATGACCCAGCTTCACTCCTTATTGTTGCCGCGTTTCTTATTTTTGGAATTGCCGCCGGCTATTTCTTTAAGCGAGAAGACCTTCGCAAAAGACAACTTGAGCTTGAAGCAGAAAATGAAAAAAAGGTTCGTGAAGCCGAAAAAAAGGTTCACGAAAGCGAAAAACGTGCCCGTGATATAGAACACGAGGCAACTTCCCGATCAAAGGATATGATTGCGGAAGCAAAAGAAGAAGCTGTGCAGATTCGTCAAGAAGTAGAAAAGATGGAAGCGCGAATTGAACAAAAAGAGGAAGATCTCAGCAAAAAAGTGCAAGAAGTTGAACGCCAACGTCTTTCGCTCGTTGATCAAGAAAAAGAAATAGTTCAGGAAAAAGATCGACTTCAGGAAATGATCATGGAGGAAACAGTAAAAATTGAAAAAATAGCAAAATTAAGTCAAGAAGAGGCAGAACAGAGACTCTACGGCATTATTGAGCAGAAAAAAGAAAAACTTCTCGTTGAGCGCATGAAACGAGCGGAAAGAGAAATAGAGGAAGTTGCCGATGAAAAAGCACGAGAGGCTATCGTGCAAGCCATTCAAAAATACGCATCTGAAGTGACGAGTGACACCACACAAACCGTTGTTCAGCTTGAAAGCGATGAAATGAAAGGACGCATCATTGGACGAGAAGGGCGCAATATTAATGCCTTTGAGCGATGCACTGGAGTGGATGTCATTGTGGATGACACCCCTGGAGTTGTTATTATCACAGGATTCGACCTTTTACGACGATTTATCGCCAAAAAGTCACTTGAAAAACTTCTTGAAGATGGACGTGTTCATCCTGCTCGTATCGAAGAAGTAGTGCAGAAAACAACGAAAGAAATTGAAAAAATGATTCGCGATTTTGGAGAAAAAGCACTGGAAGAAACTGGGATCACTGGAGTTGCTCCAGAAATTGTAAAAATCCTCGGTCGCCTTCGCTTTCGTACGAGTCACGGACAAAACGTGCTCAAACACTCCATTGAGGTGGCATTTTTGGCGGAAGAACTTGCGAATCAAGTTGGTGCCAACGCAGAACGTGCCAAAATGGCGGCACTCTTCCATGATCTCGGAAAAGCAGTAAGTCATGAAATTGGCGGAAAACATGCCTTGATTTCTGGAGAAATTGGAAGGAAATTTGGTCTCGATCCGCTGGTTATCAATGCCATGGAAGCGCATCACGAAGATATCGAAAAATTGTGTCCAGAAGCGTATATTGTCCAAGCGGCAGATGCTATTTCTGCAAGTCGACCAGGCGCACGCAGAGACACAACAGAACTGTATGTCAAGCGTCTCAAACAACAAGAAGAGATTGTTCGTTCTTTTTCGGGAGTTACAAAATGTTACGTTATGAGCGCCGGACGAGATATGTGGGTTTTTGTGAACCCCGAAGAAGTAACAGATTTAGGAGCGCAAAAAATGTCACAAGATATTGCAGAAAGACTGAGGAATGAGCTCACCTTTCCAGGAGAAATCAAAATCATTGTCTTTCGAGAAACTCGTGCTGAAACCATCGCACGGTAAAATCACAAAAAATTCTTCAGATATAAAGCTGACACTCCCAAAAACTCCCACCCAAAAATCTCAATTTTCCGCTTCATACAAACCTGATCAGAAGGAAAAATCAAAGAACAAGATGCGCATCAGGGGAAAAGGAAGGTAAAGGGGAAGAAGAAACGGAGACGCAGGAAAAAGTTTCCGGACAGGTTTCCCTGACCCTCAAAAAATATCTGCAAAAAGAAAAACGGGGGGGAGAAAAAAACATACGAAAAATACAAACGAAATGCAGTGTCCTTAGGGTTATTCCCGATGTGACCGAAAGCATAGTCGGATGTTATTCCTATTCCGGAAACCATGCTTTTTATCCAGAGGAAAGGATTTAAGAATCCCCTTGTCCTTTTTTCCGGAGAATCCAACGTCACGGACGAAAGAGTGGTCGAACTTCTGAGTTGTTATTACCGGAGGTGGAGAATCGAGCAGATCTTTAAGGAGGAAAAACAACTGTTCTTAATGGAAGGCTTCTAGGTGACAACCATAAAAGCGAGGCTCTTGAGTAGCAGATTTTAAAATTTCTTCAAAATCTTTAGCATTTTATCATAAAGATTCTGATCTTTATAGTTCCATCGGAACTCACATTCTTTCAGATGAAGATTAAACTTATGAGAAGCAATACCGTTGAATTTAGAGAGTCTTCTCTTGGCAAATGACCAGAAAGATTCTATGCCATTCACATGGCATTTTCCTCGAGCAAATTCATCATGGGAATGGTAGACACGATAGTGATCATACCCATTTAGAATGAGTCCGTCATAAGCCCTCCAGCCATCGGTGTGGATAGTGGAACCTTCGAGTATTTTTCCCTGTATGATAGGCAATAACTCTTCTCTACTGCATTTCTTTACGATGGTTACTGATACTTTTCCGTCTCGTTTAAGTATACCAAAGACTGGTGTTTTTCCGGCTGCCCCTCTTCCTCTTTTACCTCGTACTCTTTTAGCTCCAAAATAACTTTCATCAAGTTCAAACTCTCCAGATTCCTTACTTTGAGCGATGGCGTGAAGAGTTATTTTTTCTCGGAAGATATTAAAATACCGATCAATAGTCCTTCGATTTATTTCTAGAATTCTTGCTGTTTTTGAGGCATCGATATCTTCACAAAAACACATCAATATTTTTTTTATTTTGTAGTCTGATATTTTGGCGTGTTTAAGCATGTTGAGAGGATAATCGAAATGATTTTCCTACTCAAGAGCCAAAGCGATTATCAGATATATTCATCTGGTCATGCTGGCGCATACAATCCTCTTCGTGAAGGAGATCGGAATTGCCTCTTCCGGCATCCTCAGGAAATTCATTGAGTTCTACTTGAAGAAGAAGCGGAAGATCAGGAAAATCACCCTTTCCTCTTTGAAAATATTCTATAAAAAATGCCATGAATTCCGGTTTGACTTCTCTTCTGTTTTTCCGCTGTTCCTCAAGGAGAAAATGGGGGTTGATGGGTGAGTTTTTGGAAGTTTCAGATAAAGGATTTAAAACAAAAATAACGGAGCAAGAAAATATAAAAAAGGCGAGAAGTTTCTCGCCTTTTTTAAGAGAGAAACTTGTCACTGAGAGAAAAAACCGGCACAATGCTCGGGAATTTTTGATGTCTTCTCCCTATGAACAGTAATCCCCAGTACAGTCTTCTTCCTTCAGACCCCCTTCGAGAAATCTCCAAAGAAATGGAAGAAAGTTATCTGGATTACGCTATGAGCGTTATTGTTTCTCGTGCCCTTCCCGATGTACGCGATGGACTCAAACCTGTACACCGAAGAATTCTCTACGCTATGCATCGATTAGGACTGAGAAGTGGAGCACGTTTTCGAAAATCCGCCGCCGTCGTAGGAGAAGTGCTCGCGAAATATCATCCACATGGAGATAGTGCTGTATACGACGCTATGGTACGTATGGCGCAAAATTTCTCCCTTCGCTATCCACTCGTACTCGGTCAGGGAAACTTTGGATCAATTGATGGAGATGGAGCTGCCGCCATGCGATATACAGAGGCGAAGATGGAGAAGATTACTGATGAACTTGTAGCAGATATCGAAAAAGATACCGTCAATTTTCGAGAAAATTATGATGGTACCATTAAAGAGCCAACTGTTTTTCCGAGCAAAATTCCTAATCTGCTCCTCAACGGCTCCACTGGAATTGCTGTGGGAATGGCAACAAATATTCCGCCACACAACTTACGTGAAGTTATTGACGGGTGTCTTCTTCTTTCAGGAAACCCTGAAGCAGGAATTGATGATTTAATGGAACATATTCAGGGACCAGATTTTCCAGGAGGAGGTTTTATTTACGACAAAAGTATTATTCGCCAAGCCTACACCACTGGACGAGGAAGTATTATTATGCGGGCAAAAGCGGAAATTACAGAAGAAAAAGGTCGTTCGCGCATTATCGTGCACGAAATTCCGTATATGGTGAACAAATCAAATCTTGTTTCGAAAATGGCAGATTTGGTGCGTGACAAGGTGATTATTGGTATTACAGATATTCGAGATGAAAGTAATCGAGAAGGAATTCGCGTTGTTATTGAGCTCAAAAAAGATAGTTTTCCGAACAAAATTCTCAACCAGCTCTTTAAATATACACAACTCCAAGAATCGTTCGGATGCAATTTTATCGCACTCGTCGATGGTATACAACCAAGACTTATGGATCTCAAGAGTATTCTTGAAGAATTTCTCAAACACCGCCGAGAAGTTGTGCGTCGCCGAACGGAATATGAACTGCGATTGGCACGAGAACGAGCGCATATTTTAGAAGGACTCAAGAAAGCAATGGATCATATTGATGAAATTATTGCGCTCATTCGAGGATCGGAAACGAAAGAAATCGCAAAGGAGAACCTTATTGCGCGCTTTTCGTTCACCGAAGTTCAAGCAGATGCCATTCTTGCCATGCGTCTCCAAACTCTTGCCGGACTCGAACGAAAGAGAATTGAAGACGAACTCGCAGAAAAACTCGCCTTTATTCAAGAATGTGAAGCTATTTTGGCAGATCCCGAACGGATTCGCTCCATTCTCGAAGAAGAACTCCGTGAAATTCGAGAAAAGTTTGGAGATGACCGTCGAACCGTAATTATTCCAAATGCTATTGGAAAAATGGCAGCAATCGACACTATTCCAAACGAAGAAATGATTGTGAGTCTTACCCAATCAAACTATATTAAACGATTCTCCCCTTCTGCATTTAAATCACAAGGACGCGGTGGTAAAGGAATAAAAGGAGCAACCGCAAAAGAAGGAGATGAAATGAAAATGGTACTTCACACAAAAAACCATAATGATCTTCTCTATTTTACAAGCTTGGGTCGTGTCTTTCAGCTTCCTGTGTATGAAATTCCAGAATCAAGCCGAACCGCAAAAGGACAAGCAATTGTAAACTTCCTCAGTCTTCAGCCAGAAGAAACGGTAACTGCTATTCTCGACAGCACACGAGAAACAGGAAAGTGGCTTTTCTTCTGTACCCGAAACGGTGTTGTGAAAAAGACAGAAAGGGAATCTTTTCAAAATGTTCGAAAGAATGGGCTTATCGCTCTTGGCATTCGTGATGGTGATGAACTTGGCTGGGTTTCTATGTGTTCTCCTGGAGACGAAATAACTATTGTTACCGGAAATGGCATGTCTATTCGTTTCTCCGAAGAGGAAGTGCGAAGCATGGGGCGAGGTGCTGCAGGAGTACGAGGAGTTCGACTCAAGGGAAAAGATACAGTAGTCGAAATGGATGTTATTCAAAATCCAGAAACATCAACCCTTCTCACTATTATGGAAAACGGACTTGGAAAAATGTCACGCCTCACAGATTTTCGATTACAGTCTCGTGGAGGAAGTGGCGTAAAATGCGCCAATGTAACTCCACGAACCGGAAAAGTAGTGGGAGCAAAAATCATGGAAGACGAATTCTCGGGAGACATTATCCTTGTGGCAAAAACAGGACAAACAATTCGTCTTGCGGCAAAAGAAATCCCTTGTCGTGGACGTGCTACCCAAGGAGTTATCTTGATGCGCATGGGAAAAGATGACGGTGTCTGGGGTGTCTTTAAAATAGATGCAACAGAAGAGGAGGAAATGGATGAGGAAGCAGTGCAAAATGAAGATCAACAGAAGCTGGAGATAACCGAGGAATAAGATTTGGGCTTAAAAAAGATATTCCTTGGGGGGTGGAGGAAGGTCTCGTTATTTTGCCGAAGCATATGATCTTCGATACATGTGCTCCAGCGAAAGAGACTCATACGCATAACCTGAATTAAATCGCTTTCCCTTCGATATTCCTAAGTCTTTCCCTTACAATACCATCGATGACTTACGCACGAGTTGCTATTCGTCGGCATATTTGTGGCAGAGAAGATGGCACATTTCTTTTTTCCTTGCCAAAAGAAATGGATTTTGCGCGCCCTGGAATGATTGTTTCGGTTCCGTTTCGAAAAAAAACCGAACGAGGAATAATTGTTGCACTTCAAGAAGAAGAGCCGCATTTTGTTACCGAACCGATTCGAGAAATAACAGGAGAATCGCTTCTTTCTGAGAATCATTTTGCCTTTGCCCAAAAAGTATCGGAAATGAGTATGTGCCCACTTGCCAAAGTTATTCCCCTCTTTTTGCCAGAAACTATTTTTCGCGGATCGGGAAATTCGCCAACAAAAACCTTTTTTAAAGGAACGTCAGAAGAAACTCCTCGTGGAACAAAAATGAAACTCATATGGGAGTTCCTTCGAAATGCAAAACAAGAAATCAGTGCTGAGGCCATCAAGAAAGAAACTTCTGCAACACCAGATGTTCTTCGGCGACTTCAAGAAGGAGGTTTTGTGGAAGCTCTACAGAAACCTTTCTTTCCTCCAGATTGGAAGGCAGAGAGTTTTCTCCCAAAAATCTCTTCCGAAGAAGCTCCAAAAACTCTGCTTCCTATTTTTCCAGATTCAAAAATTCTCCTCGACGGACCAACCAGCTCTGGAAAAAGCCACTTGTTACGACATTCCGCCAGAACAGTTTTAGAATCAGGAAAGAGTGTTCTTTTTTTGGTTCCAGAGATTGGACTCACTTCCGAACTCCTCCAAAAATGCCAAGAAACCTTTGGTCACGAAAGAGTGGTAGCATACCATTCTCGCCTTTCGGATGGACAGCGAGCACAAATATTTTGGGGCGTGCGTGCCGGATACTATCGAGTTGTTGTAGGAAGTCGATCTTCTCTTTTTCTTCCGTTTCAAAATTTAGGACTTGTCGCGCTTGAAGAGGAACACGAATGGTCACTCAAATCCGATCAAGCGCCACGCTATCACGCAAGAAATGCAGCAGAGGCTTTGGCAGATATTTTTCAGGCGCCACTGGTCCTTTCTTCTGCAACTCCATCACTCGAAACTCTCTTTCGCGTAAAAAGCGGATTTCTTCAGCAATTTTCTCTTCCTCCACGCATCCCCTTGCCTCATATTCGTATCGTAGATATTCGAGAGGAAGCAAAAAGTGGCAACCGAAATACACTCTCTCGAGCGCTCATTTTTGAGTGTCAAAAGATGCTAGCAAACGGCAAGCAAGTACTTATTTTCTTAAATCGAAGAGGACTCTTTCGAATTCTCAAATGCCAAGAATGCGGAGATGCTGTTCGAAATCCAGAAAATGGCATAGCACTCGTTGCTCATGGAAATTCCGGAAATGCCCCCCATCTCATGTGTCACCAAACCGGAAAGATTTTTCAAACTCCATCGCGTTGTCCTTCATGCGGATCGACACAACTTTCATTTTTTGGAAACGGAACAGAGGGGGTAGAGCAGGAATCAAAGCGACTTTTTCCTGGGAAAAAGGTAATCCGCATTGATCGAGATTCTGCATCACGAAAAAATGCCTTTAAAACACTTCATCAAGAATTTGAATCTGGCAAAGCAGATATTTTGGTGGGAACAGAAATAGTAGCAAAAGGACTCGATTTTTCTAATGTGGGACTTGTGGGAATTTTGGATGCCGATGCAGGACTTCACTTTCCCGATTTTCGTTCAGAAGAGCGGACATTTCAACTACTTTTGCAAGTCATTGGACGTGCCGGAAGACGCGGAGAATCTTCGAGCGTTATTCTTCAAACCAGATTGCCACATCATCCTCTTTTTCAGGAAGTACTCCGAGGAGATTTTGAATCATTCTCTTCTCGAGAACTTGCAGAACGAAAAAAACATTTTTTACCTCCTTTTACAAAAATCATAAAACTCATTTTTGTAGGAAAAAATCGAAAAGGAGTCTTTCAAAGTGCACGAGAAACAGAGCTTCTTTTACGAGATGCTCTGCGAAGAAAATTCCCAGAAGAACACGTTGAGATTTTTGTTGCCCCTTCTCTCCATCATCGACGACAAGGAAATTTTTTCGTGCACCTCCTCCTTATTGCAAAAGATCCGCAAAAGATCCTCTTGAGTATTCCACTTCCCCTGGGAATACGAATTGATCCAAATCCCATAGATGTTGTGGCATAAGAATCATATCACTCTTGCACATTTCCCAATCGGCGCGAAAGCGCAAGCGATGTACTAATGTACACAATGAGAATCAAAAAACAAAAAAGGATGATGACAGGATGCATATTCCAAAAAAAGAACCATCCCTGCTCGAGATACGAATTAAAGAGAATCGCCATTTTAGCAATAAAATGCCAGAAGGCATTATCAAAAAATGGAAGAACAAAACTCCAGAAAAAGAGTCCTATAATAATAGCTCCAAAGGTAAGCCACGAAACAGAAAAGAGGAAAAACTTATTCACTGTCGTAATCATTTCTTCTTCTAGTTCGCCAAGTTTTCCCTCAACAATCGTAATAACTACAAAAAACGTTATGCTCCAGAGAGAAACAATACCGGTGAGAATGTCTTCACCAGTAAAAAAATACACAAGAAATTCACTGGTAGTGGCAACAATAAACTTGGGAATAAAGTGGAAGAGTGGAATTCTGCTACATTGCCTTGTAAATGCGAGAAAAAAGCGAAAATAGAGGGGGAGATTTTTTTCCCTTCTTCTCTGCTGAAACATAGCATAGTAATTCATGGGAAGAAGAACTCCATTCGCAATTTTCCTGAAAAGTGAATTGTTCTGCTCCCTCTTTTTTCGGAATAGAACGAGTATTTGGTAAATCCCTCGGAAAAAAACGACCGAAAAACCAACCGCAACCAAGAAAATCATTGCCCAATCTGTAGGAGTAATATCCAAGATTTCTTTCAGAAAATTATCTCCCAAAATATACGCTTTTCACAGGAAATGACCACCTTATTCTTTTCCTTGTTAGAGCAACTTTACATTCTTTATTTTTTTAATTTATGATACAATGAACACATATAGAAAAATAAAACTGGAAACACGCGAAGGCATTAGTCTTCGGTCAAACTTAATGTTTTTCGGAAACTACAAAAAATAGTGTACGAAGGGGTATTTCCAAAAGAAACCGTATATTCTGAATATATTTGAAAAACCCTCAAAAATCCTCCAAAATAAAAAATGATGTCTTTTTTACATGAACCAACATCATATTCTCGTTGCCCTTGTAGAAAATAAATCTGGCGTTTTAAACCGAATTTCATCGCTTTTCCGAAAACGTCGATTTAATATCGATTCGCTCAATGTCGGGCGCACAGAAAATCCAGATGTTTCACGCATGACGATTGTTGTTGATGGTAGTAAAACGAATGTCGAACAGGTGATTAAACAACTGTATAAGATTATTAACGTACTCAAAGTTTCAGATGTCACTCATGATGAAACAGTAATTCGCGAAACCATTCTCCTCAAAATTCACGCAACCAAAAGCACGCGTGCAGAAGTGATGCAATTTTCTGATGTTTTTCGCGCCAAAGCGGTCGATATTTCTCCGGATTGTCTTATTTTTGAACTCACCAGTCGTCCACAAAAAATAGAAGCCTTTATAGAAGCCATGCGCCCTTTTGGCATAAAAGAAATGGTACGAACAGGAGTGACCTCAATGAATCGCGGAAAAAGCGGAGAGATTAAAATAAAAGAGAAAGAGCATTGAAGAACATATTTTCTTGGAATACAATTCCTCTTGGAATGCTTTCTTTTTCACGAAAATCATGAATACTATTCTTTTACTGAAAAAAGCGCTTGCTGATACTGCAGCACTCTATTCAAAAACCCATTCATTTCACTGGAACATTACTGGACCACGCTTTCAAGAGCTTCATATATTTTTTGAAACGCTCTATACAACGCTCTGGAATGAGATTGATCAAATCGCCGAGCAAATTCGCATTCAAGGAGAAATGGCTCCTCACGGATACGGAGAGATGATTGCTTCTGCCACCATACAAGAAGAAAACACTATTCCCGATGCCGAAAAAATGCTCGGCATACTCACAAGCGATTTGGAGAAATTGCTCGCAAGTCTGAAAGCCGTGGTAAAATCTGCACAGAATGAAGAAAACGACACGCTCGAAGGCTTTTTACTCACTCTCATGGAAGGACACGAAAAAACACTTTGGATGATGAAGAGCATGAAAGGTGCGTAAGAAATAGTGTAACTCCGTTCCAGCAGAAGAGATTCTAATAACCCTGTACTTCAGTACGGGGTTATTTGGATTCCATTTAGAGCGCAGTGAACTATACTCCAGCAGAAATTGGGTGTTTTTTAGGAGAATGGTATTGACAGAAAAATAAAAAGTGTTTAAAAAATATAACATTTTTCTATTTTTATAGATGATGAGCGTAGATAATCCTAAGAATCCCGAAGTTGAAAGAGGGGTCTTCCTTGTGGGGAACTCAAATCTAGGAACGCTTGTTCATATGCATCAAATACATTGGAGAAATGAAAATCCAAGGGAATTGAACGTTATTGCAGGAAAATCACAAGCTCATCTTCTCTTGAAACTCAGCAGAATGGAGATAAAACATTTATTTGTTGAAGGACTTCATTCTTCATTCGATGTTGAGAGGTATGCAGAAAGAATAAGGAAGGAATTTTTGGATGATCTTCCTCATGACCCATACTCTATTGAAGAGTATACGGAAGCCCAATTTTTCTGTTTGGCTTTTATAGGTGCTCCTTTTTTGCACTACGCCCTCAATTCTTCAAATACAGTTCTTCATAATGCAACAACACCAGAATGGACAAAAGAAATGACAAATCAGCTGGAGAGAGAGGGGGACACCGACGAGACAAAAAAAATGTATATGGATGGTCAGGAAAGATTGCTCATGGATTTAGTTCAAGATTTTTTAAAGAAAAGTCCAGGAGAAAAAATCGCAATTTTTTTAGGACAAAATCACAATCTGGTACCACATATAATTTCAAGATACGGAAGTGATCCTAAAAGTCACCCTCGATTAGAAGGGGTAACAAATGATTTTTTAACAAGAGAATTCAAAGCCGAAGAAGACAAGAAAAAATTGGTGAAGCTTCTGATAACAAATGATTTTTTAACAGGAAAACCCGAAAAGAATCTGATTCAAAAAAAAAGATATGAGATAAGTTTTGTCCTTCATTCTACACCAACAGACATTGAAAAAGAAAAAATTATTCGCAATGCCGATACACTTCCCGAAACTGTACTTAACAATGTCAAAACGGAATCGTTGCAATTATTAGCAATTCCTAAAATCGATTTTCCCTCAGCTATACAAACATTTGGCACGAAAGAAGCATTGGAAAAGTATCTTTTGAAATTAGCGGTTTCTGAAAAAGTCCTGCTTATGATAGGAGATTGTCTGAAAAAATTTTAGGTCATCTACACTCACTCTTTTTGACTCTCACCAGCAACTTCGCCACAATAGAATCACTTTTTTCACATCATTTCTTTCAATATTGGAACTCGTCTTGGGCTGATTACCGGAGGACAACTCGGGCGTATGCTCATTCAGTCTGGCATGGACTGGGGCATTTCATTTCATGTACTCGATAACAATCCTTCTGCACCGTGCGCACATCTTGCCAATGTGTTCACGTGTGGCGATCCACTCGATTTTGAAACGGTACTCAATTTTGGGCGAACCTGCGATGCCGTGACGCTCGAATTCGAACATGTGAATGTGGATGCCTTGGAGCAACTTGTTGCGGAAGGGATTCCAGTCTCCCCTTCTCCTAGTATTCTCAGAATGGTTCAGGACAAGGGCTTTCAAAAAGAGTTTTACCGGAAAAATGGAATTCCTACAGCAGAATTTTTTCTCACAGAATCTCGAAATGATGTTCAAAATTATGTGGATTTTCTTCCGGCATTTCACAAAAAACGTCGCTCCGGCTACGACGGACAAGGTGTTCGGAAAATAGCCTCTGCCACAAATATTCAAGAGGCATTTGACGAACCAAGTGTGTTGGAAAAATTTATTCCGGCAGAAAAAGAAATTTCCGTGCTCGTGGCACGCTCCACAAATGGTGAGATGGCGCACTTTCCCGTGGTGGAACTCGATTTTCATCCCACAAAACATCTCGTAGAATTTTTGCATGCTCCGGCGAATCTTTCGGAAAAAGTGGAAACAGAAGCGATTTCTATCGCTCGGGAGCTCACAGAAAAACTGGGAATGGTGGGAATTCTTGCGGTGGAAATGTTTGTGACTCTTGAAGGAAAAATCCTCGTCAATGAAATTGCGCCACGTCCACATAACAGCGGACATCATACCATTGAAGGAAATAATACTTCTCAATTCGAACAGCATTTACGAGCAGTCCTTGGGCTTCCACTCGGTTCAACGGAAACAAAATATCCGGCAGTGATGATGAATCTCCTGGGAGCAGAGGGAGAAAGCGGTTTGGCGTATCTCGAAGGGATTTCAGAAGTTCTTGCAGAAAAAAATGTTTTTCTCCATTGGTATGGCAAAGCAGAAACTCGTCCTTTTCGCAAAATGGGGCACATCACTATTTTGGGGGAAACACAAAAAGAAGCCATGGAAAAAGCGCAGATCCTTCAAAAAAATCTTCGTGTTATTGCTCGCTCGAAAGAGAATCGGTAATATAGGAGTATGAATTCTGCTCCGCTCGTTGGCATCATTATGGGAAGCGCATCCGATCTTCCCGTACTTTCGAAGGCGGCGGATATTTTGAAAGAATTTGGCGTTTCACACGAGGTTGCTATTGTTTCCGCACATCGCACACCAGAGCGAATGTTTGAATATGCAAAAACCGCAGAAAAACGTGGTTTGCGCGTTATTATTGCCGGAGCAGGAGGTGCCGCACATCTTCCGGGAATGGTGGCTTCACTCACACCACTTCCCGTAATTGGTGTTCCGGTAAAGTCGTCAAATAGTTTAGATGGATGGGATTCTATTCTCTCTATTCTCCAAATGCCAAACGGCATTCCCGTGGCGACTGTTGCGCTCAACGCCGCACAAAACGCTGGGATTCTTGCCACAAAAATTCTCGCAACATCCAATACAGAACTTCTTCAGAAGCTACAAAATTATCAAGAGTCACTCGCACAAAAAGTTCAGCAAGGAGATGAAAAACTCCAGTGGGAAGGAATGCAAAGTATCCTTTCTCAAGAGTCGAATGTCGTCTGAATCGCGCGAAATACTCGCCGGTTTTGCAGAAACGGATATGCTTAGTGTTCCGCGGCTCTCACTCTTTCGAAATTATTTTGGAAGCCTGAAATCGGCATGGGATTGCGACAACGCAAAAGAATTTCTTACTGCCGGACTTGGCGAAAAAGCGACGGCACTTTTTTTGGAACGCAAAAAATCGGCAAATCCTCAAAAGTTTTTTGCATCTCTGGAAAAATGTGGTGCGTCACTCATTTTTTGGGAAGATGATGCCTATCCTCAGCGACTCAAAAACATTACTTCTCCTCCAATATTCCTCTTCTGCCGAGGAGAAATTCAAACAGAAGATCAGTTTTCTTTAGCAGTTGTAGGAACGCGGCGTATTTCAGCACACGGAAAACAGATGACCGAACGAATGGTGAGTGGACTCGTTCGTGCAGGAATGACGATTATTTCAGGATTGGCACGCGGTGTCGACGCACTCGCACACCGAAAAACCTTGCAAGAAAATGGAAGAACTATTGCCGTTCTCGGATGCGGTATCGACACCATTTATCCGCCAGAACACCACGAACTTGCAGAAGATATTCTTGCTTCTGGTGCTATTCTCTCGGAATTTCCTCCGGGAACGCCACCACACGCTTACCATTTTCCTCGGCGAAATCGTATTGTTTCTGGGCTTTCTTTGGGAACACTTGTTGTGGAGGGAGCAGAAAAAAGTGGCTCACTTATTACTGCGCGCTTTGCACTCGACCAAAACCGTGAGGTGTTTGCTATTCCGGGAAGTCCGTCTTCTTCTACTACTCTTGGACCGAACCGACTCATTCAAAAAGGGGAAGCAAAGCTCGTTCTTACTCCAGAAGATATTTTAGAAGAAATTGCCGCTCCGGCGATAGAATCACAACATGCCGTACAAAAGTTTTTTCCACCGGATGGAGCAGAACGAACCGTCTACGATTTATTACCCGAAGAACCAACACTTTTTGATGATCTTTTGCGCAAAAGCGAATTTTCTTCGGCGCAATTTGCTTCCACGCTTACTATTTTAGAAATGAAAGGCTTTGTCACACAATTTGGAGGAAATCGATGGGCAAAATCATAAGTTTTGTGGAAAACTTCCCAAGATTCTGGTATTCTAGGGGGAAGCCTTTTTCAAAAAGATTATGGATCCACACACCGTTCTCTCTATTGTATCTCCTGTCGATGTAGAATCTGAACTTCGACTTGCCCACTTTCGAGTGGTTATTTTTGGATCTGCACGAATACGACGTGGAGGAGAGCGGTATCAGCAAGTTTATGAGCTTTCGAGAAAAATAGCACATCATAATATTGATATTGTTACCGGAGGAGGTCCGGGGATTATGGAAGCGGCAAATGCGGGACATCATGCTGGACGAAATAGCCACGATTCACACTCTATCGGATTTACAGTTAACCTTCCGTTTGAAGAGAATGTTAATAAACATCTTGATTACCGAAAACATTTCACGCATTTTTCCGATCGGCTCGACCATTTTATGGCGATGGCAAATGTTATTATTGTTATGCCAGGTGGAGTGGGAACCTGCCTCGAACTTTCCTATTCATGGCAATTAACGCAAGTACGACACATGAAAAAAATTCCCATTATTCTTATGGGAGATATGTGGGAAGGATTTTTAAGATGGGTAAGAGAATATCCTCTCGAAAAAGGATATATCAGCCCCGGAGACATGGAGAATATCTTTCTCGTAAAGAATAATAGCGAAGCCATGAATATTATTCTTCCAGAGTATGAGTCTTATCAAGAACTCTCTCTTGAAGAACGTCAAGCATTTAAAACGTATCGCCTTGAGGAGACAAAAAAAGAAGCACCGCCAAAATCGGATCTCGCAAAGGGAAAACAAAAAGTGGAATAGAACGATTAGTACTTACAAAGTGGTCTCTGTGGATCGACACCTCCTGCAGGAATTTCGAGAATGGCCAAGAGATGATTTTTGTCTAGTGAATGGAATTGATTTCCTTGAACATCGTCTGGCATGGGAAATAAAAAGTTATTCGGATTTTGTGCTGGAAGCCTAATCTCCATAGCATTAATATCTTTTGGAAAGAAACGAGCATCTGTACAATTCTTGATATACCAACGGAGAACAAAACGACGAAGATCTTCTTCGAGTTCTTTTCTTGTTGGATAGAGATTTTTTGGCTGTTTATTTTCTGGGAAAGGACGACGAAACGCATCAAAATCGAGATATGCGAAATGTCGGTTTTTATCAGTAAAACGATCCATTCTACTGGCAGGAATTGCAATAACGGGCACGAAGACTTTTTCTCCATTGAGTCCACATTGCCCAAGCTTCACCCGCAACTTATCAATTTCACTTGGTACTCCATCTTTACAAAGGTACCGTAGACTCGGTGGTAGCGTCTTATTGGGATCGACAATATGATCGGAGAAGAGAATGGGTTGTATGTCTGAAACTCCCTCTAAAGCACGATCGAGCCAATCATTAATTTCTTGAAAAATTTTATAAAGATCTTTTTTTCTCGTGTGTTCAGCATTCGCAAAAAGCGACGGGGCATATCCAAAACAAACGTTCCGAACAATCTCTACTTCCAATGCTCTCGATTTTCTCGATTCATCTTTTGGAGAGCCAAGAAAACGAGAGAACCATTTCATCTTTCTCGCTCAAAATGGAACTCATTTTAAAACTCTAAAAAATAAAGTCAATAAAAATACCGCGCTATTTTCCCATTCCAAAAAATTCAGCTCGTGTTCGTGAATCTTTTCGAAAAATTCCACGAACGGCTGAGGTTTCCATCACAGAATTTTGTTTGTGAACTCCTCTCATAGTCATGCAGAGATGAGTTGCCGAAATGAGCACTGCTACTCCTTTTGGCTGAAGAACTTCTACAAGAGTATCGGCAATTTGCATGGTCAGGCGTTCTTGGTTTTGCAAGCGCCGAGCGAAAATTTCTACAATTCGAGGAATTTTTGAAACACCAATAATTTTTTTCTCAGGAATGTATCCCACCGTTGCGGAACCAATGATAGGGAGTAAATGATGTTCGCAAAGTGAGTGAAACTCAATGTTTTTCACAACAATCATTTCATCATAATTTTCCCCTTCAAACGTGGTGCACATTTCTGCCAATTTGCTTTCTTCTCCATAGCCAGAAATCATTTCTTTCCACGCATGAGCAAATCGACGTGGCGTTTCTTGAAGTCCTTCTCGATTTGTATTTTCTCCAATTCCTTCGAGAAGTTCTTTGCAAAGATTTTCAAGCTGTTTTATATCCATTTTCTCTAAAAAAATCTTTTCTATTCGAACACAAACAAAAAGTTTTGACAAAACCAGAGGGAAAAAAGTTATGCTGTGCGCATATTTCTTTTTTTAATTCACCATGAAACCAGAAAGTGATATTCCAAAATCAGAAGACCAAGTAACAGCAGAGGCTGTCAGAGGATTTGTTCCGTCTCCTGAAAATCATGAACAAGATCCAAAGATTAATGAGATTATTGAGCAAATAGAGGCTGAAGTTGATGCTGCGTGTGCCTAAAATCCAAAAGATTTTTGCACTACAAAAAAGCTCCTACAAAAAGAGGGGCTTTTTTTGTGATTTATAAAAGCGTCATTGGGTTTTGATTTTCCCCATCTTCCTCTCCGCGACTCATTCCACGATTTGCCTCCACTTTCTGTAAATATGCTTCACTCACATCTCCGGTAATATAATTTCCGCTAAAACACGAATCATCAAAGATTTCTATTTTCGGATTCCCCTCACGAGCCGCAGAAATAAGATCGGGAAGATCTTGATAAAAAAGTCGGTCTGCACCAATAATCTTTCCTACTTCATCTTCTGTTATTCCGTATGCCACAAGTTCTTGGCGAGTTGGCATATCAATTCCATACACATTTGGATACCGAACCGGCGGTGCCGCACTCGCAAAATACACTTTCTTTGCGCCTGCTTCGCGAGCCATGCGAATGATTTCTTTTGAAGTGGTTCCGCGAACAATAGAATCATCAACCAAGAGAACGTTCTTTCCACGAAATTCAAGATCAATTGCGGAAAGCTTATATCGAACAGATTTTTTTCGGATTTTCTGACCAGGCATAATAAACGTTCGCCCAATGTATCGGTTTTTAATAAAGCCTTCTCGATATTTCAAATCGAGTGATCGTGCGAGCTCCAAAGCACATGTTCGAGCACTTTCGGGAATAGGAATAACAACATCAACATCGAGCTCTGGAGCAAGTCGTTGTATTTTTTTCCCCAAAAGTTCCCCGAGTCGGAGCCTCGATTTGTATACGGAAATACCATCAATAATAGAATCTGGACGAGCAAGATACACAAATTCAAAAAGACACGGATTTAGTTTTGGATTTCTGGCACACTGTTTTCGGTGCAGTTTTCCAGACCAGTCAATAAACACTGCTTCCCCTGGGGCAACATCATCCACTAACTTAAAATCGAGCGGAGAAAAGGCAACCGATTCTGAGGAAATAGCATACTCCGGCGGACCAAAAGAATGTTCGCGTGTTCCAAGAACAAGCGGACGAATACCGTGCGGATCACGAAAGGCAAAGAGCCCAACGTTAGCAATAATTCCCACAACAGCGTATGCCCCCTGAATACGATCGTGTGTACGAGAAATAGCCTCAAATACATCATTTGGAGACGGAGTTCTTCTTTTTCCCTTAGCAATTTCGTTGGCAAATACATTGAGGAGCACTTCGGAGTCGGAAGTCGTTTCGAGGTGCCGAAAGTCGGTTTCAAAAACTTCTTTGGCAAGTTGCTCTGTATTGGTAAGATTTCCGTTATGTGCAAGAATAATACCGTAAGGCGAGTTGACGTAAAACGGTTGTGCTTCATCTTCATGACTTTTTCCAGCAGTTGGATAGCGCGTATGACCAATACCAACATTTCCAAAGAGCTGGCGAACGTGTCGTGTTCGAATAACATCTCGAACTAATCCCAATCCTTTTTGCATATGAAATCGACCACGTTGTTCGCAAGTGGCGACACCAGCGGCATCTTGTCCACGATGCTGAAGCACCGTAAGGGCATCAAAAATATCTTGTGCAATGTGATCTTGATGAGAAAAGAACCCAAAAACCCCACACATGCTCGTGTTTGGAAAATGAAAGAAATAAGCGATTCCATTCTTGCATAATGGACCTTTTTTCCCAAGGGGAAATTCTTATTGAACACAATCTTATTTATAAAGCAGAAAAAGACAAAAGATTGTCACATATCCTTCGAAACACCCATTCTTTCTCTTTTTTTTCAAAAAACAGTATTTGAAGCTTTTGTTCCTCAAATTGTTTCTTGCAACTTACCAATTGAATTGGCACAATCTCCTTCGATATTTTTCTTGAACGAATGAGGAATCGGTATCGAGTAGCTCTTGTATGTATTCTTGTGCTTTTCGCTGGGGTAATCGCCATGCCACAGAATTGGAAAGAAGGCATCCCATCGGAACAAACAAAAAACTTTCTCCTCGGAAAGAAGATTCATTATGGACTCGATTTAGCAGGAGGATCCCAACTCGATTTCAAGGTAGATATGAGTCGAGTTCGAGAAAAAATTGCCGCTGGAGAAAATATTCGCGAAGAGGATGTTTTAAATGGTGTTAAGTCGACCCTTCAACGACGAATCGACCCCGACGGAACACGAGAACTCAATATTTACGCATCAGACTTTGATGGCGAAAAACATATTTTTGTGGAACTCACTTCAGATATTGATACCCCCGAAACGCGAGAAAAACTCTTGAAACGTATCGACCTAGAATTTAAGGAACCAAATACGGAAACAGGAGATGCAGAAAAAAACAAAATCGAAACGCTTGCAAATGAAGCACTCCAAAAAGCTATCGAAGGAACATCGCTTGAAGAACTTGAAACTGAATACGCTCCGACAGCAGAGGAGTCTTTTTATCATATTTCCCTTAATCCCGATCAAAAAAAGTACCAAGATCAACTCCCAAAAGATTTGGCAGAAGAGCTCTGGGGAGCAGAGCCCAACACTGTTTTCTCAAAACTTATTCCTACAGAAGGAAATTATACTATTGATCAGTTCTCTCAACAGCTCCGACCAATTGAGGGATTCTCTATCGCACTCCTAAAATCAAAAGAGATGACTGACCGCACCAAAAAGGAGTCAGGAGAAGATTTTACAACTGTTGCTGATGAAGTTTCGGAAGATGAAGTGCGAGAAAAAACAGTAGATGAACTCCCAGAGGATACTCGTCAAACAGTTCTCACTACTGTTCAACCAAATCAGATTTCGGAAGTACTTGAAGTAGAAGGAAAGTTTGTGGTGTACAAGTTAATAAATGCAGTCGATGAAAACTCCCCTGCTCGTGTTCTTCAGATAGTTACAACAAAAAAAGAGGCGACAGAGGCGGCGAGGAAAAGGGTGATGAGTCAAGATGTCACCACAAAAGAAGAACAACTCGTATATGACGAACTTTTTTTCGAGGCTGTTCCCGAACAGTGGAAATCAATAGGACTTGATGGACAGTATTTTAAAATCGCAAAAATATCGCAAGATCAAACCGGTCTTCCGGTAACTTCTATAGAGTTTACAAATGAAGGCGCACAGAAATTTGAGGAAATTACAGGTCGCCTCGTCGGAAAACCTATGGCAATTTTTGTAGGAGGAGAATTTATTTCTGCCCCTATCATTCAAGAGAAAATTTCTGGAGGAACAGCGCAGATTTCTTTTAAGAGAAGCTTAAATTATTTAGAGGCACAAAAAGAAGCAATCTCACTTGCGCGTGATTTAAATGCCGGAGCCATTCCAGCGCCAATTGCTCTTGATGGAGAGGTAAAAATTGCCGCCTCCCTCGGAATAGACGCGCTCCAAACTTCGCTCCTTGGTGCAGGCATTGGATTTGTTTTGCTCTCTATTTGGCTTCTCTTCTCTTACCGTGTACTTGGGCTTTTTGCTGTCTTTTCGCTTTGCGTTTACGTTGTACTTCTCGTTGGAATATTGAAGTTTTTTCCGCAATTTGTTCTCACTCTTTCGGGAATTGCAGGTGTCATTCTTTCTGTTGGTATGGCAGTAGATGCGAATGTTCTCATTTTTGAGCGCATGCGCGAGGAACTTCGCTCTGGGAAAAACTTTTCCACCTCAATTGCTGTTGGTTTCGATCGCGCGTGGACATCTATTCGTGATGCCAATTTAACAACACTTATTGTGTGTGGCATCTTGTATCTCTTTGGAACATCAATGATTAAAGGTTTTGCCACAATGCTTGCCATTGGAATTATACTCTCTATGTTTACCGCCATTGCTGTCACGCGTGTGTTCATGAAAACCATTGTTGGAACAAAGATCTCTCGAAACCCCGCACTACTCACAAAGCTTTAGTCAATTCAAAAAATCTCAAATGGAATTGAGTAACGACGAATAATTTTCTTGCTAAAAATGGATCTTTCAAAATGCACCTATTCTCTTTTTTCCGATGGTGGAAGCAGGGGAAATCCGGGAAATGCAGGTGCTGGCTTTGTTCTGTTGGATGCCTCGGGAAACGAGATATCCGCCGGAAAAAAATATCTCGGAAGAGCAACCAACAATATTGCAGAATACACCGCGCTTATTTTAGGACTTCAAAAAGCACAAGAAATGGGGATTTTTTCGCTCAATTGTTTTTTGGATTCAGAACTTATTGTTCGCCAACTTTCTGGGCAGTATCGTGTGAAACACCCCGATCTGAAACCGCTTTTTTTAGAAGTTCAAAAGAGAGCATATTTCTTTAAAAGTATTTCATTTTTGCATGTTCCGCGAGCTCAAAATAAGCGTGCCGATCAGTTAGCAAATGAGGCAATGGATGAAGCAGAATGAGCCAAAAACAAACGAATAAACACTGCGAATCTCTATTCAATAATTCCAAGACGTGCTTCGATTTCTTGATCAACAAATTCTTTTTTTCGCCCATATTTGAGACGCGAATAGTCTTTAATGATTTCCGATATTTTTTTACTACTTCCTGTAGTATCCCAAATAGTTTCTAGTGAAAATGGTCGACTTGTAGCATTGTCAATATTGAGTTTAATGTAGGCTTTGTAGTTTGCAATGCCGATAATATCTTGCTGTGAAAGGTCTGGTGCATATTCCTTTTCGAGATACTCTGCGTCTTCTGCTCCCACTTTAAAACTCATCATAGTTCCTACATTTCCAAAAACGGCGTCACGAAGTTTTGGTTGTTTCTCGTACGTCATATCCGATGTATTTTGAAGCTGTCCAATATACTGATGTGCCATGATGAGCGCGAGTTTATACTTTCGCGCCTCCGAGAGAATATCGGCAAATGCATCTGTTGCGAAATTTTGGAACTCATCAACATAAAGATAAAAATCACGCCGTTCATCTTCGGGTATATCTGCACGTGAAAGTGCCGCCATGGAAATTTTATTCACAAAAATAAGTCCCAAAAGCTGAGCATTAATATCGCCAATACGTCCTTTCGAAAGATTTACGAGAAGAATTTTCCCCTCGTCCATCACCTTGCGAATATCAAAAGCAGATTTTCCCTGCCCAATAATATTCCGCATAGTGGTATTGGTAATAAAGGGACCGAATTTGCTCGAGAAATAGGGGATCATCTCCTCTTTTTCACGTGCACCAGTTTTTGACATTTCATTCTCCCAAAACTGTCGCACCACTGTGTTCTGGCACTTACTGACTTTATACTTCTGAAACGCTTCATCTACAAAAAGTCGTGGTAAATCGATAAGTGTTGCGCCCTCTTCTTCATCGTCCATGAGTGTGAGACATCCATTGCGAAAATAATGCTGAATACGTGGACCAAAAATTTCATTCCCGAAAAGTTTAATAAAAATATTCATTGCGTCCAGGCTCGCACGATCTTTTTGCTCTGGACTTGCCGCCTCAAGGAGATTGAGCCCCATAGGACGTTCTATATCTGCTGGATCAAACACAACAACATCACGCGCGCGCTCCTTGGGAATATATCGGAGAATATCTTCAATAAGATCCCCATGCGGATCAACCACACAAAATCCCTTTCCATTCTGAGCATCTTGTCGCGCCATAAAACTAAGAACTGCAGATTTTCCAGAACCAGATTTTCCAATAATATAGTGATGACGAGAGCGATCGGGATACGAAATAAAGACCTTTTGCCCCTCTCCACGAAAACGATTCATACCAAGAAGAAGTCCTTCTCGAGGAAGATTTACAGGAGGGGGAAGTACTTTGTACTTTAACCATTTAATGAGCGGAATAGGATTGTACTTTGCATCGGGAAAATGGAAGAGAGTCGCCAATTCTTCGGGAACCATAAGGGAAGTTCTTCCGAGGTAAAAATTGCAAAGCCTCCGACGAAAACCATGGAGAATAAGTGGAGAATTCAAAATATTCACCGGAACAATACGCCGATTATTAAACCAGTTGCTGTAAGCATCTTTATAAATGGTCATACCAACGACGAGATTATTGAGAATTTCTTCCACTCTCTGCCACGTGTTTGCCGCCGCAAGAACACGAATGGAAACATCAAACCCTACTTGCCCGGCTTTTTCCCCCATACGCTTTGCCACCTCTTCTTTCGACTGCACCATACGAATATAGTGATCACCAGAACTCGCTCCGGGAGCATCACTTCCACCAAAACGATCTTCTCCACCAGGAATAATAATGGAAAGAATGGTGGAGATAATGTCTCCCAAAAAAGGGATATTCGAAAGGATAGGAATAAAAAAATCTTTTTCTCGCTTAAAATATTTTTCTGACTTTCGTTCTGCTTTTTTTCGCCATCCCTCATCGCTTCTTGGGTTGATAACCATTTGAAAAACGGCACGTTCATCTTCTTCGAGTTTCGAAAAAACATTTGCCATATCGTTGAGCGGATCGTTTTCCATTTCCTTCATTCCCTTAATGGGAAACCAATAATCTTTAACGGTATGGAGATAAAATCCATTCACAATATTTGTTGGAGTTTTAAATTCATAATCGGGAACCGGTTCAATATTGGCAGAAGGAAAAAATGAAGTGATCTGCTTTTCGAGAATAGATTGGTAATAGGAATCAACAACAACAAAAAAACGAAGCTGACGATCAATAAGTGCCATTTCAAACGATACTTTGTCGAAGTCCCACAAAATATTTTTAATATCATTCCAGAGATTCATTTCGGAAATTTCAGTAATAGCACGGAAAAACTGTGTCATCACTGCTACTTTCTCGCGAAAGTCTTTTTCTTGCTTCTTTTCGTAGTCCGATTTGGAATCGAGTCGTGGAACTGTTACTTCAAGCACAATTTCATCCTCTGCTTTTCGCTCGTGATACCACCAGCGCATCATCTTAAAACCAAAAGAGAGCATGAACCAAATGGTAAAACTATCGATAAGAAACTCCAATGGACGCGCTCTAAGATACGAAAATATTCCTTGAAATTCCTCAAAACTCATCTCTTTTGCGTACGACACAAAAAACATCACCGCGAGCGGAAGTAAAAACCAAAATTCAATAAGAATGCGAAAAAAGGATTTCATTTTTGAAGAAGAAGCCCGCGAGAAGCCCATCTGCGTTTTTTGTCCATAAGCGTAAAAAAGAGGAGCGTTCCCGTTTGAAAATAAAACAGTGCAATAAAGGGGATAAGTTGTTCGTCAATTTGGAAAGAAAATCCAAAGACACCGAGAAAATCGGAAAGGTAAAAATCACGCTTCAAAAACCAGTAAAAAATGCCGTAGATAAGAATAGAGAGAATGGTACCTTGCAAAATTTTTGTCGCCTTAAATTGGGAATCTGGCGAAAAAAATGAGAACAATGGCGAAAAAAAACGAAACGACAAAGAGGAGTTGTTTTTCTCTCGCAACTCTTCCCCCGCAAAAAGCCCCATTCCGTAGAAATAGCCAAACACCCCCGAGCAAAAAAGATGAATAGGAGTAATAAAAAATCCCTGAAGCAAAAGAAATTTTGTAAGTTTTACCAGTCCCATATCTTGCGATAAAAATGCCCCAAGAAATACGATAAAATTTTCAAAGAAGGCAAACCCAAGTGCGGCGGCAAAACTGAGATCAAGAACATCATCAATATTTCGAAAAAAACGTGTTCCACAAAGGCGCACAATAGAGTTTTTGTAATACTCAATGATGCCACCAAAAACCACAAAAAAGAGAAAAAGAAGGAATCCTGTACTTTGAATGTGGCTCATAAACCGTGGTTCCGCCCAGAGAAAAAGAAAGGCACCAACACCAGAAAGAAAAAATGTGAGAAAAAAACGCCCAAGATTCTTCTCTGAACCTTTTCGTCGCAAGATAAAAAACCACAGCGTCACGGGAATGGTGGCGCAACAGAGTGCCAAAAAAAAGGAGGAGAGAGAAGGCATGGGAGATGTGCTTTACTTGAGAATATTTTTTTTCCAGAAAGAATACCAGAAATTGATGTTTTTCTCAAGAGAAAGCGAAAAAAAATAGGCTCTCGTCAGCAAGAATTTTTTTGTACAAATGACCGGAAATACACAAAAACTTTTCTCGCGCATTATTGCCTTGCTCAGATGTCCGTGTCACAATACGAGTCGATGAAACACCTCCTTTTTCTCGACATCGAAACGACCGGTCTTGTTGCGGAACATTCGGAACTTATTGAACTTTCTGCTGTTCGTGTTTCCGAAGACTTTCAAACAGAAACCGCCGTATTTGATGAGCTCGTTCATCCAGAAGAACTCATCTCAGACTTTATTACCCGACTCACCGGTATTACAAACGATATGGTGAAAAAAGCCCCAGGAATAGAACAAGTGCGAAGTGACTTTTTAAGTTTTCTAAAACCAACAGATATTATTTGCGGACACAATATTCGTTTCGACACCAATTTTTTGAACGTCAAGGGATTTGGCATTCAAAATGAAGTACTCGATACATTCCCCCTTTCGAGTATTCTTTTGCCAAACGAACCAAGTTATTCGCTTGAAATTCTCACAGAAAAATTTGATATTCCACATGAGGATGCACACCGCGCACTAGCAGATGTTCGAGCAAATCTCTTCCTGTTTCGTGAGCTCGTCACCATTGCTCAAAGACTTCCACAAGAACTTAAAAAAGATTTTCAGGAGATATTTTCAAAAACCAAGTGGATGGGGAAGATGGCATTTTTTGAGAAAAAATCTTCAGAAGAAAAACATGTTCATGAGGCTCCATCCTCAGCTCTTGCAAAAAAGAAGAAGGGTCAACTTTCACTCTTTTTAGAAGGCGAAGAAGACTCCTACAAAAGTTCCGAAGTATCACCAGAAAAAGAGAAGGCTTCCTCTTCTGAAAAAAATGCGGCAAAACGTATTACCGAACTCCTGCGCCAAGAAGAACGCTCACTTTTTCTTCTTCCATTTGAGTGCAACGAACAACAAGTAGGAAAAGAAATAGGACGAATATTCACTGAGTACGACGCAAAAGCATCTCTTGTTCTTTCTGTTCCTCGTCTTTTTCATGCACCGACCATATCGGGATTCACCTACTGGGCATCTCCAGAAAAAGTGGTTTGTGAACCAACATTTGAGAAATGGAAAAGGAAGAAAACCATGTTTTCTGAAACAGAAGCTGTTGCCACGCTCAAGCTCCTGCGAGAAAAATATCACGGAAATTCTCTTATTCTCTCGAATATGTCTTTTTTGCGGGAAGAATGGGATGTCACCAAAAACTGGGTCTCGGACAATCACGTACAATGCAAGAGTGACTGTTCGGCAAAACGAATGCTTTTGGAGCGACCAATTCCAGGACGATACCTTTGCGAATATTCAGATACGGCGAAATGTCCAGCAGATTATGCGATAGTGCTCAACGCAGATAGCATGGCAGATGCGCTTGATGCCACTTCCCGAAAAACCATTTCGCTCAACGCATTAGAGCGGTGGCTTGAAGAAATTTCATCACAATCGGTTTCGTTTTCCGAAAGCCTTCTCTTTGGCATTGGGCTTCTCAAACGCTTTGTTCGCGAACGAACCGGTGAAGGACCATTTCGAAAAAATCTCATCCTTTCACCCGATATTGTAAAGCATGAAGAAACCGAAAATCTCTCAGAAGGTTTTCGTGTTGCGGCAAAAGAAATTTTTTCCGTTTTTCCAGAAGAAACCGAGCGATCGAAAAAACTAAAAGAACTCAGTGATTTTCTCTGTCCTCCATTTGCAGAAAACGAACTACGTTTTATTACCATTCATCCAGACAACAGCCTTTTTTTAACACGCGCAGATATTTCGCTTATTCCTGCATTTGAAAATGCTTTTTCTGGAAAAAAATCAGTTCTTTTTGTCGGAAATGCATTTCTTCAGAGAGGAGGAAAATTTCTCTTTGGTTCTGGATTACAACCGCCAACAACACAAGAAGAATGTGTTTCGGAATTTGAATATTCCCGAAATGTACTCTGCGCTATTCCCCTTTCTGGCGGAAACTCAAAAACCTCAGATGCATCTGGAACAGCCAAAACAGTTCGAGAGATTCTCCCGCTTTGTTCGGGAAATATTCTAACGCTCTTTCCTGGTGCGAGTATTGCAGAACATTTTGTGCAGATGATTTCGGAAAGTGCGGAAAAAAATGGATTTCAAGTCGTTATGGCAAATCACTCTTCTGGAAAAGTAACTTCGCTCTGTGCTCGCGGAAAAACAATTCTTATTGCCACGAATACGAATTGGCAAAAAGTAGATTTTCAAAAAATTCCGTTTGATGGATGCATCCAGCATCGCCTCTTTTTTAGTCCGCCACCAGATCCAGTGGAACAAGCACGAAATGAAAATGTTTCGGATGAATTTTTGGAGATTTCACTTCCCCAAGCTGTACGAAAATTTCGGCAGGTTTTGGGAGAGCTCACCAGAAAAAACAAACGCTTCTTCTGGTTTTGCCTAGATGGGCACTTTGTTCGTTCTGGAAACTTCACAGATGAAATACTCTCTGCTCTTCCACCAGCACTTCCCATTCGACGCGTACAAGTGGGGGATATGCCCAAACTCTTGAAAGAGTTTTGGAAATAAGGATACCGAATTCTCATCACTGAAATCACAAAAAAAAATTGCAAAAAATAATAGAAAGATATTTTTTATTGCATTCTTTTTTCTAAAAGTGTTTTTATAAAAAGGAAAAATTGAACACTTTCTTTTTGCAAAAAATGAAAATAGCTGTGCTTTGTGGAGGCCCATCGCGAGAACGAGGCGTTTCGCTCAATTCTGCGCGCTCTGTTCTCGATCATCTTTCGGATGAGAATATTGAGGTTCTTCCTGTTTATTTTGACATTAAAAAAAACGCTTTTCTCCTTTCTCCCGAACAGCTCTATTCTAATACTCCTTCCGATTTTGATTTTAAACTGCAAGAAAAAGCAAAACCACTAACCAAACAAGGACTCATACGATTTTTAAAAACTTGTGATCTTGCATTTCCTGCTCTTCACGGACCTTTTGGAGAAGACGGTGAAATTCAACGATTTCTCGAAGAAGCGCGAATTCCGTTTGTTGGCTCTGGTTCCGAAGCATGTTACACCGCATTTGATAAATACCGGTGCAATAACAAAATTTCTGAAGAAGGATTCTTTACACTTCCAACAGAGATTCTGCGGATTTATCGAGATGATCACGAAAAAATTATTCGAGAATTCTTCAAGAAATATCAGTGTTCTCGTGCCATTATTAAACCCGCAAGCGGTGGTTCGAGCGTGGGCGTTTTTTCTGTTACTTCTCCCGAAGAAGCACTTGAAAGCGTGCAGACCATTTTTTCAAAACGCATGGATACCCGCGCAGTTCTTCAGCCCTTTTGCTCGGGAACAGAATTTACCGTTCTGATTTTACAGAACCGGTTTCATCAACCCATTGCGCTTGTTCCTACAGAAACAGAACAAGACTATTCACGAAACCAGATTTTTGATTATCGCCGAAAATACCTTCCTACAAATCAGGTACGGTACCATTGCCCACCACGATACGATAAAGAAACAATTGCTCGTATTCGGATTCAAGCAGAACAGATATTTTCCCTTTTTGCACTTCGCGATTTTGCACGATTTGACGGTTTTCTTCTTCCGAGTGGAGAAATTTGGTTTTCTGATTTTAATCCCATAAGCGGTATGGAGCAGAATAGTTTTCTCTTTCAACAGTCTTCTCGTGTGGGAATGAGTCATCAAGACGTTTTATGTTTTATAGTACGAAACGCATGTCAACGATATTCCATTTCCTTTCCCGAAAACAAAAAAAACGAGGATCAGAAAAGAACTCCCGTTTTCGTTCTCTTCGGAGGAAATACGTCCGAACGGCAAGTCTCGCTCATGAGTGGAACAAATGTGTGGCTTAAACTCCGCCGATCAAAAAAATTTGAACCAACTCCATTTCTCCTTGAAAAAGATGAGGAAACTGTGTGGAAACTTCCCTATGCATTTACGCTCAATCACACTGTGGAAGAAATTGCAGAAAGCTGTCATCACGCAGAATCGGATGAAGAGCGGATCCGCTTTTTTGAACGAGATGCTTTTTTGCGCCTTGGTCTCCTAAAACACGAAACAACAGAACCATTCTCATCCCCCATTCGCCTTTCAATGAATGAATTTTTGGGACAAACATCATTTGTTTTTTTGGCACTTCACGGAGGTATTGGGGAAGATGGAACCCTTCAAGAAAAACTCAAGGAAAAGGGAATTCTTCATAATGGCTCCTCCTCAAAAACATCAAAACTTTGTATGGATAAATGTGCCACCGCAAACGCACTGAAAAACCTAGAGAAAGAAGGGATTTTTGCTATGCAACAGATATCGAAAAAAACAGAAGGGCTCTTTACTCTTTCACGAGAAGATCTTTCTGCCCTCTGGAAGGAGATTATCATCGAAACACAATCAAAAACTGTTATTGTAAAGCCTCGTTCAGATGGATGCTCTTCTGGCGTTTTACGCCTTTCGTCACAAGAAGAGTTTATCCAATACAGAGATCTTCTTCGCGGAGAAATAAAGAATATTCCCCCTCACACATTTCTTTATCAGACGACAGAAATCGAAATGCCTTCACCCATTCCAAAAGAACTCCTCTTTGAGCCATTCATTGAGACGGACTCTTTGCGAATTTCCAATCATTCCCTCAAAATAAAAGAAAAAACTGGCTGGATTGAGGTAACCACTGGAGTTCTTGAAAACAAAGGAATATACCATGCGCTCTCTCCAAGCATAACAGTTGCGGAAGGTGCAGTACTCTCAGTGGAAGAAAAATTTCAGGGCGGAACCGGAGTAAACATTACCCCACCACCAAAAGAAGTGATTCATCCAGACACATTATTGCTCACAAAAAAGCGCTTCGAGAAAACTGCAAATATACTGGGAATAGAAGGATACGTTCGCATTGATGCCTTTTTGGAGCGCACGACAGGAAATATTCTCGTTATTGAGGCAAATTCGCTCCCCGCACTCACCCCTTCCACAGTGCTTTTTCATCAGGGGCTTGCAGAACAAAACACAATACTTCCCATTTCACTTCTAGAAAATATTATTCAAAGTAGCGAGAACAAAAAAAAATTGAAAAGTGACAAAAGATGATGTATAATTCGGATCAGTTTTTCTCCCAAACAACATGATGACAAAATCGTCGTCCAAAAACAGCACCATGGAGGCGCTTAAAAAGCCACTCTCTTATTCGGTCGTTCTGGTATTCTTCGGCTTTTTGCTTGCCGCAAGCCTTGTTCTTAATATTGTTATTTTCTATCAACTTCAAGATGCTCCGGTTGATGATGGAATAAACCTTCTTTCGAGTAACAGCAGTAAACTCGAAGGATCGGAAAATGGAAAGGAAGTCGTAAACGGAAAGATGTGGGTTCGCTTGAAGGATCCGGTATTTGATGCTTATTTTTTAACGGATGTAAATTGTAAGAATTGTGTCAATCTTTCTGCACTCGAAGCTTCTTTTGGATCAGCATTTCCCACTGCCCGCATTCGTCGTGTTGATATCAATTCGACAAACGGAAAAAATCTCGTAAGCCAAGGAGTTGGAGTTGTTCCTGCCATCGTACTTCCAAAAGCTGTAGAGGAAATATCCACGTTTTCACAGCTAAGCCAAGGCGGACTCATTGCTCCCATTTCGGAAGATCTCTATGAATTTCGAACTGTTGGGAACAAAAGAATTCTCAGTGCATCACAACTTCCTCCTGTTCCAGAGGAAGCAAAAGGAAAGCTTAGTGTTGTTGGATACACAAATCCGTTTTCGGAAGATACCATCTTATTCCTGAGTGCCATCAAGCAAATAGCAGAACAAAATGGTGCCTTCTTCTCTTGGAAGCCATTTGTGAATAACATTCCAAGTTCTTTTGCCACAGAAGCTATTCTCTGTGGAGCAGAGCCCACAAGTATTGTCGCCATCGCTCAGGATTACAACAACAAAATCACAGAAATTACCGCCGGAGCATCGGAACTCACGCAAGAAAATATGGACGAAATGAAATCAGCTCTTGGAGAACTCCTCTCTCTGAATGAAGAGGAAAAAACATGTTACAATGAAGGGAAGAATTCAGAAACTGTTCAACGACTTGCCGCAGAAGCACAAGCACTTGGTATTGCCGGAGCCCCCGCATACTTTATTGGTAACCTATTCCTCGCAGGACAACAATCACAAGAAGTTTTTACACAAGTACTCTCTGAACAAATGGAAACAGAGAACATGAATCAATAGTCAGACCACTTCCCTCTGCTTTCTTAAAAACCCCTTCTCAGAGAGAAGGGGTTTTTTTGCAATGAAACCACTAAAGAATAAAAAACTGTGTTTCTTTTGATGATTCCTCGCTATATCCTTTTCGATCGCCCACCTTATTGTTCCAGTTTTCTTCTCCTGATTCGCTTTCGTTAAAACTAGTCCACAAGAATGCCTCAAACTCCAAAAAAAACTATACCTACTCAATATTTCGGGAGATTCTTATCTCCCTTTTGGTTTTCCCTTTCGAAATCCTCCTTTTCCACCACCGCTTCCTGAAGGTTTTCTCCCTCCTCCACTTTCCCCTGAATATCTTCCGCTTCCTCCTCCTGAAGGTTTCCCTCCACTTCTTCGGAAGTATCCACCACTACCTCTTCCATGAAATCCTCCTGATCGCTTTCCTTCTCTTCCATCGCCTCCATTTTCTATATCAAAGAAAAAACGATTGAGTCGCTCTCCAGTAATACCAATGGATTGTGGTCCTGGAACATCATTTGATTGCAAAATATACGAGACTAATTTTTGCGCGGCTTGTTCAATACCCATGGTATTCACCAATTCTTCGAAAAATACGCCAGAAAATTCATGAATCTTTTGATTTTGCAATTCAATCATTAAGCGTTTCGCGTTTTCCTTTTGTACATCGCCCATTGTTGGAAGAGGACGATGAATCATTTGACTGCCAGATTTTTGTCGAATACGACGCAAATCACGCCATTCTCGTGGAGTAACAAGTGTTATTGCTCTTCCTTTTTCTCCTGCTCGAGCGGTTCTCCCAATACGATGGATATAGCTTTCTGGCTCAAAAGGAATATGAAAATTAATCACATGCGACACCTCTCGAACATCTAATCCACGAGCCGCAACATCCGTTGCAACAAGTATGGTCACAGCACCACCCTGAAAACTCTGCATAACGGATGATCGTTGTCGCTGTTCCATATCTCCATGAAGTCCTTTTGCAGGGTATCCTCGACTCATGAGCATAGTGGAAAGACGATCGACCTCACTCTTTGTTCGACAAAACACTACCGCCTTTTTTGGCTCCTCGCTCTCCATGATGCGAACAAGTGCATCATCTCGCTCGTGCTCATCAATAACACAATAAAGCTCTTCAATATCTTTATTGATGGCTCCATCTTCTTTTTTAGTAATACGAACAATTTCGGGAGTCTTAAGAATATTTTTTGCTAATGACTGAATTGGAGCTGGAATCGTTGCGGAAAAGAGAAGAGTCTGTCGACTCTCAGGAAGAAAAGAAAAAATTTCTTGAATATCATCTAAAAAACCCATATCAAGCATTTCATCCGCTTCATCAAGCACAATCATGGAAGGTGAAAATACGCCGAGTTTTTTTGTTTTCAAAAGATCAAGAAGGCGACCTGGTGTTGCAACGACCACCTGCGCCCCATTTCGAACCATTCCTATTTGCTGTGAATATGATTTTCCACCAGAAATAACCACAGTTTGAACGGCATCATATTTTCCAAACGCAAAAAGTTCATCGCTCACCTGATGCGCAAGTTCACGCGTAGGAGTGATAACGAGCAGTTGCGCTCCTTCTCCTTTTTTCATATTTTGCAAACATGGCAATCCAAATGCGGCAGTTTTTCCTGTTCCAGTATGCGCTTGGGCAACAATATCTTTTCCAGAGAGAATAACAGGAATAGCTTGCTCCTGAACAGGACTCGGATTTACAAATCCCATTTCGGAAATACTCTTCAGAAGATTGGGCTTCAGCCCGAGGTGTTCAAAGGTCATAGAGAAAGACAAAGAATCATCGACCAGATGTCCGTGATCACTGATCATTGACGAATGGGCAAAGAATGGTAACGACTTTTATTTGTTTTTGTAAAGGAAAAGATTATGTATTTCTCACTTTTCACTTTTTCCAACACAACAAAAACTCTCTTATTGCACTTTTCTCAAAAGATCCATCATTTCCTTTCGTTTACGGAGAAGCCTTCCTGTTCCAATATCTTCTCGATGAAACACGGGACCTTCTACAGCTTTTGTTGCTTCCTCTGCTAAATACTGAGCTTCAGGAAGCGAATCGGCAATCCCAACCACCGCCACTGCGCGTGACCCCTTGAGAAGAAATCGACCTTCCAGAACATCAACATTTCCATAAAAAAGCTCTACTTCTTCTGGAATTTTTGAATCATCAATAACAATAGGAACATCTTTTACAGGCTTTACCGGATACCCCTCTGGGACAATATACTTACAAACGGTTGCTTGTTCATAAAATTCTACTTCCATTTTTTTGAGGTTTCCCTCGAGAATAGCAGTACATACACTTACAAAATCACTTGCAAGAATCGGAAGTATATTCAGAGCTTCAGGATCACCAAATCGAGCATTGTATTCTACAAGACGAACTCCATTTTTTGTGGCAATAAAACCACCAAAAATAATCCCCTTATATTTTTCTTCACACTCCGCCTGAAGTGCTCCAATCACTTTCGTTGTCATTTCCTTTGCCTCATCAATATCCTTCTGAAGTAAAAAAGGAAGTGTATGGTTTGCATCTGATATGGAACCCATTCCTCCTGTATTTGGTCCCTCATCATCTACAAGCGCTCGCTTATTGTCTTGCACAACGGGCATAGGAACGATGGTTTCTCCATCACTAAAAAACATGAGTGAAAACTCTTGTCCAACGAGTTTTTCCTCAAGAAGAACTTTTCCCGATTCCTTGATACACTCCTTGGCATAGATCAAGCCTTCTTCGAGAGTGGAAAAATGGTCTCCTTGTACACGGACACCCTTTCCTCCGGCGAGACCATCAAACTTTACTACTATTTCTCCGCATTCCTTTGCAAATTCTAGCATCCCCTCTTCTTCAAAAAAGACTTGATACTTTGGATTTCCGGTGATCTCGTACTTATGAATAAGTTTTCGAGTAAAACTTTTTGAGCTTTCAATGCGTGCCAATCGTTTTGTGGGAGCAATACTTGGAACTCCTATTTCAGCAAGTACATCTGCAGCACCCTCAGCAATAGGACTTTCTGGTCCAATAATGGCAAAATCTGGTTTTTCCTCTTGCGCAATTTTCTGAAGATGTTTCATATCCAAAATATCTCCTATTTCTATTCGAGAAGAGAGATGAGCGATTCCTGCATTATGTGTATCGCAAAATGCAACAATGCTCGGTCGTTCCTTACTTTTGGAAAGAGCCTTACAGAGAGCATGTTCACGGGCTCCACTGCCAACAACAAGGATTTTCATGAAAATAACAAAATTTCTCGACCATTCTGACACAGTCAGAAAAAAATGTCATCTCTTCTTTTTTAAAATATCATCATTCTTTATTTCTTATCATTCCCCTCTTTATCACCAAATGATAGGAAGAAACGAAACAAGGGGTTTTTGTAATTTGCTTTTTCCAGAAGATGATGTTAGTATGGTAGGAATTTTTTAGAAAAACCGAGATGAAAACTCAGCACTTTTTCAGACCCCTCGGAGCGACTTTTTTTCTCGCTTCGCTTGTTCTTTCTCCATTTTCTGCATTTGCAGAAGATTTTGATCCTTTTGCAGCACCACCAAAAAATTTAAAACAAGAGGATACTGGTGGGTATGGAATCCAGTCTTATGTTCTTCAGGGTCCACCTCCGCCTCCTCCACCACCAATTGATGCTGATATCACCGAAACGACAGATGGAACAATAGAAGAAATGAATTATACCGGACAACTTATGCCGGGCGAGTCGGCTACTGCGGAAGAAAATTCGTATGAACTGCTCCTCGATTCTGGAGAAATCATTCCTATTTCCACAAAAAAAGACCTTGCTTCCTACTTGGGGAAAAAGGTAACGATTACGGCAATAACAAAAGATGGGGATTTTGAAATTCAAAAAATGTACGTTCACAGAGAGGAAGATATATCAATGAAAACAGCACCAGCACCAGAAACCATTAAACAATCGGAAACAGAAGCCCTGAAAGCGGCGGCGACTGGTTCGGGACTCTGGATTGCTATAGCAGCACTTGCCATTTTTCTTGCGAGTGTTGGATATGGATTTTTCAAGAAGGAACAAGTGGTGAGTTGGGCAGGAAATTTTGGAAAGAAACCTAAAGATCACGAGAAAGAATAGCTATCGTCACATACACATAAACATCAAAAAAACACCTCTCAACATACAAAGAGGTGTTTTTTTGTAGGAGACTTTTTTAAATACTCCTCAAATATTCATCTACCACATACTACTTGGGTCGTTTCCATGTTTTTCGAAATGCCTCAGCGTCTTTTTCGGTTGCGCTTTTTTCCTTCTCACTTCCATCGAGAAACAGTACAAAGTCGAGTTCTTGCGACTCTTTTTGGAATTCTCCATCAAACTTTTTGACAAAATTATTAGGCGAAAAGAGGGCTCTTCCGTTTATAGAATCGATATGATAAAACCTAAGGATCTTGAGAAAATTCTAAAATCTATTACTCAAGAGCCAAGGGAACTCTCATTTTCGTAAGACCAAATCCAAAATAGCTAATAGTAAACGTATTTTTCGTGGCAAAAGAAAGGAGTGCTTGGATCATATATCCAGAGATAACCGCTTGCAAAAGAAACATTGGAAACTTGCAGTAATGTGGCAAGAGAAACCCGTAACTAATGAGAAATAAAGAGAGGAAAAAATAATCAAGAAGATGATCCATAATAGTATCCCCACTTAATAAGTCCTGTGTTTCATGACCCTTCAACAACACCATCGAGAAGATCGGTAATGTACTGAAACACAACAAGAAGGAAGATTCACCAGAGAAATTGAACGTTATATTTCGCCAAAAATCCCAAAACAATAATACAAAGACTCCACACAAGCGTCAGCATAGTGAGGTGATATGTCTGAAGCCACTTTAGAACAAACGGAAGAAGGACATCGCAAAACGCTCTCCACTTAAAAAACCACGTTCCCTCTTTTTAATCTCCGGAAAATTCTGTCCCTTTACCTGTTTTTTGACTCATAGTTTCATTTTATCAAATAGTAGAAGAAAAGCGGAAAAATATTCCGCTTCACGAAAACTTCTCGACAGAGACAAAAAAAGCTCGTACAATGCGCCTTGCATTTTTTTATCCTTCTTTTTATGGCAGATCTTGCAAGGCACCGAAATATTGGTATTTTTGCGCATATTGATGCGGGAAAAACCACTACTACTGAGCGTATTTTGTTTTATGCCGGACGAACCCACAAAATTGGAGAAACTCACGATGGTGCTTCACAAATGGACTGGATGGAACAAGAAAAAGAGCGAGGAATTACCATTACCTCCGCTGCGACGTATTGCGAATGGAAAGGAACGTGGTCACAATTTCCACTCTATACCATTAATATTATCGACACTCCTGGACACGTAGACTTTACCGTAGAGGTAGAGCGCTCACTTCGTGTGCTTGATGGTGGAATAGCAGTCTTTGATGGATCGCAGGGGGTTGAACCACAGTCTGAAACCGTATGGCGACAGGCAGATAAGTATCGTGTTCCGCGCGTTGCATTTGTAAACAAAATGGACAAAATGGGGGCGGATTTTTATATGTCGCTTGATTCTATTCACAAACGCCTTTCACCAGATGCTATTGCTATTCAGCTTCCAATTGGTGCTGAGAGCGAATTTGTAGGAATTGTTGATCTCATAACAAAAAAAGCCTACCGCTACGAAGGAAAAGCAGGGGAAGATGTTATAGAAATTGAAATGCCGGCAGACATGGTTGATAAGGTTGAAGAATATCGCGAAAAACTCATTGAAAAAGCATCGGAGTTTGATGATGACCTTATGGAGAAATATCTCGGAGGAGAAGAAGTTACTGAGGAACAGATCAAAAAGGCTATTCGAAAAGGAGTCGTTCAGACCAAGGTTTATCCGGTGCTCTGTGGATCGGCACTGCAAAATACAGGAGTACAACAGACGCTTGACGCGGTACTCGACTATCTTCCAAGCCCACTCGATGTTCCGCCAGTTACAGGAAAAGATGAGAAAACGGAAACAGATGTTCAACGAAAACCAAGTGATGATGAGCCACTTGCCGCTATCATGTTTAAAGTGGCAACCGATCCGTTTATCGGAAAACTTTGTTTTTTCCGGGTCTACTCTGGAGTCATGAAATCTGGGTCATACGTCTACAATCCGCGCACGGGGAATAAGGAACGTGTCGGACGTATTGTTCAAATGCATGCAAATACCCGAAAAGAAATCGAAAGTGTTCCCGCCGGAGGCATTGGTGCCGCAGTAGGAATTAAAGATGTTCGAACAGGAGACACTCTTTGCGATCCTGATAAAGCAGTTATTCTTGAGGAAATGACTTTTCCAGAGCCAGTTATTTCTATCGCCATTGAGCCAAAGACAAAAGCAGATCAAGAGAAAATGGGAACCTCACTTGGAAAACTTACTGAAGAAGATCCAACCTTTCGTGTTCGAACCGATGAAGAAACTGGACAAACCATTATTTCGGGAATGGGAGAACTCCACCTCGATATTATTGTGGACCGACTTCGTCGCGAGTTTAAAGTGGAAGCAAATGTAGGAAAACCACAAGTTGCTTACCGAGAAACAATTCAAAAAGAAGTCAGTGTGGAAGAAAAATATGCAAAGCAAACGGGAGGACGCGGACAGTATGGTCACGTTCTCATCACTATTGCCCCACAAGAAGCAGGGAAGGGATATGAATTTCAAGATAAAGTGGTGGGAGGACGTATTCCAAAAGAGTTTATTCCAGCGGTTGATAAGGGAGTAAAGGAGGCAATGACCCGTGGAATTGTGGCAGGATACCCTGTTGTGGATGTTCTCGTTCAACTTACTGATGGAAGTTACCACGATGTCGACTCGTCTGAATTTTCGTTTAAGGCAGCTGGATCACTCGCTTTCCAAAAGGCGGCAAAAATAGCGAGTCCCATTTTGCTTGAACCAATCATGGCGGTAGAGGTGGTGACTCCCGAAGAATATATGGGAGATGTTATGGGAAATATTAATTCTCGACGTGGACAAATTAACGAAATGACCGATCGCGGAACAGCAAAGGTTGTTCGTGCAAAAGTGCCGCTCGCAGAAATGTTTGGCTATGCTACAGATGTTCGCTCTATGACACAGGGGCGTGCTAACTACTCCATGGAATTTTCTCATTATGAGAAGGTTCCAAAAAATGTAGAAGAGAAGATCCGAGAAGAGCGCGGAATAAAATAAAGAACAACGAAATAATCTTTTGTGTCTTAAATGAGGGGAAAAATCCCCTCATTTTTTGAATTATCGCTCAAAGAATATTCCCTCTCTTGTCGTTTCCAAAATACTTCAAATTGTTTTCGAGAAATATTTGGAGATCGATTCTGAATGCGAATCCATGCCTCTTCCTTTTCAACAGAAAGAGAAATATATTCATCAAAATATTCAAAAAGACCCAATGAAAAAGGGAGCGCCACAACCATAAAAAGCACGTCTTCTGTTTTACGATACGGTCTAAGTATATGAAGGAGTTCTTTTTTAAGAAGAGGATGCACAATTTTCTCTAAATCAGAAAGGGCAGAAGCGCTTCTACACGCTTTTTCTCGTAATACATTTCGATCGATATTTCCGAGAGAAGAAAAAATATCATTCCCAAACTGATTTCGAAGACGATTCTGAAAAAGAGTATTCTTCAGAATTTCGTGACCAATACTATCTGCCTCACAAATTTTTGCTTTTCCAGAGAAGTGTTCGGCATTATATTGCCTTGCATAGGTACTTTTTCCTGAACCAATCATTCCAACAATACCAAGAATCATAAAGAAGAGGTTCTTTGTTCAGAGACATGAGAAGCCACCATACTCGCCAAAAGTCCTTTGAGTGCCTCGGACTCAACCATGCGTTGTTCTGATAAAAATTGATCTCGAATTTGAAGAATCTGGAGTTCTACTCGTTTGGGACGAGCAATATTATGAAGAGCCACTTTCCCTCCGGTAGTCATGGAAACAGAGGCATCTCCAAATCCAAGTATGGTTCCGAAAAACCCATTTACTTCCCAAGATACTTCGCGCACTTCAGAGTAAGGAATACGAGAACTGAGGTGATGAAAAATTCCACGCCATTCTATATCAATAAGTGACATATTTGTTGCAACCCAAGCATCAAAGTACCAATCAGCAAAATGATAAAAAAACCAACACCAAAAAAGAATCGTCCAAATCACTGCTCCCCAGAAGAAAGCAGGAAAAAAAAACCATGCCGTCCACGGCACCAAAAAACCGAATACAGCCGTCTTTATTGCTTTTGGAAAAATCTCAATCCAGTGCTTATGTGCGACAAACAGAACATACTCTCCGTTTTCGAGGTGTCGCCGAAAGAAAAAATTCCATTCCATAGTGCACTGAACATTGTTTCAAACCCCTTTCTCTTTCGCAACTCAATTGACTTTCCCCTACTTTTTTTTATGATGAAAATAAAATTTCTCATATTTTTCTGAAATCTCCCAAAAAAATCGTTGCTGAAGCTTGGAACATTACTGTTTTTCATCGACAGGAACTTTTTCGATTTGGCTTTATCCCATCGTTTCTCTCCCTCTTTCTTACGGGATGGTATATTTTTTATCAAATATACTCATTCGCATCACCAGAGCAAAGAAATGGAAGTGGGGAAATCATTCTCCTATCTCTCGTAAAGATATGGAATATTATCAGTCACAATAACCTATTCTCCATGCTTTTTTATGGAATTCTTTTGAGCATCTTTTTGGGGTGGTTTTTTGCGCAGATACTTTGCAGAGCAATATTGACTCGTAAAATTTCTAGTATATGGCGAGGAGAAAAGTCAGAAAAAGAAGTGTCAAAAACTTTTTCTGGATTCCTTCCTCTTTTTGAGATGGCGATTCTCAAAAAAGTACTAAGCCCCATTACTTTCTTTACAGAATTTTCTTTTCTTTTTCGGTATCTTTCCCAAAGAGGAGATTTTCTTTTTCTTCCCTTTTTTCTGATTGGAGTCGTGGGCATAGTCATTCTCTTTTTACTCTCTTTTACAACGCAAATGATCATACTGAGAGGGAAAAACACCCTCGAATCTGTTTTACTTTCTTTTCAGCTCGTTTTTTCCTATTTCTGGAAAATATTTCATGTCTTCCTCCTTTTTCTCCTTGTGGAAGTGCGAGTGTTTCTGAATATTCTTTTGGTACTTCTTTTCCCCATGCTTCTCATAGGAGGAACAGGATTTTTTGCAATTTTTCTCTCAGAAAAAATAGGGCTTCTCCTTTCTCTTTGTATTCTTCTTTTTTTTACCGTTATCGCATCATACATAGGTGGTATTCTCTTTGTTTTTTCTGAAGCTATTTGGACAGTGGCTTTTCTTCGTTTTTCAGAAGAAAAACAGAAGGAAGAATCTCTTTCTGCATTTTCAGGAGAGACACCCTCTTTATCCCCGTAACATGAAAACCGATTTCCTTGTTCTTGGAAGTGGTATCGCTGGTATTTCTACAGCACTTCGTCTTTCTACACTGGGAAAAGTAACAGTGCTCACAAAGGGAAAAGAGATTTCCGGATCCAGTCCGCTTGCACAGGGTGGTATTGCCGCTGGGATAAGCACAATAGATATTCGAGATCATTTTCAAGATACTCTCTTTGCGGGAGCACATCATAATACTACAAAGGCAGTGGAGGCACTCGCTCTTGGAGCAAAAGAGGCTCTTGATTTTCTTCGGAGATATGGTGTTTCGTTTTCCGAATCATTGCATCGAGAAGGGGGGCATTCTGAAAATCGAATATGGCATGTCCACGATTACACCGGAAAATCTATTATGAAAATACTCTTAGAAGCTGTTCGAAAAAATGATCACATTTTTGTTCAAGAAGAAACCTTTGTTTCAGACTTTCTCATACGAGATGGTGCACTTTTTGGAGTAGAGGCAATATCAAAAGGAGAAGTACAGCGATTTTTTGCAAGTCGAGTAGTGCTTGCCACCGGTGGAGCAGGACAAATCTATGCGGAAACAACAAGTCCGCTGGAGTGTACTGGCGACGGCATTGCCATGGCAAGACGCTCTGGAGCCGAAATAAAAGATATGGAATTTGTGCAGTTTCACCCAACGGCACTTTCTGCAGAAGAATCACCACTTTTTCTCCTGACAGAGGCGCTTCGTGGAGAGGGTGCCAAGCTGGTCACCATTACTGGAGAGGAGGTTTGCGACCCTCTTCTTCCGCGAGATGAAGTATCGAGAAGCATTTTTCTTTCGGAGCAGAGGGGAATTCCTGTCTATCTTGATCTTCGGGAAAAACCACAATCGTTCTGGGAAAGACATTTCCCCTCGGTATCGGAGAGACTTTCTTTTTACAACATTAATCCAGAGCAAGAGATTGTCCCCATCCTTCCAGCAGCACACTTTTTTTGTGGAGGAGTAATGACCGATCTTCGAGGAAGAACAACGCTTCAAAAACTCTCTGCAGTAGGAGAGGTTGCTTGCTCAGGGGTTCATGGTGCAAATCGACTTGCGAGTAATTCTCTTCTGGAAGGTCTCGTATTTTCGCGTCTTATTTTTGAGGATTTTCAGGAACAAGTACGAAAAGACAAATTACATCCGCCAGATGACTCTGGACATTTTGAAACTCGCCCCTTTACTCCCGAAACTCGGGAAGATACTGAAATTCGAAAACAGATTCAACGCCTCTGCTGGAAATACCTCGGTATTATTCGAAGTCCCGAAGGGGAAGAACAGGCAAAAGAAGATCTTGCTCGTCTTACTCCAACGGGAACGGAGACAAAAAATATGCTTGCAGTAGCAACATTTGTTGCTCAGGCGGCATGTCAACGAAAAGAATCACTCGGGTGTCATTTTGTGACCAAAAAGAAGTAAAAAAACAGATGCATTCTTTGGCATCTAAAGTCTGAAACTGGTATCTTTTTTGACGATGAGAAGACGAAAACCCCATCGGCAGTCGTTCTCCAAAAAATTCTTTCCCAATCGCCTTTTGGCGGCACAAATTGGAGCGGGAATTCTTTTTGGCATTATTCTCTTTCGGATTTTTGAGCTTCAGGTTGTTTCTGGAGAAGCATACTATGAACGTGCCTTGCGTCAGCGGAATGGTCTTATTGAAATTCCTGCTCGTCGTGGAGAAATTTTGGTACGAGATCAAAATACAAACACCCTTGTAAAGCTTGCCACAAATACTACGCTCGACCTCGTCTATGTTGATCCAAAAGTTACTCCAGATAAAAAACTTGTTGCCAAAACTCTTGCTCCTCTTCTCTACACAAATGAAGATCATGAAGCATGCCTTAAAAATCCAAAATTGTGCCCAGAAGGAAGCGTTCGAATTGTAGAGCAAGATGCTCCAAAAGAAGGAGATTCAAAGAACTATCGTCCTCCAGAAGTTGTTTTTCCGACAAAAGATGAGGCAGTTGCCGCCTATGCTCTTGAGATATTTCGGCGTATTAATCGGGAAAAGGTCGATTTTGTACTTCTCGGAAGAGATGTCTCTGATGAAACTCTTGAATCTATAGAAAAATTTGGTTTTCCCGGAATTGATATTGCTCGGGAAACTTTTCTCGTGTACGCCGATCCGACAAAAGTTCCTCAGGGAAAGCAAGACCGCATGAAAATTGCCTCTGCACTCAGCCCCCTTCTCAATGTTCCCACAGAGAATATTGAAAACCTTTTACAACAAAAAGACCTTCGATATGTTCGATTAAAAAATAAAATTCGCCCCGAAGTTTCTGAAAAAATTCAAGAAATAAAAACCGCCTCCTACGAAACCTACCAGCAATCAAAAGCGGAAATTCTTGCCAAAAAACTCGACAAAGACCCCATACCCGATTACTTTCGCGGAGTGGTACTTGTGCCAGAACATTGGAGATACTATCCAGAAAACACTCTCGCTTCTCAGGTAATTGGATTCGTAAACCGTGAAGGAACGGGACAGTATGGTATTGAAGGAAAATTTCATCGCCTCCTTTCGGGAAAAACTGGTTCTATTCGAAGTGAAAATGATGTTTCTGGAAAAAGTGTTGATCCAACGAGCATTAAGAATGCAGAAGATGGCGTAAGTTTTGTTCTCACTCTTGATCGAGTTATTCAAAAAAAGGTGGAGGAGGTGCTTGAAGAATCCACAAAAAAGTTTAAGGCAGACTCTGGTCAGATTATTGTCATGGAACCTAAAACCGGAAGAATTCTCGCACTCGCAAATGCACCATCGTTTAATCCAAATGAATATGCAGATGCTCTCACTCTTAGGAGAACAGGACCTGATGATACAAAGACGATTTTTAAAACAACACCTCTCTTTCGAAAAGACAAATTTGGACGGTATCAGCCCGCTACTTTTGAAGAATTTGAGGAGGCATGGAAACTGGAATTTGATCCAGAGTTTTATATTTATGAAAACGGTCTTGGACCAGGAGCGTTTGTAAATCGCACCATTCAAGAGGTATATGAGCCTGGTTCTGTATTTAAACCACTCATTATGGCGGCGGGCATTGAATCGGGAGAGGTGACTCCCACAACCACATTTCTTGAAGATGGACCCGTGCAGGTAGGTAGCTTTACCATTCGAACTGCTTTAGATAAGTACAATGGTATTCAAACTATGACAAACGTTCTCGAGACATCATCAAATGTAGGAATGGTATTTGTGGCTCTTCGTTTGGGAAAAGCGGTGATGCACAGCTTTATTACTGATAAATATAATTTTGGAGATTACACTGATATTGAGCTTGACCAAGAAGAACAAGGAAAAGTGCTTCCTCGAAAAGATTGGTCAGATGCACATCTCCTTACCGCAAGTTTTGGACAAGGACTTACAGTAACGCCTCTCCAAATGGCACGTGCGTGGAGTGCTCTTGCAAATGGCGGCGTAATGATGCAACCACAAATTATTTCAGAAAAAGATTATCCCGATGGAACAAAAGAGATTATTGAACCAGCCGCTGTTCGAAGAGCAATTTCAACCGACACTGCGACAACCATTACCAGTATGCTTGTTTCTTCTGTGGAAAGAGGTGTCGCACATACGGCACATATTCCAGGATATAAAATAGCCGGAAAAACAGGAACATCACAAATTGCTGGTTCAGACGGAAAGTATGAAACAGGAGAAGGAAGTTTTGTCACCTCTTTTGCTGGCTACGCTCCAGCATACGACCCTCGTTTTCTTATTCTCGTTAAATTTGATCGCCCCCGATACGGAACCGAGAACACATGGGGGGCGACGACTGCCGCACCTGTTTTTCGGGAAATAATGGCTTTTTTATTGGAATACGGAAATATTCCTCCAGAAGAATAAAAAGTTTTCTAACTAATTAGAAAAAGACTGTTTATTGCGATTCCCAAAAAAACGTGAAACAATAGGAATGAATTCACTTCTCTGAATTTTTTCATTTCCATAAAGTCAGCGAGATGTCTAAAAAAACTCCCACACAACTTCCTCCACGATCTCCCAAGAAGAAATCTTCTCCATGGATTATTCTTATCGTTGTTGTTCTTGTTGCCACATTCTTTTCTTATTTTTTTGGACCTCCATCTGATACATCCCTGAAAGAAATTCCTATTTCAGAACTTCGTGAAAATTTTGAATCAGGAAAATATTCATCCATCAAGATAAGGGGAGAATCGGTGCTTGCCACCATTCGAGATTCTGATGAAAAAGAGAAGGCTATTCGTCTTGCAAACGAAACTGTTTCCGATCTCGGCTTGTTAAATGCTCCCGAAGGAACAACAGTGGAAGTGGTAAGCACAGAGGCACAAAATATTCTCCAAAGAGTTCTCTTTGATTTTCTTCCTCTTTTTCTTATTCTCGGAATTATCGTTTTTTTCATGACCCGCATGGCGAAAAATGCCGGAGGAGCATTTTCGTTTGGACAGTCGAAGGCAAAAATTTTTGACCGTCGAAAGAAAAAGACCAAATTTTCTGATGTTGCCGGTGCCTACGAAGCAAAAGAAGAACTAACAGAAATCGTCGATTTTCTAAAAAATCCAAAAAAATACGTCAAAATTGGAGCAAAAATTCCTCGAGGAGCGCTCCTCGTTGGTCCTCCTGGAACAGGAAAAACACTACTCGCTCGTGCGGTAGCAGGTGAAGCTAACGCCCCTTTTTTCTCTATTTCTGGTTCGGAATTTGTTGAAATGTTCGTAGGAGTGGGAGCAAGTCGTGTTCGTGACCTCTTTGAAAAAGCAAAAAAGAATGCTCCGGCGATTATTTTTATTGATGAAATTGATGCGGTTGGTCGTCAACGTGGTGGTAGTGGATTTGGTGGCGGGCACGACGAACGCGAACAAACACTCAACCAAATTCTTACCGAAATGGATGGGTTTGATAATGAAACAAATGTCATCGTCATGGCGGCAACCAATCGCCCTGACGTTCTTGATAAAGCATTACTCCGACCTGGACGATTTGATCGTCGTATTGTTATCGATAGTCCAGATATAAAGGCTCGAGAAGAAATTATTGAAGTACACACGAGAAACAAGCCTCTTGCTCCAGACATAAATCTTCGAGATATTGCTAAAATTACTGTTGGTTTTTCTGGTGCCGATCTTGAAAACCTTGTAAATGAAGCAGCTATTTTGGTAGCACGCGAAAATCGAAAAAATATCACCCAAAAAGATCTCAGTATTTCTATGGAAAAGATTTCCTTGGGACGTGAGAGAAAATCTCTTGTTATGAAACCAGAAGCTCGCCGAAAAACCGCCTATCATGAAACAGGGCACGCAATGATGGCATATTTGCTTCCCAACGCAGACCCTGTGCATAAGCTCTCTATTGTTTCTCGTGGAATGGCGCTTGGTGTGACTTGGACAATGCCAGAAGAAGATCAATATTCTATTTCGCGTGATAAATTTCTCGATGAAATTTGTGTACTTCTTGGAGGATATTCCGCTGAAGAAATTATGTTTGGGCAACATGAAACAGGTGTTTCAGATGATCTGAAGAAAGCGACACGAAAAGCAAGAAGCATGGCGGTTCGCTATGGTATGGCACCAGAAATTGGACCTGTTAGCTTTTCCGACTCGGAGGATCACTCTGGTTTTGAGAGCTTCGGAGTAAAAGGGGTTTCTGAGGAATATCTGAAAAAAATTGATGAATTTGTCGAAAAAACTATTCGAGAGTGTCTCAAAAGGAGCATGTCTCTTTTGACACAAGAAAAGGAAACTATGGTAATAATTGCCGAAAAGCTTCTCGAGGTGGAAACGTTAAACAGAGAAGAGTTTGAAGCACTTTGTGCAAAGATGAAGAAAAAAGCCACCTCTCCAAAAGGGGAAATAAAGCAAAAATAGAAGAAATAAAAAATCTTTGAATCTCATTTGTGAGTGTGGGTTTAGGACGGTATATCCTCCTTTCTTTTTTCAGAAAAAAAAGGTAGAGTAATCTGATATATTCGCATCTTCTCATGAGAAGTACATCCCTTTTTTTCTTTTTTGTATTCAAATGGAGTATTCCATTTGTTTTTTTGACATTCATTTGCATTCCATCAACACTTTCTGCATGGACTCCAGATGAAAAATCCACACTCGACCCACTCTATTCCAACGATTGGAATATTGTCTCTCATAACGCAAGCAGTTGGGAACGATCTGGAGATATTCAAACCCCTGGTGATGATATTTTTCTCAATACATCTGGAGGAGTTGCCATTGGAACTACCATTCTTCCCGCAGATGTAAAACTGGGAGTTCAGGGGAAAATAGGGGCCACCGAATATTGTGATGAAAACGGAGAAAATTGTATTCAAATTTCAAATATTGTTTTTTGGGGCGGGCTTTCGTGTTCAGAGGGAGAGATAATAAAGATGAAAAATGGAGTTTGGATATGTTCCGCAGACACAATTGGCGGAAGAACTGATGGTGGAGATATGACAAACTGTGCTGATGGATCCATTCTTAAGTTTAGTGTAATTTCTGGAGAATGGGAGTGTGCCCCTGACCTTCAGGGCGCTATTCAAAATCTTTCCTGCAAAGAAGGGGAGATTCCAAAATATAAAAATGGACAGTGGGAATGTGCTCTCGATACCATCGGTGAAGGAGGGGTGAATGATAATTTCTCTTGCAATTTTGGGGAGATTATTAAGTTCAACGGAACTTCTTGGGAGTGCGCTTCGGATGAAAGCGGTTCTGGAGGAGAAAGTGCAACTTGGGGAAGTATCACGGGAACCCTTTCGAGTCAGAGTGATCTAAATACTGCTCTGAATGATAGACTCTCTCTTTCGGGAGGAACAATGACAGGACAGCTTCTTCTTTCGGGAAATCCGACAAGTGCGTTTGGGGCTGCAACAAAACAGTATGTTGATAGTGCGATTGCAGGAGGCGGAGACACAAACTGGATTCTCTCTGGAAGTGATATATACAGCGGAGTCTCGGGCAACGTAGGAATTGGAACTGCTTCTCCCACAGAAAAATTAGTGGTCGATGGAAATGTTCGAATCACCAATGGTTCGGATATTTGTATTGAAGGAGGAAATTGTCTCTCAAGCGTAGAAGGAGTTAGCGATAATGACTGGACCGTAGTGGGCGGAGGAACGCAGACAGATTCTTGCCATGCGTATCAAACATACTCCTCACCCTATTGTACCCTTACTGCAACGAATATCGGAGGAGGAAACTACAGGCTGAATTATACTATTGATTTTCAAAATTCCGGATGGTGGAGTCGTGCTGATGCGACCTACGGCAAAATTTATCCAGATGATATCCGTATCGACAAAACAGCCGCTCAACAGAGTGGATCAGTAGTGGTTACCCCTTCTCAGAGAGAAATTTATTGGTTCCGTTTTCCAGGAGGGACAGTTGCAAGTCCGTCACCCAATCCTATCATTTGTTCTATTCCTGCTCCCATTGGTGGATCGGCTTCCGCATCAGGAATCTGCGGATCTGCCCATGAAAGCACATTCTCCTCAACACCAACAGCAAACCTCTGTAGCTCTGGAACGGCTACTGCAATTACAACCGGTGCGTATACTGACGCATCATATTATTGGCAGTGTGTTGAGCAACAAACAGAAACTATGTACAGCGGAGTCTCGGGAAACGTAGGAATTGGAACTGCTTCTCCCAATGCCAAACTCCATGTTAAAACTGATACTGGAACAAATGCTGAAATAGATATTCAAAGTGGGGAATTGACTCACTGGGGAATGTATCAAGACGAAAACACTTCCGATTTGCAATTTTGGAATACAGATAATCGTGTCACTTTTACCAATGATGGAAAAGTAGGAATTGGAACCACTTCTCCTACACAAGCACTTGATGTGAATGGGAGAATAAAAGGAACAGAACTTTGTATTGCTGGCGCTTGCCGATCTTCTTGGCCAAGCGGAGCAAGCTGGGGAAGTATTACGGGAAGCCTTTCGAGTCAGAGTGATCTAAATACTGCTCTGAATCAAAGACTCTCTCTTTCAGGAGGAACAATGACAGGACAACTTCTTCTTTCGGGAAATCCGACAAGTGCGTTGGGGGCTGCAACAAAACAGTATGTTGATGGAGCTGTTTCAGCCGTTTCTCTCAAAGAAATTCATGATGCTGATAACAACACCAAAGTACAGGTAGAAGAAAGTACCAATGAGAATAAGATTCGTTTCGACACCAATGGAACCGAACGGATGATTATTGATAATAGCGGAAATGTAGGAATTGGAACCACAAGCCCACTGGGAAAACTCCATATTTATAACCCCGCCAATGCTGGCGCAGAACTTATTCTCGAGACTGTTTCTAGTGCACAAGCTGCTGCTATTCGATTTTATGCAGATGGAATCTTTTTGGGAAACATTGGTTATCTTCCCGGGCTAGATGGAATGGGAATAGGAGGAGGAAATGAACAAGCCTCCAGTATTTTTGTCCAACGAAATACACAAGATGTCGGAATTGGAACCACAAGCCCACTGGGAAAACTCCATATTTATAACCCCGTCAATACTGGCGCAGAACTTATTGTTGATAGCATTTCAACAGGAATTACGGCGATTCAACTGTATTCAGGAGGAGTTTCAAAGGGATCTATTTCCTACAACCCTGCAGTTGGAGCTAATACCATATCACTCGGAAGTGATACGAATGGTAATGTGATCAATATTCTTCGTACTAATAATTATGTCGGTATTGGAACAATTTCACCCGCCTATCAACTTGATGTCAATGGGTATATCCGTGGAACGAATGTTGCTCCATCTGATATTCGTCTCAAAAAAGATATTGTGACATTGAGTGATTCTCTCTCAAAAATATTGCATCTTCGTGGAGTCTCTTACTTTTGGAAAGATTCAGAAAAAGGAGAAGAAAAACAAATTGGAGTGATTGCGCAAGAAGTAGAAAAAGAATTTCCTGAACTCGTTTTAGAAGATAATGAGGGAATGAAGTCGGTCAATTACTCTGCTCTTGTTGCTCCGCTTATTGAAGCAGTAAAGGAACAGCAGAAGGAGATTGAGCGTCAACAAGTACAGATTGAGCTCCTTTCTTCAAAGATAGAAAAACTGGAACAGTAAATTATTGCAAACAAAGAACGACGTTATTTTTCCTCTGTTCGCATATAGAGTGTTCTTGTGGGAAATGCCATGGAAATTCCTTCTTGCTCAAACGCCTTTAGAATGGCGAGATTAATGGATTCTTGAATATCCATGTAGACGTTGTATTCTGGAGAATCGACATAATAGACACACTCAAATGTCAAACTGCTCTCACCAAACGAGGAAAAATGGCATCGGTCGTATTCTGTCAGTTTTTCATCATGAATAATGTTCTGAATCATTTCCGAAATATGCTCAAGTTTTTTGGTAGGCGTTCCGTATTCCACCCCAAAAGTGAACACAATGCGACGGCGATTCATCTTTTTAAAATTCAAAACACGCGTAGAGGTGAGCTCTTGATTTGACACAACAAGCTCTTCTCCGCGGAGCGTCATAATGCGTGTTGTTTTGAGACCTATTTTTTTCACCACGCCCATGTCGTTTCCAACGATAATAAAATCATCAATCTGAAACGGACGATCAAAATAAATAGAGAAGCTCGAAAAAAGGTCTCCTAAAATATTCTGTGCCGCAAGGGCTACTGCAATACCACCAATTCCAAGGGAGGCGGCAAGCGCAGTAATATCGTACCCAAGATTCGAGAGAATCATGAGTCCACCAATAACCCAAAGAAGAATGGTAGCAACGAGACGCATGCCATTTTTTGCCATCTCACTGTCCTTTTTCAGTGATCGCTCAAAGGTGATATCGATAAAAAGATGAGCAAAACGAACGGCTTCGAGAATAATAAGGAAGAAAAAGATTCCATCAAGTGCCTTATGAAATGAACCACCAAGAGAAAGTGATTTCATCATAAGATAAAACGCGAGGAAGAAATAAAAGAACGAAGAAATGCCTTCTACAACAGTAATAATCTCGTCATCAAGTTTATCTTCTGTCTTTTCTGCAAATATTCGGAGGTGTTTTAAAATAACCGTTCGAAAAAGAATAATAGCAATCCAAATAAGAATAAATACGGAAAGGGCAAAGGAATATGCCCCAATAGTATTTCCGAAAATCGTGTATGAGAGTGTTGGTTCGATTGATTCGAGAATTGGTTCGATTGATTCGAGAAACGGAACGACATTCATTATTTGTATAAAAAATCACACTCATTATAGCCAAAAATAGTACCAAAACGTAAATCCATCTGATTCTTTTTATAGACTCAGTTCTCCAGAATTTCCTTTTTTGCTATAAAAGGAGAAGTCTTCTTTTTCGTATCAAATGAATAATGATTTTTGCATTGCGGATGCTTCTTTGGCGGATTTTGGACGAAGAGAAATTCTGCTCGCAGAAAAAGAAATGCCGGGGCTCATGGCGCTTCGAAAGCGATTTTCTGCAATAAAACCTTTGCATGGTGCACGGATTGCCGGATGCATTCATATGACCATACAAACAGCAGTGCTTATGGAAACGCTTGTCCAACTTGGAGCAGATATTCGCTGGAGCAGTTGCAATATTTTTTCTACACAAGATCACGCCGCCGCTGCCATGGCAAAGGCTGGTATTCCTGTGTTTGCTTGGAAAGGAGAAACAGAAGAAGAATACTGGGAATGCATTGAAAAAACTGTGTTTGGATCAAATAAGTGGACACCAAATCTTTTGCTCGATGATGGAGGCGACTTAACAGCATGGATACATGAAAAACACCAAAATCTTCTCACAAATATCCATGGTGTTTCCGAAGAAACAACAACAGGAATTCATCGTTTAGTAAAAATGGAGCACGAAGGAACACTAAAAATTCCAGCGATAAATGTGAATGATTCCGTGACAAAGTCGAAGTTCGACAATCTCTATGGTTGTCGAGAAAGTTTAGTGGATGGCATTCGTCGAGCAACAGATGTAATGCTCTCGGGAAAAACGGCACTCGTAGCAGGATATGGGGACGTAGGAAAGGGCTCCGCGCAAAGTTTACGCAACAATGGGTGTCGAGTTCTTATTACGGAAATTGATCCTATTTGCGCGCTTCAAGCCGCCATGGAAGGATATGAAGTAGTGACTATGGAAGAAAAAACCTCTGAAATAGATATTTTTGTTACCGCAACAGGATGCGCCAATGTAATTACTCGTGCGCACATGGAGCAAATGAAAGATAGTGCTATTCTCTGTAACATTGGACACTTTGATGATGAAATTGATGTCGCATCAATTCGAAATCTTCAGTGGAAAGAGATAAAACCGCAAGTTCACGAAGTTATTTTCCCAAATGGAAAACACCTCCTTTTGCTCGCTGAGGGACGACTCGTGAATCTTGGATGCGCAATGGGACACCCCAGTTTTGTTATGAGCGCATCATTTACCAATCAAACCCTAGCGCAAATAGAACTCTGGACGAACAGTGAAAAATATCCTATTGGTGTTCACCGTCTTCCGAAAGAAATTGATGAAGAAGTTGCGAGACTTCATCTTTCGAAGCTCGGCGCAAAACTGACTCATCTCACAAAAGAACAGGCAGAATATCTTGATATTCCAGCAGAAGGACCGTATAAATCGGAATGGTATCGATATTAGAAATCTCTAATCACTCACTCTCAAACAAGAAACAACGCTGATTTTAAGCTCTGTTTTTCTGAAAATTTTAGGAACTATTTGTGTTTCTTCTGCCACTGCCGTGCAGTGAGAACTTTGCGTTCGGCGTCCCACTCGAAGGGATTGTGTGGAAACGGAGTTCGGAGCGTCTCCTCATTCACGGTATCAATAAGCCCTTTTGTGTATCCTTTTTGCTCTGCCAAAAGAGGGAGCATTTTTTGAAATTCTGGTGACAAGTTTTTTCCAAGCTCTGGACAAGGGGCGATTTTCTTTCCAAGGAGATCTTGAATATTTTCAATATTTTTTCCCGATTCCAACACATTTTTTGCAGCGCAAGTAAGCGCAACAAGCTTAACGGATTCTTCCACTTTTTTGATTTCGAGTGTTGTCTCGTCATCAAACACCATTTCGCCTTCTGTTTTTATTTTTTGAAGCAATTTTTCTAGCCAAATGTGAAGAGCAATTTCATGCTCTCCTGCTTTCGCTCGCAAAAAAGCAGCGACATTTCGAGCGTACGGGGGACAATGATATTTTTCCTCATTTCGAACGCAAATTTCATAATACTCTGCGCCTTTTTCCGAATCATTCTCGTAAAAATAAGTATAAAATCCAAGGTCTGTGTACATTTGTCCCAAAAGATCTGGATGCGACTCCTCATTAAGCGCAATCCCCTTTTCGAGAAGTTCTGGAACACGAGAAATAATATTTTCGTTCAACGTATAGACGAGTGCCCCAAATCGGTACACAAAACCAAAGTGCGGATCAAGATCGGTAATAAGGTTGAGATATTCCGGAAGCGCATCAAACTCAAAAGCGCCCGAATTTCCTCCAGCATATTGTACGGTTCGAATCCAAAAAAGATCTGACACAAAGTGATCGAATCCAAGAATAAAAGGACGAATTTGAGCTCCCGAAGGAATGTACCCCGGATTTTTCCCCAGCTCAAAGAAATGGTTTTCCGTTAAAGACCAAACAATTTTTTGCGACCACAAAATTCCTGCTCCGCAAAGAACGCAAAAAAGAAGAGTGCCGATGGCAAGAAATCCTCTTCTCAAAATTCTCTTCGGGAAAAAAGGAGTGTTCCTACAGTAACAAAAAGGGTAATCCACAAAACAGCTCCAGTGGCGGCGGCAAAGAGCTCACCTGAGGTCGGAAAAATATCATTCAGAATAAAATTTTTCAGATTCAGTATTGAGAAATTGGGAAATCCGTAGTAGACTACATCAGAAAATATTTGATACCCTCGCGAAATATCTTCGTACGGACTGAATTTCGCGAACATTCGAATATCGTCCGTAATATGTCCAATAACAAAAATGGTAAGTGAAGAAAATGCCGCAAGAATAGGTGACATAAAGCTACTGAAGAAGATAACAACACCAAGAAGAAGTAAAAATGAAAGGAGGGAAAAAGAGGAAATAAGAACGAGTTGTCCAACGAAATCAAGCTGAATGAAGTGATTATTCGCAATAATAAGGTCTGTAGAAAAAGCAATAACCCCAATAAATACCACGAGCATAATAACAGTAACCAAAAAAAGAATTGCTCCAAGCCCAAAAAATTTCGAAAGAAGAAATGTCCAACGAGGAACAGGCTTACTAAGAATGATAAAAATAGTTTTCTTATCAATTTCTCGAAAAATGAGTTGGGTTCCCACGAATATGGTGATAATCATTCCAAAAACATCAATCATGCCGAGCCCCAAATCAACAATCATTTTTTCGTCCTGACGCACAGAAATGGTCGAGAGAAGCTGACTCGCAAAAATAAGAATGACTCCAAAAAATGCGATAACAAGAAGAATGCGATCACGAATAGTTTCTCGAAAAGTATTTTTTGTAAGAGCAAGTAGTGTTCTCATGAGACATGAAAAAAGGGATTACTTTTTTTTTGCTTTTAAAGTGCTCGTTTTCTTTTTCTTTTCCTTCGATTCTGAAGAAAGCGATGAAGTTTTTTTAGGAGAAGAATTCTTTCGAGAAGGTTTTTCTTTTTCTGGAGAAACCTTTTTTTTCCCCGTGATGGTTTCAACAAAAACATCCTCAAGGGTTATTCCATTCCCAATAAGCTCTGAAACAGGCTTGTCCAGAAGAAGATTCCCCTGGTGAATAATACCAACACGATCACAAAGTGCCTCCGCATCCGCAAGAATATGAGAATTGAAAAAAATAGTTTTTCCCCCTTTTTTAAGGGAAATAATAATATCTTTGAGTTCTCGTCGCCCAATAGGATCAAGTCCGCTCATGGGCTCATCCAAAAAAATAATTTCAGGATCATTCATAAGTGCTTGTGCCATGCCAATCCGCTGTTGCATCCCCTTAGAATATGTTCCAATAGCCCGATGAGAAGCCTCTGTCGGAAGATGAACAAGTTTTAAAAGACGTTTTGCTCGTTGTGAGCGCTCTTCAGGAGAAAGACCAAATATTTCTCCAACAAAATGGAGGAATTCCTCTCCAGTAAGATGCGGATAAAAATGGGAAAATTCGGGAAGAAACCCAATTTTTTGTTTCGCCGCTATAGTTCCCGCTGATTTTCCAAAGAGCGAAATAGTTCCCTTTGTGGGGCACAAGAGTCCAAGAATCATCTTCATTGTTGTTGTTTTTCCGGCACCATTCGGACCCAAAAAACCAAACACCTCCCCCTTAAGAACATGAAGCGAAAGATTTTTTACTGCAGTTTTTGTTCCGAAATTTTTAGTAACATTTTGAAGAACAATCACAGAAGAAGAAGAAAGACAAGAATCATTGTACGAGAAAGGAGGGAAAAAGAGAATTCTCCGATAAATATTTTCTTGATTTTTTTTTACATATTATAAAAAATATTTCTCTTTAATAATGAAAAATAGTGCGCTCCTCATTTTTTCTCATATCTCTCCTCTTTTTCCTCGTTTTTTCTGGATGCACAGGAAGCCCAGAAAACGACGCTTCATCACAATCGGCAACAGAATCACTTTTTTTGGGAGCATCAGTTCTGACAAAACCAAATTTTTCCCTTGTACTTCCGGCAACATGGCGTGAGTTTCCTGTATCAGAAATAGGGAGAGAAAGTCGAGCTATAGCCGCATTTCGACGTATTGAGCCGATTACTGGCGGGTATCCAAATATTGTGTTTCACGAAGAAAATATTCCGAAAGATTTTTCTACACTTGAATTTTTTGCTATCAGCCGGAATAATGAGGAAGCGTCTCTTCTAGGATTTCAGAAAATTTCTGAAGACCACCTTACGCTTTCTGGCTCTCCTGCAATACTTTTTCAGTTTTCTTCTCAACCAGAAGCCGACAAAAGTGAGTACCGATACTGGCAACTTTTTTTTGTTCGTAATGGAAAGGGGATAGTAGCAACAGGAAGCGCTCCGAAAGAGACGGAAAAAGAGGTGATCTTTGAAATTGAATCCATTCTCAAGAATATTCGCATTTTATAAGGCGACGTAGCCAAGTGGTAAGGCAGGGGCCTGCAAAGCCTTCATCCGGCGGTTCGATCCCGCCCGTCGCCTCCAAAAATACAAGAGAATGAAAATAAGGCATCAAAATGCCAAGAATCAAAGACCACCTCGCCGGGATGGTGAAATGGTAGACACGAGGGACTTAAAATCCCTTGGAGGAAACTCCGTGCGAGTTCAATTCTCGCTCCCGGCACCACCATTACTCATGTTCGTCTTTCAAAAACAGGCGTTCATTTTTACTGCAAAATTCCTACTTCAAATCCATCCCTGTCCTTCGAAATGGAAGTTTTTGATATTGCCGAAAAAACTGTTTCAGAGCATTGTCCTTTTTCTGCGTGGAAAAAGAGTTGAGCGATATGAAGCTTTTTCCCATTTCCCCACCAAGAAAAGTGCTGTGCTATTTTTTCGGTATTCGCAAAGGAAATTTGATAATGCTCGGAAGGCACTTCCATTGCCACAGAGAGCTCGTATTCTAGGGCTTCTCTTTCTTGTGAAGAAAGCATGAGCTGATTTTCCATATATTTTGAAAAATCGGAAATATCCGAATTCGTAAGACACACAAATGCATTTTCCGTTGAAAGATGTGATGAAGATTCGGAAAAGGAATAGGTGTAATGGAGTGTTTCTTTCTTTCCACTTGGGAAAAACCAAGTCTCCGTATGAGGAAGAAAATTTATATTTGCCGACAAGAGAATGGTGTTTTGAAACTCTGGATGGAGAAGGATAGCTTCTGGCATGTTGAGCACAAGAGATGGCGTTGCCCCACTCACATAAGGAATTTCACAGAGAGGTTCTGTACTATTGACACTTTTAAAATTCTTCCCCAGCCCATCATCGTCACTTAAAAGGCATGTATTTTCCTCAAGCTTTCCTGTCCAAAAACTCATGAGTGCCAAAAAATCATTTTGCCATTTTTCAATATCCGTTTTTTGCTGAGGAAAAAGCTCTTTTAAAAGCGATTCGTCAATCGTCTCTGGAGAAATAACTTGGTCAATTATTTCTTTGAGCTTTCTTGCGGCTTCATCGCGATAAATAAGTGATGGAGGTGGCGGAGGTGGCGGAGGTGAATTCTCACCATTAACACGATAGAAGAGGTCTTTTTTTTCCAAAAACAGAAAAGTATTTTGGTGAAAAAAAGCAGAGAGTTCTCCAAAAAAAGAAGATACTCCTCTTGGTACAGAGTTGGTGTCGTATTGTGAAAGAGAAGAGTTTCCATTTCTTCCGTTCGGACTAGTGAGCATAGCGCGGATAAAGGTGGCAACGTCATGTACATCTTCTGAAACCCCATTTTCTTCTATAGCTCGTTCGAGCTCCGCTTTATCAAGACGTGCAAGCCCTGGAGCTTCTATCTTGGTATTTTTATTGGCGAGAAGAAGTCTCTTAAGAATCTCCATGATGAATGTCTTGTGTGTCTGCTTCTGAAGAACATCTGCATCGTTTGTCGTTCCATCAGCAAAATTCGCATAGAAAGTATGCGAATCGGTAATCCGATTGATTTCGAGATCATTCAAGAAATAATTACTCGTTGATTGTGCCACCTCAGGGATTTTACTCTTCTTTAGTATCCGTGAACGGATCATTCCATTCTCAGAACAGCTTGGATGATTTTCGCACTCTTCTGATGTTTCTCCTCCGGCAGATGATAAAATAACCAGTGGAAAAAAATGCCCCATCACTCCCACCTGAGAAACAGAACGCGCTTCATTACGGGAATGATACTCTTCAACGGGAATATTCGTACGAAAGAAAGCATCTACTGCCAAATTCTTTCCGATATACCGCCAAAAAAAACTCGAATTTATCTCAAGTACAAATATTCCTTCATTATTTGCCGTTACCATTGAACACGTTGATGTGCTTGGTCGATTAAGAGAATCTCTTTCATCATCAGTTTTTCCCTTCACCTCCCAATAGTAGATTTGTACTTTTGCTCCTGGAGTGGCGGTTCCCCATATTTTTACAGGAATATCCTCTTTGACTTTAAAATCTTTTTCGCTTACTCCGAGCACGGCTCGTTGCCACATTTTCGGCACTCCATCGCTTTTCTCTTCCTCAAGAAAAAAAACATAATTCCAATTCTTTTCTTCCGCATGAGAAACAATATCCACACAGTCCTCAGAATCATCTGCGTATGAAAACAAAGGAAAAAAAAGGAGTATTGTCGCAAGGAAAAGCAAGGAATATTGAGCCAATGGAGAGCGAAGTATCATCTGTTTTCTTGAAGATTTTTCTTTCATTATACTCTCTTTTTTCGCGAATTTCGAATGTTTGTCTTTCGACAAGAAATTTGGTAAAATGTATAGAATAATAAAAAACCAAAATCAGTGCAGTAAAACACATTTTTCGGCTCTTTCTTATCTTAGGTTTCTTCCTGTTTTCAGGAACGCATTTTGCTATTGCGTCAGAAGGGGATCCCCAAGATGGAATGGTACTTGAGGTAAATGTTCGTCTACGTGATCAAGATGGTGCACGTTGGATGCATAACGAAGTTCCAAAAGACAAAGGAGTTTCTTTTACGTTTCCCGAGTTTTGTGGAGATGGTCCAGGATGCGATATTCTCTCTCCTCGCAAATATCGTCCGCAAATAGATAATGGGAAGTATCGTATAGAGAATAATAAAATCGTAGGACAAGAAAATGTTCGTGAAGCAGGGGACGATGGAAAAATTGGAACAAAAGATGACGTATATATCATTCCTCAAGAAGGGTATTTTCGATTCGCCATTCCAAAAGACAAGCTCAATTCACTAGAAGTTATTGAGGTGAACCTCACCGATAAATCGAAGAATTATGTTTCTTTTGAGGGTGGAGATGATACAACGGATAACACCATCCTCAAGCGTCTCTATATTGATAAAGATCAAAAGGCAAATGTGGGAGCTATTCAAGCAGAGCTTTCATTTTTTGTGACAAAAGATGAAAAAGCGTCACGGCTTCTTATTGGCTCTATTCCGGTGGGCGGAGTAAGTGTTTACGATCAGTTTATTACCAATGTTGGACAATTTTTTCGTCGTTCTGCCGCCATGCTCGGCTGGACACTCGAAATCACCAATGAGGGCTACAAAAATAGTAAAATAGAAGGAATTGCTCTTGTGATTCGGAATATTGTCAATGGGCTCATCATTCTTTCGATTATGGGCATCGCCGCACTTTGGATTTTTTCTGCGCTTATTCCCGCTCAAGTAGTGCGGAGGAGTACAACGCTTATTCTTATTTCTGCTATTGTCGTCAATTTCGCCATGCCAATGATGCGCCTTGTGTTGGATGGTGCCAGTATTATTCAACGCACCTTCCTTAATCGAGAAATGACGGATGATCGCTTTTTGCGTATCGAAAATATTTCTGACGTGTGGGTAGGAACCGGCGCTATGGTGCTTCAACCACGTACCATGAAAGAAGGAAACGAAAATGTAGATGACTTTGTAGACCTTGGCGATCGATATGTTGATATGCGTCAGGAATCAACCTATTTTCATGGTTTTCTACTGATAGCACTCGCGCTTGGCGAAATTTTGGTAGCGATTATTCTGGCACTTCGTATCGTTATTCTTTGGTTTTTTCTTATTCTTTCGCCACTTCTTGCTGTTCTTCCCATTTTTCATTTTACGCGTGGTGTTTTTCGATATTGGATTTGGCTTTTTGGACGTTGGCTTTTTCTTGGCCCGCTTATCGCCATGTGTCTCTTTATTGCCATTTCTATTTGGCAACACACTGGAATTCCTATTGAGAGTAGTTTTGAGGGATTCGCGGGAACGTCTTTCCTTTCAAATACAACAAATATTCAGATGTATGCCCCCGGAGTCGTTCATGGAGAAGGAGGAAATATGGGAAGCGCCACAGAACTTATGAAATTTATTATCGGAATACTCATGGTGTGGTTTTCTGTTATTGTTCCTTTTTGGCTCACACGCTCAAAAATACTTTCTTCCTGTTGTGGTGGAAATCGAGAACAGAATAAACTCGAGGTGCCGAAAAAATCTTTCTTTCCTCCTCTTCTTCCACAAAAATCCGAACCACAAACTCCACCAAGTGGAGGCGAAAAACCAGCACTTGCGATACGTACTGGTTCTCATTTTGATCTCAAATTTCCAGAAAAAATTTCCAGTGGTCCCGCACCCACATTCCTCTCACAGAAAGACGGCAAAGCGCATTTTGGAAAGGATTTATTCTTATCAGAAAAAACAGGAGAAATGCCGACAGGAATTTCTGTTTCTGCTCCAAATGCGAATATTCATCTCGAAATCTCTGAAAAAGAGTTGTCTTCTCTCGGACAAGGAATTTCGGCATCACAATCGAGTGCTTCCGCGTACTCCAATACGAACACAACGACAACGTCGGAAGTTTCTCTTCCTGCTTCTGTACAGGAGATGAAAACGCAAGAGATTATTGATCGACTCGAACACTCGCCAGCTTCAATTTTTGCAAGTGTTTCTGAAGGAGCAGATCAAGAAAGTGTTGTTTTACACTCAGAACTTGAAAATCGTGCCACCATGGGTGATCAAGGAGCGACTTCATACCTGAAGGAAAAAGATGTTTCTTCTGTGGCTTCCACCGCAGAAAAAACAGAAGCAAACGAACAGGTGGCACAAAGTGTTTCCTCCGGAGAAGTAACTGGCGAAGCCATTCGCATGGAAGATTTGCAGTCCGAGAAAATGGCGTCCGCTTCTCTATCAAATACCTCTGAACCAGTTTCTGATATAGAAGAATCCTCTCTTTCATCAATATCAACATCTCAAGCGCAATCGACCAAAATTCCTTCTCAAGAAGAAGAATTTGCAGAAACCTCGGCAACAGAAAGCACTGCCGCTATGGGTTCTTCCGAAGCATATACCGTAGAGGGAATGGAAGATTTTGAGCCAGTGGAAGAAGCGGAATATGTTGAAAGAGGACACACAAATGCCTCTGCTCATAGTGAAATGGAGATGGAAATGAAAGAAGAAACAGCAGGAACAGGATCGAATCAAAAAATGGAAGAATATTCAGAAGAAAGTTCATCTCATGCGCTAAGTTCCTCCAACTCCCAATCTCCTGTTGAAACAGAACACCAAGAATCTACTGAAGCAGAATTTTCCGCTCAAGAACGAACCTCGGCAACAGAAAGCACTGCCGTTATGGGTTCTTCCGAAGCATATACTGTAGAGGGAATGGAAGATTTTGAGCCAGTGGAAGAAGCGGAATATGTTGAAAGAGGACACACAAATGCCTCTGCTCATAGTGAAAGTATGGAAGAATATCCAGTGGGTTCTTCCGAAGCATATACCGTAGAGGGAATAGGAGATTTTGAGCCAGTGGAAGAAGCGGAATATGTTGAAAGAGGACACACAAATGCCTCTGCTCATAGTGAAAGTATGGAAGAATATCCAGTGGGTTCTTCCGAAGCATATACCGTAGAGGGAATAGGAGATTTTGAACCAGTGGAACGCGAAAATGCATCATCCTCTTCTGAATCTCGTAGTACCCCTAGCATTGCCGCCCAAGGTGAAGATTCGGAGGTTGCTCGCGAGTTTGCCATGCTCAATGCCAAATCATCCGAGATACAGAGAATGGAATTCGAAGACGATGATTCCTTATCTTCTTCTGCTCTTTCCGAGAAAACCAAAGTTACTGCTTCCGATACAGAAGAGGAGATTTCCTCTGAAAGCAATTCCTCTCACGAAATAAGTGTCGAAGAAGATTCTCCAGAATCTCCTCGTGAATTTACAAATCTCAACACACATCCATCAGAAATATTAGATCTGGAATCTGAGGAAACAAATACTTCCGATTCTCCTGTGGAAAATTCTGTGGCAACCAATAACAACTCTATTACTGAAAGCAATATTACTTTCTTGGAAGAAAATGATTCTCCAGAGGTAGCCGCGACAGGCGATACACCAGAAACCGCTCGAGAAATGGCAAAAGAAGAAAAGAAAATTGTAAAAAAATCAGAAAATGTTCGCCTCAAAAAAACAGGAAAACAGCAAGATGATGCTGAAAAATCTGTCAATATAGAAGAGGAGGTGAAATCAGAACAAGGTGATCAGAAAGAAAAACAGGAAGAATTCGATGAAGAAAGCCTTCCCGAAGATGAAGAGGTAAAAACTCCTAAACTTCAAGAACAAGAAATGGCGCAAGAAATTTTAGATGACGAAGAAACACCATCAACCTTGGAGGAAGACAAGTCTCATCAAAAGTTCTAAGAAGATTCCTTTCGAATGTTTTCTGTGAGTCGCTCCCAGTCAAAAACAGAAAGAGTTTCTGCGCGCGCGTCTGGATCAACTTCTGTCGCTCGAAGAAGAGATTCGGGAAAGAGATTTTTGAGTTTCTTCCGTTTTTGACTAAATCCTTGTTTAGCAGTAGAAAAAACCTTTTGGACAGGTTGTCTTATGAGAAGTGGTGTTTCAAAAACATTGATATGAAGAATAGCAGAATCGACTTTTGGCGGTGGAGAAAAAGAAGATGAAGGAACGGAAGCAATAATTTTTGCCTCTCCAAACACCGCAACAAACAGTGAAAGAAGAGAGCTTTTTTTCGTGTTACAGATTTGCTCGGCAACTTCTTTTTGTACAAGAAGAGTAAGAGAGGTGGGACGATGACCTGCTTCGACCAAGAGCTTTCGGATGATGGGAGACGTAAGATGATATGGAATATTCGAAACCACTTGGTACGGCACCTCAGGAAGAATGGTGTTAAGAAAATGCTCATTTCGAAGCTCAAGTCTGTCCCGAAAAAAATGTGTTGTTTCTCGAAGTGCCGGAAGAATATCGCGGTCAATTTCTATGGCAATCACTTTTTTTGCGCGAGGAAGAAGCTCTCGAGTAAGCACACCCAATCCCGGACCAATCTCAAGGATAATGGCTTCTGGCTGAATATCTGCAGCTTCGACTATAGCGCGCAACACATTTTCGTCTGCCAGAAAATTTTGCCCAAACCGCTTTTTTGCCCAGAGTCCATATTTTTTGAGAAGTGAGCGAATCGCTTGTGGGTCGGTAAGGCGTTGTCGCATAGGGAGTAAATAAAAAGTCATAGCAAAGAGTAGCAGACCTCAAGAAGGTGTGCTCTTAAAATATTCACGAGAATTTCTTTTAGAAAGACATCGCCCTAAATTTTATTCAGAATCTTAGGAAAAAAAAGATGCAGGAAAGTTCTCCAGAGAAAAAAAACTCCTTTATCGGAAGGGAAAAACTACTTTATATCAACACTGTATTGAATCACCTTTTCCTGTCCGGCGGAAAGCGCGCCAACAGAACATATTATTTTTCCGCTTGAATTTTGGCATCCACTCGGAATGGAGCTACTCACCGGAGTAACACTCTGTTCGTCGTAATCACTTACCACTTCTACTGTTTGGTAATCGGTGCCTGTCATGTTTTGAAAGCGAATAGTGTATTGCACCCTATCACCAGGGGCGACAAGTTTTTTACTTGTTGTGGGAGTAATACCAATATTACTTGAAGAATTGGGGAGAATATTTCCCGAATCGGAAACGGAAATAAGCGATACGGCGGATTCGTTTCCGCTGAGCACTGTGAGTGTTGCCATTCCTGATCTCGTTGGATGTGAAAGAATGCATACAGGATTACTTCCTCCCAGACAATTTTCCTTGGTCATGCCAGTACTGCCATTGGCGAGGAGAAATGAATATTGTCCAGTTCCTCCTTGGGCAGTAAAGGAAAGAGGATCAGTCTCTGAAGAAATGGTTACTTCCTCTGGAGAAAGAACAAGATTTGCGACAGAATGAAGCGAATCGAGTACAGCAGTACTTAAAAATCCACATCCGTAGTATTTGTCGGTTCCGGCTTCTCCCAAATCTTCTGCGCTTTCACAGAGGCGATTTTTCACTTGAACAGGAGAAAGCTCTGGAACTTCTTGAAGTAAGAGTGCGGCAAGTCCTGCCGCATGAGGCGTTGCCATAGAGGTTCCAGAAGAAGTTCCATATCCACCACCAGGAAAGGTGCTCGTAATAGAATGCTCTCCTTCACCTCCTGGAACAATGGCATCAACAAGATCATTCTCATCACGATAATTTGAATATGATGCCCTCGTTTTTTCGGCATTTGTGGCACCAGTAGTAAACACGTTATTACAAATGGCCGGAGCATTGGGAAACGGAGGAGTCATACCATGTTGTAAATCGGCGTTTCCACTGGACGCCACTATAAAAACCCCCGCCGAAAATGCCTTGTTGATGGCGGTCTGTTCGAGCTCTGCACAAGTATCGTTTCGCCCGAGACTAATGGAAATAATGTCTGCGCCATTTCTCCATGCATATTCCATAGCCTCCATAAAATTTTCTGTGGTGGCGAATCCGTTATCATCAAAAATTTTGAGTGGCATTATTTTTGAATCTGGAGCAACACCAACAGCACCAATTCCATTTCTTTCTGCGGCTATAATTCCCGCGACATGTGTTCCATGAAAAATGCTTCCTGTTGGATCATTATCCCCTGCTCCATTTCCGTCCCCTCCCATATCCCAGCCAAAACAGTCGTCTATATACCCGTTTCCATCGTTATCAATGCCATCAACACAGCTCGTTTCTCCAGTATTTTTCCAAATATTTTCCTGTAAATCGGGATGCGAAACATCAACTCCCGTATCAAGTACAGCGACCGTTACCCCTTCTCCGGTTATGCCTTCATTCCATGCGACATTGGCAGAGATACCAGCATGAAAATCATTTGAAAAAATATTCCAAAACGTTGTTGGCGATTCTCCACCAAGCCCCTGCTCTGTAATAGCATCTGGACTAAGCTCCTCAAAATTTTCCACAGGAGGAAGTTCGTAAATATAGTTCGGTTGGTAAGAGAGAATATTTTCGCCTTGTCCGCTATTTTTGAGAGCCGCAACATTATTGAGAAGTGATTGGGTTGTTTGTGTGGAATCCCGAAGAGTGGCATAAACAAGACGATCTTCCAATGCTGAGGATTCTCCAAAAGCATTCTGCTCAAGTGCTTCGATTCGGAGCACTTGGTTTTCAGAAAAATGAGCAGTTCGAGCATCGAAGAGAATTTTTGTCTCGATATTGGCATTTGGAAAGGTGTTCGAAAGTGTCTGTTCGGCGACCTGTTGCGCAGAAAAAATATCATTTTCAAATTCTGGAGAATCAATACTCATCGTTCCCACTCCTCCAGAGGGAGGCGTGTCATCCCGCAAAACAACAAGCATTTCTCCTTCCACATAATTTCCAAGTGCTGGTGTGTTTCCCACAGAGATACTCGCAGAAAGGGGGGTGCGTGATCCCGTGTGCAACAGAAAAAATCCTGAGAGAACAAAGACTCCTGTTGTTATTACTCCTAAAAATGATTTTTGAAAGAGATTCTTCATGATGATTCTAAAAAGAAGATGAATTCAAGAGGAAGACCATATTGCATTGTCGAACTTCCTGGGAAAATCCTTCAAAATTTTCCGAAAAATATTGGTCATCCTCCAAAAGACAGCTATTTTCTTCAGTACTTCCTGTCCAAAAACGGATGATTTCTAAGGCGTTCTCTGCCCATGATTCTTCCGTACTGACATTTTCTACAAAGATTTCTGACAGAAGATCCTTCACAGGAGCATTGATATGTTCTAAAGAGACATATCCTCCGGCAGTTTGAATGCCATCGGTTTCTCCAAGAAAATTATCGAGCTGAATTAGTGCATATGTTCTTTCTTCAGCACTTCCAGCAAGAAGCATCCGTAAATCGGAAACAATTTCTTGCGTTTTCTTTGAAACATTTCCTGCTCTTCGATCTGCCTCCTTGAGTGAGTCAACACGAAGAGTGAGAAGTCCTGGTTCTATGCCATTGGTATTTACATTTCCGAGCAATGCACGTTTTAGAGCTTCTACAAGAAGAGTCTTCCGAATGATACGACTCATTTGTTGAGCGTCATTTACTTCTCTTCCCGTAATTCCACCAGAAAAAGTATGAAATCCTGGCATTCTTCCGATACGAATTTCTTCTCCTTCAAGACCAACGAAATTCTTTCCGAGAAATCGCGAATCAAGAGTTTCTGGTTTGAGAATATGTGCTCTTTGAATACCTATAGAACATATTTCTTCGCAAGAATTTTCAGAAGAAAGGAACATTTTTCCTTTTACATTAAGATTGAGCGGCGCAATGGCAGAAGGATTTTTTCGGTCTTCTTCTGGAATTTGATCCCACGTTTCTTCCATGTGAAAAAAAGACGAAACTTTTACGCTATCCCCAATGTTTCCCCATAACAATTTTGGATTTATTTCCAGAGAAAAATGTCCCGATATATCGGATTTTCCCGCACTGAAACATGTTCCTCGAGAAAATCCTTCGGCATCGGCAGAGGAAAGAAAGACAAAAACTTCAGTATGAGGCTCTGCAGTCCCCTTGATTTCAACAAGCTTTCTTTCGGTAAGTTGTATTTCTCCATCAGGATGAGAAAGAATAGCACGTTGCCATGCAGTGTCTTGCACTCCTCGTACATAGAAAGATTCTTCTGTCGGTATTTCGGGAAATTCTTCACAACTAAGAGCCGAAGTTGTGCTTCCAGTTGGAGGATTTGGAAGAGCATCTGATGGAGGAGGAGGAAAATCTACTACAAAATCTGAAGGAGGAGGTGGTGGTCCCACTGGCGGAGGAGGAAATTGGTCATTGTCGTCATCGTCATCATTGTCGTCATTGTCGTCATTGTCGTCATTGTCGTCATTGTCATCTCCACCAGTATCGGGACATGATATTTCAGAAGTCAATTCATCACGACACTGAATAGCACATTGATCTGCGGTTCCTCCTGCAAAGAGACAGGGGAAAAAACACTGAAAAAAATTGTCGAGATTATAGTTTTCATACGTTACTATAAGTGATTTTACCGTCTTCCCATCAGAGGAAACAGATAGCTCTGCCACATCATTTGGAGTTATTGCTTCCGTAAGCGAGCATGATCCTCCTGATCCGTTTGTACATGATGCTTTGACAATGCCAGTTGTTCTCGGAATAAGGGAAAAAACATAATCTGATCCGCCAGATGCGTGAATGGTTTTTGGGGAACACCCCACTTGTACAGCTTGAAATTCAGGAGAAACGATGAGCGGCGAATCTTCTTCTGCCACTGTGACGTTAATATTTTTCAGAGAATTATCGGCAATTCCTTTTTCTCCTCCAAAAAGAATCAGAAGGAGAAAAAGGAATGTTCCTGGAAGTGAAATCTTTTGCATTTTTTTTGTGATCTTCATGATCGAAATAAAAAAAGATTATTTTGTAAGAAATACCATTTCACACGTACGAATAGGCTCCTCAAAACCTTTAAAGTTTTTGGAGAAGAGTCGATCATTTTCCAAAAGACAACTTTTCGGAGTAAGTCCACCTGTCCAAAAACGGAGAAGACTTACCGCATCTTTTGCCCAATCTTTTTCAGAACTCACTCCTTTTGGAAAGACTTCTGCAAAAAGTATTTTTACCGATGGTTCGATGATTTTCGGAGGGGCGTATCCCAGTTCCGTACGAACATTCCGTTCTCTTCCCAAAAAACCTTCAAGCTGTGTTAAAGCATATTCTCGGTCATTTCCTCCTCCAGAAAGAAGCATTTTGAGGGAAACAGCAATGTCTTGAGTCCGTTGCGAAAAATCTCCTTGTCTCTGTGCCGCTTTTTCGAGAAGCGCACTATTAATGTATGAGAGTCCAGGCTGAACACCATTAACGTTTCGATTTCCAAGAAGTGCACGTTTCAGTCCTTCCATAAGAACAGCTTTTCGGACAATGTTCCCAACAGCTTCAGGATCTGGAAATTCTTCTCCAAAAATACCTCCCGAAAATGTATGGCGACCAGGCATTCTCCCAATGATCACCTCTTGTTCTTCGACATCTCGAAAATTATCTCCCAAAAGTCGATCGTCAATATCTTTTGGATTCAAAACATGAGCTGTTTGGATACCAGCAGAACAAATTTCTTTACACGAAGCATCTTCTGTTTTTGACCCCTGTATGCGTGGATATAAAGAAGAAAAGGGAGAAGATGCCTTTTTTTCTGCTTCTGGAATTTGACTCCAATGTTCTTTCATTTGGAAAAAAGCTGATAATTGCACATTGCCGCCAATATTCCCCCACAAAAGACGAGGATGAATACTCAGAGAAAAATACCCTGATTCGTCTGATACTCCTGCATTCAAACAAGTTGCAGGAGAAAAACCAGATTGTTCTGGGGAAGAGAGAAAAAGAAAAACACGAGAGAGGGGATTTGCCGTTCCATGAAGAGAAACAAGCTCCTCTTCCGAAAGAGGAATAGTGTCCTTTGGCTCAGTAATAAGAGCTCTTTGCCAACCATATCCGTCAGAACCTTCTACAATAAATGCGTTTGAAAGAGAGTTTTTCTCAGGAAGAGTATCTTGAGCAGAAAGTTCGGCAGAACAATCGGTATCCTCCGAGAGTGTAACGGCTTTTTCTTCTTCGGCTGATTGTGCGAAAAATTGAAACATCTCAGCATCTTCCAATTCTGCATCCTTTAAAGAAGTTGTCTCATCTGACAATGAAGCACTCTTTAATGTGGATTCTTCAGAAGCAAGATGACAAGGTTTCCCCCGAGAGAGAGATTTTGGAAAAACCTCTATTCTCGATTGTATCTCCTGTTCACCCATACGAATAAAAACCGTCATGACTCCTGGTCGGATAGCTTTTCCCAAAGTACAATCTCCCGAAGAACCTCCTGCACACGTTTCGGACTCCATTCCTGTTGATCCCCGAAAAACGGTTATCGTATACGGACCTCCTCCAGTTGCTATAACTGGATCGGGGATACATCCTACGGTAATTTCTTGAGAAAGCGGAGAGACGCGGAGAATCCCATCATTCAAATCATCATCGTCATCACCAGAATCGTCGTCATCACCAGAATCGCTACCACCACTCGTGACGATAATCGTTGCGACTGCATCTGTTTGTCCAGTCTTTTTTACGGTGAGTGTTGCTGTTCCGATGTCAGTTGGTGCGGTAAGAGCGCATGTTGTGGATCCGTCTGAACACTGATTTTTGGTGATACCTGTTGTTCCGGCATTCAGAGTAAAGGTGTGTTCACTGGCACTATTGGAAACAGCAATATTCGTGACGGATGCTCCAACGGCAATGGATTGAGTTGTAGGAGAAACGGTAAAAGTATCGCCCCCGTTATTTTCGTCATCATCCCCTCCTGTAGTAATGGCCGCGAGAATTTTTTCTGCATTAACAAATCCGCATCCGTATTTTTCATCTCTCCCCGAAGGACCTAAATCTTCAGAATTTTCACAGAGAAGTGTTTCTATTTGTTCTGGAGAAAGATTTGGATTCTTCTCTTTCATAAGTGCGACTACTCCGGCAACATGGGGAGTTGCCATAGAGGTTCCGGGCAAGTGCGCATATCCTTTTGGTATGGGAATAGTTGGGCAATTTCCTCCAGAAAAACGGTTATCATCTTCACTGTCCATTTCTGCAATAATAGTGCTCAAAACACACGTTCCGGGTGCAACAACATCGACCATGTTCTCAAAATAACTCGAAAAAGACGTAACGGTTTTCGACATATCCGTTGCTCCAACGGCAATAACTCCATTGCAACTCGCCGGAGTTTGCGCACTCGGTCCGGATTGCCCCGAATTTCCGGCGGCAACCACAACAGTAATTCCACTTTCTATTGCTTTATCAATGGCACTTTGCCAGTTTGATGGGCATTCCATCTGCGCACCAAGACTCATGTTAATAACATCGACATTATTTTGTATGGCATAGTCAATTGCCTGAAAAATGGATGATGTTGGGGCGCCGTCTTGAGTTCCAAAAATCTTGAGTGGCATAATTTTTGCATTTGGAGCCACACCTATTACACCGCTACCATCTCCACTCGCGGCAATAGTTCCTGCAACATGCGTTCCGTGAAGCATGCCTTCTTCAGGATTTGGATCATTATCGGAACCGCAATTTGCTCCAGCACAAAAATCTTTTCCGGGGAGAATATTTTTCACCAAATCGAAATGATCGGTATCCACTCCAGAATCGATAACCGCTACAACAACACCTTCTCCTGTGATACCTTGTTCCCAAACCCCATCTGCAGCTACTCCAGCACCTAAACTATTTGTAAAAATATGCCATTGATCATTGTTGTTCTCCATATCCGTTGTTCCTTCATCAAACTGATAAAAGAGATAATTTGCTTCTGCGGAAAGAATTTCTGTGTCCCCCTGCAATGACTCAAGAAGCTCTTTTGTTGTCTTTGTCTTACTTTTTACTCGTGCCATAATAACAGTTTTTTCTGGGGAATTCCCGAGAGAAAAACTTCCCAATTTCCCTTCTGGCAAAGCAGGAGAAAAAAGAACACTCGCCATCACCTCTGTGTCTTCACCAATATATTTCTGAAGGCGAGCAGAAACATCTTCTTCAAATTTTTGTTTCCCCTCTTCGGCAGAAAGTTCTCCAAGCGCCTGAACTTCTCCAATAGCATTCTGAGTTATATTGGAATCTGGTTTTACAAAAACAAGTGCCTCATTTTCGAGATACTGCTGTTTCCCATTCACAAAAACAGGACCCAAGGAAAGAGCGGCTTTTTTTTGACTATTGTCTATTTCTGAAAAAAGTAATATTCCAGTCGCAACAAAGACTGTCGCAATTCCAAATAAGGGAAGAAAGGATTTTCGGAGAAAATGGCTCATATTTGTTTTTTATTTCCTCCTATTTTACCATTTTTCTCAAGAAGAATGAAACGGAAATTTATGCGCGAAAAACGCTCTATTTTTCCTGGAAAATTGTGTCTCAAAAAATTTATATAAAAGCCAACAAAAGATTCGAAATATCATAGTGTTTTACTTCTTGAACAAGTGTTGTTGTTTTACCGTTTCTCTGTGGAATACGTTCTAAAAAACTGGGAATTGGCTTTTTGTAGAGCACACCGAGCGCAATATGCTCTTCAATATTCTGTGCCTGTTTTCTGGCGACTTCTCGATCAGAAACTTCTTTTCGGTTTGAATCGACATAGAAAATGCGATCCCAAAACCATTCCTGATATGTTGATTTGTTATATGTGGGACACACTTGCATGATTTCTACAAAGGAAAATCCGGGATGAAGCAAAGCTTCTCGAAGAATTTCTGTTGTGTGTGGAACATCTCCCGAAAAACCTCTCGCCACAAAGGTGGGAGAAAGCGAAAGAATAAACTCGCAGATGTTGAGTGGTGGCGCAACCACTCCATCGGGAGAACCATTCATGGGAATTCCTGTTCGCGTAGTAGAAGAAGCTTGCCCCGTGGTGAGTCCATAGTTTTCGTTGTTGTGACAAATAAATGTCACGGGGTAATCATTTCGAATAGCATGCACGAGATGATTAATTCCTTCGCTAAACGTAGCTCCGTCTCCAGCAATGGCAATAACTTTCTGTTTACTGTTTGCAAGTGCGGCTCCTGCGGAAAGCGGAATCACACGTCCGTGCAATCCGTGGACGGTATATGCATTTGTTTTGTCGGAACCATTTCCATTGCACCCAATATCGTAACAAATGAGGCAATCTTGAAAACCAATATTTTCGAGTGTCAACGCGCGAATGAGCGCCTTTTCAATGCCATAATTTCCACACCCACTACACCATGTGAGTTTTTCTTCGCTTTCTTCATAGTGAAGTGCCACTTCTTTTTTTTCGAGAAGCTGATCGAGAGAGCTGTGACAAGAAGAGCAGTTTGTTTTCATGGGAATGGGGAAAATTTATGCTGAGCACGATTCGATACCTTTTTTGTTCTCGGGAAATGAATTCTTTCATTTTCTATTATTGCGAATGTGATCCGCAATTTTTTTCTACTTGTCATTCCGTGCTTGACACGGAATCCCCCTTTTACAGCAAAAGAGATCCTGAATCGAGTTCAGGATGATGCCATTGAAAGTTTTAAAGAGATATTCTGGTTTCTTATTCATGTTTCTTTTTCGAAAGTCGTACAAAATCCATCACCTCATCGAAAAAGAATTGGCGTCCGTTGTATTTTAAAAACTTTTTTGTGAATTCTTTTCCAGTTTTTTGTTCAATGAGCATTCCGAGTTGTCCAAAAGCATTTCCTTCAAGCAAACATACATTTTTATTTGACGCGAAAAACTGCTCCGTCACTTTTGTTTTTAGCGGATACAGATATTCGTAGTGGAGATAATTGACAGAAATCCCCTCTTTTTTGGAGGAAGAAATCACGTCGATCATGACATTTTTTGTGCTTCCCCACCCGATAAATGAAATATCAGCTTCCGTTTTTTTCCCAAAAATTTCGGGTTCTGGAAGTGTCTTGGCAATGGTCTCGAGTTTTTGAAGGCGCTTATTCATCATTTTTTCGGCTTCATCCGCATCTTCCGTAAGCGTACCATCTTCTCGGTGTTCATCGCTATTGCCGTAGTAATGCGCTGGGCTTGATCCCGGAATCCATCGCTCGGAAACGCCACTCTCGGTAAAACGAAACCGATCTTTTGGCACAAGTGTTGTAAGTCGTTTTTTGTCTGTCACAAGTCCACGTTCAATGGGAATAGTCTTTTGCGGAAACGGCTCTATGGTTCGCACGGTTTCGCACACTGTTTTTTCTGAAAGGACGAGGACAGGAACCTGATATTTTTCTGCCAAATTGAGTGCATGTTGAATACTAAAAAAACACGATTCGGGATCGCTCACACCAATGACAATTCGCGGAAATTCACCGTGCGCCGAAAAAATGGCGAGGTTTAAATCTCCCTGTCCAGTCCAAGTAGGAAGCCCTGTTGCTGGTCCTGGACGTTGGCAAATGACGACGACAAGTGGACACTCAATCATTCCCGAAAGAGAAACGGTTTCGGTCATCAAATCGTATCCACCGCCAGAAGTAGCGCAAAGTGCCCGCGTTCCGGCATACATCGACCCGAGTGCCATTTGTACTACAGTAATTTCATCTTCCGCCTGTTTCACGAGCATGCCCGTTTCGTGCGCGGTTTTGGCGAGATATGTCAGAATAGAACTCGAAGGGCTCATGGGATATGCATAATACGCCCGAACACCAGCATGAATAGCACCAATTCCAATAGCATCATTTCCATCTATGGCAATGAAATCCTTTTTATTTTTGGGAACATGAAGAGCAAGAGATGGAACAGGAGAAGCACCCCGAAAATGGTATCCTGCTTCGAGACATTTGAGGTCAATCTCGAGGAGTTTTGGTTTATCGCGAAATCGTTTTTCCGCGGCTTTTAAAACAGCGTCAATAGGAAGCCCTAATGCACGCCATAAAAGCCCAATAGTAATCATGTTTTGTACACGCATGTCTCCTCCGAGTTCGTGTGCCAATTTTCGTGCCGGAATATAGTTCATAGAGATTCCTCGCCGTTTTGCCTTTTCATCAAGCCCATGGATGCCTTCATGTCGATCATCATCATGAATCATAATACCACCCGGCTTTACCGCATCCAGATATTCCATAAGCCCCACTCGGTCAACTGCCACAACCACATCTGCCAAAGACGAAAGCGAATGAACTGGATGTATATCTGTTTCAATGCGAAACCCTGCGTGTCCGCCTTTAATGAGTGACGGATACTCTCGATCCGCATTCACAAAAAAACCCAAGCTTTTGAGCGCATCAATGACGATCAGTCCACTGACGACAAGGCCCGAACCACTTGATCCGGTAATACGAAGGGCAAGTCGACTCATGAAGAAGGGGAAAGAGGATGGTGTTTTATTTCTTCCGCCAAATGTTCTGCCCATTTTCGCACGGTGTCTTCTAGATGGCGAAGTGGCATTTCGTTCACGCGAAGTGCGTGTTGCAGAAGTGTTCCGTCTCGATTCTGCACAAGATGCTCTAAAATATTTGCGGATTCAATATTGTATTGTCTGTCATATTTTGGATCACCCAGTCCAATAACCGCAAAGAGATGATTAGAAAAATCGAGGACTTCGAGCTTTTTCGCATACGGAATGAAATGGTCTTGCAAAATACCATGTCCGTATGTGGAAGACGCCAAAATAGTGCAATCCGCCAGAAAAATATCTTCCGGCTGACTCTTTTCCACACGTTCGATTGCTACTGAAAGACATCGCTCTTCCAGCACCTTTTGCACCATTTCACATACCAATTCCGTGTTGCCACTTGTGGTGCCGTAAATAATACGCACGGTCTTTTGTCCCTGTTTCATATCATTTGGTGAGAAATGAACATTCCAAAAGCAATAAAAACGTACCATAAAAGAAAACTTTTGAATGAATTTTTATTGCGAACAGAATATTGCGTTCCCAGAAGAATACCGTTTTTGACTTTTTATTTCAATGATTCCAGATTTTTCTGAGGAAGAGGAGCCTTGTGTTCATCAGAAAGCTCAGAACCTTCTCCTGCCGACCTCGGAAAGAGAGAAAGGACAAGAAAAGCGATCCCCTGAGAAGAAAGAGTAAGTGCGCCCAATTTCCATATTCCTTTTCCTGCCAGTTTTCCCGTTTTTTCCACAATCTTTTTGCTTGCCCAAAGAGCACCAATGCCAAGTCCTGTTCCGATGAGAAGCGCATTTTGAAACCAATCCCAAGCCCGTGCTGATGCCTCTTTGTCGTTGAGATTCACCGAAAGTTTTTGAAGAAATGCTCCGTAATCGGCAATAAATTTTTCTCCAGACACAAAAAAATCATTCAAAAGATCTCCTGCCTCCTCTTTTTTTCCGCTCTTTAGAAGCACTTCTATTTCTCCGTTTTGAATTGCAGAGGAAAAATGTTGAAACTTCTGAAGATTCTCATAATCAAAATTGTGGTAAATGTCTTTCAAAAGCTCTCCTGCTCTTTCGGGATGCTGAATAATAAAAGAAGAAAGAGATTCCGAGAAAAAACTGAGAACAGGAATATCATCAAGTTGACTCTTGAGGAGCTTTTGAAAACCTCCGCGCGTAATATCTTCTGTTTTATGGAGATAGGGTTCCAAAAAAGCGAGAATATTCTGAAGGATAGACGGACTGAGTCCCGATTCGAGATGGCGAAGCACCTCGGAAATATCTCCTGCTTTTTCCTTCATACTCTGAGAGGCAGATTCCGACTGCTCTTGTATTACTTTTTTTAGCTTTTCTTCTCCTTCTTTCTTTTCTGAAGACCCAAGAAGTTTTGTCAAAAAACTGGGTTTCTCTTTTTGAATTTCTGGAAAATGTCGCTGGTAGTACTGTTCGTCAAATTCTGGTTCCGCCTTTTCTCCTCCAAGAAGTTCTTCAATGTCTTGTGCTTCTTTAGAATTGTACTTGTTATTTTCAAATCGGTAGAGATTTTCCATTATTTGAAAATGGCTTGTAAACTCACGATTTAAGAACTGATGTTGAACTTTTGCAAGGAAAAGCATTCTTTTTTGAAACACTTCCAAAGACATGGTTTCTCGTTTTTCCATGAGTCCATTCCGTGTTTTTTCGAGAATCTCCGCTTCCACCATCCGAAGCGCCAAAAGTGATTTTTCGAGAGATGCCCCCATATTTTCGGCAACCTCATTCCACGAATCCATTTTTTTTCCTTGTCGATCAATGGGCGCGCATTCGCCCACTCGTCCCTGATACGCTTTTTGAGCGGCTTCGAGTTGGCGCAGACTTTCTTGAGGAGAGGGGCTGTTGTCGCCTTCCGAAAAAATCGTAGTGATATTCTCTAAAGAACCTTTCTCTGGAGCATTTTGAAAAATATTTTTTACATCTTCTTGAGAAAGAACTCCCCACGATTGCGCATGCTGAATATGCTCTTGCACGATTTTTGCTTGTTCCGAAATACTTGAGGCAACGAGAATATAAAAGAGATGATTCCGAAAACGATTTTCTAAAACCTTTTGATATTCCTGAAGACGAGCCTTTTCGTGTTCGTTTTTTGGTTTTCGCACTCCTTGTTCAATCGCTTTCAAATTTTGCTGGTAGTACAGTGCATGCGCTCTATGAATATCGAGATACGAAGAATCGTTAATAATCGATTCATACTCTTGTGCACATTTGTGAGGATCATTTCCGTAGTGTTGTTTTTTTAAGCCGTCGACAAGCTCACGAAGAGAATTGAGGCGATTCCCTGTATCTGCCTTGGGAATATTTTCGAGATGCTGTTCGTATTCTTCTGGCATTTTGTGTGGATAATTGTACAAAGGATACTCACCCCATTCCTGCAGGATTTGCGGCAGAAATAGCTCTGAAGGCCTGTTTTAATATTTCTGGGGTAAGCGCCTCTGGAATGAGGGAGTTGAGCACTTGTACAATATGTGTGGCGTATCCAGCATTGACCAGTTCGAGTATCTCCATGGCAGCGATAGGAGTTCCAATAATAACCGTCATTATGCTTGCAATGCGAAGTGGCAGTGGAAGATTTTTCCAAGTTTCCCATACACCATGAGCGGTTTTCTGAAGAATCTCCAATGCTTTTTTTGGGAGTGTTTTGAGCTGTTCTAGTATGTGAGCCAGAGCTTCTTTTGTTTCTGCGGAAGAAATTTGCTCTTCCGCCGATTCAATGGGATTTCCTTCTTGGTTGAAATTTTCAAAAGTATCATCATTCAATGCTTTCAGAAAAAACTCCTTTTGTGGATCGGTCAGGGTTTTAAGGAAATCATCAAATTTTCCTGTTTCTTCTAGCTTTTTTACGGTTTCCCGAAGCCTTTGCACATTAGCATCACCCTCTTCTGGAGAAAAACGGAGCTGTTCAACGGCATCTCCGTGAGTACTCATGAGGAAGCAGAAAGAAAGGTATCGAGCTTCTCTTGAAGGATTTTCACTGTTTGCACACTTTCCTCATCGTCTATTTCTTTTACCTTTTCAAGATACCCTTGGTGAGCATTTCGATACTGAACAGAAAGACTTTTCAGGGCATTAATACTCTCATGGTACTCTTCTACCGTTATTTCCTTATTTTTTAGGGCTTCTCCAAGGGATTCAATAACTTTTGAAAGAAGCTCGTCACTTCCGAGTGTCATCATCATAAAGACTTCGTCTTGTGTCAGTCCTTTTGCGGCGCCGGCATCTTGAAGAATTTTGTGCACATGGGGATCCATATTTTTAGTATGAAAAAATTTTAGAAGGAGTTCAAGAGCATTGATAAACTCAGATATATACTAGATTCTACGAAAATTTCTATTTGAGTCTGAAATAAACACTTATTGAGCCGTGAATGAAGAGGACTGACAGAGTGATGAATATTTCATTCGGGAAATAAAAAGGAATCTCTCATTTTTTGTGAGGGAGAAATAAAACTATTGTCATTTTTAATGTCTAAAACGAATACTGCTTCCGCTGGAGCATATGTGTCGAAGACCATGTGCTTCGCAATGGTCCTGCGTCTACAAAATTTCGGAAAAAGTAGAAAAAAAGTTTAGAATTCTTTCGTGGAACTTGCTGGAGAATGAGGCGCAAAAAACTACGACTTGGAATTTGAGTATGGATTACTATTACTCTTCTTCCGAATTTCAACGCGAATAGGGGTTCCCCAAAATCCGTAGAGCTCTCGAAGACGGTTTTCGATATAGCGACGAAATGAGAAATGCGCGGCATCAGGATCGTTCGCAAAGAAGACAAAATGAGGAGGATTTTTTCCGATTTGCGTTCCATACTTTACTTTAAGACGCATATTTTTACGACTCGCCGGAGGATGCGCGGCAAGCGCTTGCTCTAAGAATATATTCAAATTTGCCGTGGAAATGGTTCGCGTTCGCTCTGTCATAATACGTTTGGCATTTCTAAAAACCTCCTGAATCCCCTTTTTTTCTACTGATGACAGGAAAAGCACCGGTGCCCAACTCAAAAACGGAAATTCTCGTTGTGCCTGACGCAAAAACCGATCACGAACACTGATGGAAAGTTTGCTGACTTCTTTTTCCTGATCTTCGGGAGATGGCTTTTCCCCTGTTCTTTGCTCTTCTAAAACAGATTTATCCGCCACTTCTTGGCGAATCATATCGCGCCGGATATCCCATTTAGAAAACGCAATCATTACTCCCACTCCCGCTTCAATAAGTTCTGCGGCAATGGTCTGATCTTGATGAGTAATTCCCTCTGTAGCATCAATGAGTATAATCGCCACGTCTGCCCGAGAAAGTGCAGAAAGAGCACGAAGACGAGAAAATCGCTCAAGGTCTTCTCTGTGCATTTTTGATTTTTTTCGAATACCTGCGGTGTCGATGAGAAGATAACGTTCCTTTTCAAAAAGAATAACACTGTCGACATTGTCACGAGTTGTACCAGGGAGAGGAGAAACAATAGATACGTCTCTCCCTGAGAGCGTATTAACGAGTGTCGATTTTCCCGCATTAGGACGACCGAGAATGGATATTTTTGCAACGTATTCCTCCTCATCATTTTTTGATTTCGGAGAAAACCCTGCGAGAAGTAAAGCCTTTTCGGTTTTTTGGAGAAGCTCTCGTATTCCGTAACCTTCTTTTGCGGAAATAAATATTGGATCTTCTTGGGAAATGCCAAGCGCATAAAGTTCTGACGCGACCTGAGAGGCAGATGGTTTTTCTGCTTTGGTAGAGATAAGGAAAATAGGAACATGTTTTGGCTTTTTTTTGCGAAGTATCTCGGCAATCATCCATTCCTCCGATGTTATTTCCGCCCGACTGTCGATACAAAAATAAATGAGGTCTGCTCCCTGCACCGACTCCTCTGCCTGTTTCTTCATATTTTCTTCAATATCATTTCCCATGTCACTCGAAAGCCCACCAGTATCTACAAGTAAAAAAGAAACTTTTTCCCCTTTAACATTTCCAAAAACCCGATCTCGAGTGGTTCCGGGAATATCCGATTCAATAGCGCGTCGCTCCCCTAAGAGTTCATTAAAGAGCGTCGATTTTCCGACATTTGGTCGTCCGATAATAGCAACAGTTGGCATTGCGAAGAGAAGAAGGAAGATGTTTTCGTTGAATACTTTTTGACATTATGGTACCATGAAAGGAAAATATTAAAAATAAATGAAACTTCGTTTTTTTTCCTCTCTTTTTCAGAAGAGAAATCTGTTTATTTTCTTGGGAGGTTTTCTCCTATTGGGAGGAGTGAATGCCGCTCTTCCATTTTTTTATGATTGGGAGGAATCGCCAGAAGAGATTGTTCGTCAGGCACTCTTAAAAGACCTTTTTGAAGGAGAAGATTGGCGCCGATCACTTTTTGCCTCAATTTCTGGCTCTATGCACAATATCGACTGGATTTCGTGTGCAGAAAATGATGGGGGAAATCGCCCATACGAACGAGGTGCTATTTCGGTGCAATATGTTTCGAATAAAGGCGATCAACGACAACATACTTTCTCTGACCGAAATTATTCACTCAATGGTGAAAAAGGAATTATTGAATTTTACTGCGTAGAAGAAATTCCGTGGGTGACATTTTATGAGTGTGAAACAAGTGAGAACGGCGTATGTCAGTCGAAAGAAGAAGCAAAAATCTCTCTTTTGGTTGAAACATCGAATGACGGAGAAACGTTCACCAAATCTGCTTCTTTAAGCCCAGAAGATTCGTATTTAAGCGTATTTACTCCGGCATATTTTCGGGTGACGGTTAAAAACTCTGGTTCAGTTTCGGGAGATGCAAAAATTCTTTTTCTCTCCGACACGCAAGATAGAGCCGGAGTACCAAAAAACGAAGAAGTGTGGTGTGAAGGAGCAGAATCATGCACGGGAACGCCTTCCAAAGGAAGTGTTGTTTTAAAAGGTATTCCTCCCGGAGGCGAAGCATTTATCGATTACGAACGAGATATGAGTCCCGTTTCGGAGGAAACATTGTACACGGAACAAGTACAACTCGATGGAGAAGCAGAATGGCAAAAAGTAGAAATTACGCTTTTACCAACTACAGAACCTTCTGATGAAGAATATAGTCCAAATACCGAAAATATTGATGAAATTTCGTTTCAATTCTCCGCCTCAGAAGATCGGGAAACCTTTGCGGAAAAGCTCTCTATTCCCGCAGGAATTGTGTATCTCGATATTTTTACGCCCATCACTTTTCGTGTTGAAATCCAAAACACAAGCGAAGAGATACTCAGTGGAGAAGTTCTTCTGGATGTTCAGGATAATAATACTTCCTCTGAATGGAAGTCTGCTCGCATTGCATGCGAACCAGAATCAACGTGTGAAATTTCTCCCGATACAGAAATGGCAAAACTCGAAAATATTGCTCCAGACTCATCGGTAACTCTTGAGTATGAACGAGATATTCGTCCTTCTGAAAATTTGGAACACGTGGAAACTCTCTTTTTTGATGGACTCGAAAGAGCGACTGTCACTGTAAGCACTGAGTAATTTTTACTCTCTAGTAATACCTGAGAGTGCTCTTTTACAATAGAAAATCCGCTGTGCTATTTTTGCTCTTCCTCCTTTTTCTTCCGGCGGAGGTGGATAGGTTCCGTTTTGCTGTCCTTCTGCCAACGAAAGAGCATTTTTATAAAAATATACTGCAATATCTCTATAAATAAGATCGCCAGCTTCATTTAAAAGTTGGTGTGCAGCATCTCCCATATATTGTTGGTAGGGATAGTTTTTTTTTCGAATTTCAAGACCAATACTTTCGATGGTACTTTTGTCATCTGGTCGTGCAATAGTAATAGCACGTTTCCGCACGGTTTCTACTACATTTTTTGGAAAAACATCTTGAGTTTCTTCGGCAGCATCCGCATTGTCGATGGCACTCTCTGTCCAACGAGAAATATTTTTAGCAATACTTGCCATTTCTGGAACGAAGTTTGTTTTACGATTCAAATATCCTCCGAGTCCTGCTATTCCTATAGCAGGACCTCCACGAAGAAGTGTTTGCAATAATTCCCTTCTGCTCAAAATGACGTCTTTGAGTCTTAAAAGAGCGAGCATACTCATGGCACTAATACCGGTGAAAATTCCATCGCTCAGTTCGTGTGTATTTTCATGAATATCAATTCCATATCTTTTGGCGAAGGCTTCTATTTTGTAAACATAGTGCTCTCCATGTTTTCCCAGAAAATTCCCAGAAGAAAATAATTTTCCGTATTCATCATCATTTTGAATATCACTCGAAAGCACTGTACCTCTATGGTTTGACGAAAGTCCTGCTTGGAGCTCTTGGTATCGTTTTCGATATTCGTCGGTGATATAGCAAAAAATTCCAAATTTTCCCGATTGTCTATATCGATCAACAGTAGTTTTTTCATTCCGATTTCGTGCTATAATAGCGAACGCTCTTTTTATATGTTCTATTCCGGCATTGTAGGAAAGGAGTGTCGCTGGATAAAGTAACTCTTCATCATCAAGACCGTATCCTAATTGCAATGTCTGATAATCTGAATTTGATTTAAGTATTCGTAATTTTTCTTGGAGGTAGGAAATTGCTGCAGGAGTTGCTTGTGTTATGTCAGTTGGATCTTCTAATCTATATTCTTCTGCTGTTTCGGGTGTAAATTGGAATACTCCAACTGCTCCACTTCCACTTTCTGCTGTGAGACTGTAGCTCGACTCTTGGAATGGAATAAAGGGAAGTATTTTTTTAAAGTAGGGAGGAAGGGGCGAGTCTTTGGCTGTTTGTATCACATATTCAAGGCGAGAAGTTTTTGACCCCAGAATATATGGTTCGTGAGCATTCCCATTTTGTACTGTTTCAAAATGTCGCCGGTGTTGTTCGTTCAATGCTTCTTTTATTCTTTTCGTATAATACGGAGATTCTTGTTCAGGGGGATTTTCTGGTGATTTCGAAAGAATTTCTTTAACGCCTTCTTGGACAGCCCCACCAATAGTAAGAGCTGCTGCTCCTTTTACGATTGTTCCCAAAAAGTTTCTTCTGCTTGGTGATTCACACGTATTTTTCATAAGAAAATAAAAAGCTGAGTATTTTATTTTTAAAAAAATATTTGTCAATACATTTTTTAAGAGGAACTCTTTCCAAATTTTTCTTTTCGTAAAGGAGATGAAGGAAATATCTCTATTTTTTTCCAGAAAACACCGAACTTTCCAGCTTTTCAATTCGTTCCCGAATAGGATCGGGAAGTCCGGTTTGATCTACTGTTTTCACCGGTGCTGTTCGTTTTCCGTTTTGTCGAATGATATGCCCTGGATTTCCGACCACAACAGAATGTGCCGGAACATCACTCACAACGACTGAACCTCCGCCAATTTGTGAGCGCTTCCCTATGATAACGGGTCCAAATATTTTTGCGCCAGCACCAATAAGCACCTCGTCTTCTACAGTTGGATGTCGCTTTCCGGGACTGAGCGTTGTTCCACCAAGCGTAACCTCGTGGTACATGAGGACATTGTTTCCAATTTCCGCGGTTTCCCCAATTACAACGCCCATACCGTGATCGATAAAAAATCCCGAACCAATTTTTGCGCCCGGATGAATTTCGATTCCCGTTAAAAATCGAGAAATCTGCGAAAGAATTCTTGGAAAAAGTGGAATGCGAATGGCAAACAAAAGGTGAGCAATGCGATGGAACAGCACCGCCCAAATGCCAGGATAAGTAAGCAGTTCGAGTACGCCAAACCATTTTCCGCGAAGCGCGGGATCATTTCGAAACCCTGCGACAAAATCTTGCGGAAAAAAGAAGAGTTGGCGAACGAAAAAGGGAAGTTTCATTTTAGAAAAACAATAGCAGAGAAGAGAATGAAGTTTTTTGCTCTATCATCCAAAAAGTTCAGTGGAAAGATAGCGCTCGCCGGTATCGCAGAGTATGGTCACAACTGTTTTTTCTGGATTTTCTTCAGCATATTTTTTTGCAATGGCAACATTTGCTCCTGTGGAAATGCCAACACAAAACCCTTCTTTTTTGGCGAGTTCTTGTGAGGTGGCAATCGCTTCTTCTTCAGAAATAGTTTCTATTGCAAAAAGCAGAGATATATCGAGAATCTTCGGCACAAACCCTGCACCGATTCCCTGAATACCATGACCCCCTGAATCACCACCCGAAAGCACCGGGCTTTTTTCTGGTTCCACTGCAATAAGTTGTATATCTGGATTCTGTTTTTGAAGAAATCTCCCCACCCCAGTAATCGTTCCTCCCGTTCCAACTCCTGCCACAAAAATGTCCACCTTTCCCTTGGTATCCTTCCAAATCTCTGAACCAGTGGTTTTCTCATGAATTTTTGGATTTATTGGGTTTCTGAATTGGTTTGGATAGAAAACATCTTTTTCTTGTGCAATTTCTTCTGCTTTTAAAATGGCACCTCGCATACCTTCTTCTGCAGGAGTGATGATGAGTTGCGCTCCAAAAAAATTCGTCATCTTTCTTCTTTCCATACTCATACTTTCAGGCATAGTGAGAATGCATTTGTATCCGCGCGTGGCACATACGAACGCAAGTCCTATTCCAGTGTTTCCACTTGTCGGCTCCACTACTGTTCCACCGGGCAACAAAATACCACGCTCTTCAGCATCTATAATCATAGCGAGAGCAATGCGATCTTTTATGGATCCACCAGGATTTTGCGATTCGAGTTTCCCCAAAATATTCCCTTGGGGAAAAAAGCGAGAAAGCCTGATGAGTGGCGTATTCCCAATACTGTCGGTGGCACAAGAGAGAAGCATATTAAAAAGATTCTTTACAAATGCTTTCAAAAGATTGCAGGAGTGTCAAAAGTTCTCTTACTTGCCGAGAAACACTTCCTCCCCCCTCGCAAACAGAAAAAGTAATGTTCGCAGATTCATGGTAATACTGTTTCCTTGCTTCCCAAATTTCTCGAAGTTCTTCTGCAATATTTTTTCCAGTAAGACTTGGACGATGCCCTTTTTTTCCATTTCGAATGCGATATTCGAGAATCGAAAGCGGAACGTTCAAAAACACAAGGACTCCGTTTTTCTTGAGGGCGACAACATTTTCTTCTCGTAAAATTGCTCCGCCACCAACCGCAATAACTGCTCCTTCTTTTTCTCCGACTTTTTTGCACACAGTAGTTTCAAGATCTCGAAATGCCTCCCAGCCACTTTCTGATACTATTTGAGAGATACTTTTTCCAGAAGCCTTTTCAATAAGAATATCGGTGTCAATAAAGGGTCGCCCTTGTTTTTTGGCGAGAACTTTTCCCAAGGATGATTTTCCACAGCCACGCATCCCAATAAGAACAGTATTTCTCATGTTGCTCGCAATGACTCAAAAACATTCCAAAACTCGGGAAATGTTTTTCCAACACATTTCGGATCACAAATTGTCATGCCTGAAATACGCGTTCCAAGAGCCGAAAAACTCATGGCAATGCGATGATCGTCGAAGGTTTCGATTTTCGCTCCAATCATTGTTTTGGGATTTCCCACAATGGTAATGCTATCTTCTGATGTTTGTACCGCAACATTCATTTTCTCTAAATTCAGTCGAAGTGCTTCTAGGCGGTCACACTCTTTTTTGCGGAGTGTGGAGAGTCCGGTGATCTTTGTTTTTCCTTGAGCAAGTGGTGCCAAGGTTGCCGCTGCAAGCGCAACATCTGGCATATCTTCCATGTCTATTTCTCCAAGAGGCCTGAGTTCCTCAATTCTCTTGACCGTAACACCCGATAAAGTTCGTTCTACTTTCGCGCCAAATTTCTCCAAAATATCCAAAAATCTGGCATCTCCCTGCAAACTCGGATACGGAAAATTTGAAATCGTCACATTTCCTCCAGCGGCAACAGCAAGGGAAAAAACATGTGCCGCAGAACTCGCATCTCCCTCGATATCAAGAGAAATGGGTTGAATATTTTGCGGTTCCACGGAAAACTCAAATCCTGAATGTGATATTACTTTTACGCCAAACTGCTGAAGAAGCGCGATGGTCATGCTGAGATATGGACGAGAAACAAGTGGCGGACGAACCTGAATGCGAATGCCCATTTCTGTTTTTGCGCCAACAAGAAGGAGCGCCGAAAGAAATTGACTCGAGGTGTCTCCAGAAATTCCTGCTGTTCCTCCTGCAATTTTTCCCGCTCCAGAAATAATAACCGGAAGACAACCATTCTCATTTTCTGAAATAATATCCACCCCAATATCTTTGAGCGCATCTAGCAAATCCTTAAGCGGGCGTTCGTGCATACGCGGTTTTCCAGAAATGCGAACGGTTCCACTATTAAGTCCCATAGCGGCAGAAAGAAAGCGAGCGACAGTTCCGGCATTTCCCACAAAAAGTTCATGATTTCCAGAAACAAATTTTCCACCGGTTCCGTGGATTTCCCACACATCGTTCTGAATCTGAATATCAATTCCGATTTTTCTCAGAGCTTCGCGCATAAGTTCTGAATCTTCCGAAAGAAGCGGAAAATGGAGCTCACTTTTTCCGTCTGCCAATGCACACAGCAAAAGCGCACGGTTAGTAAGCGATTTACTCCCCGGAATATAAACCGTTCCAAATGCTCCGTGAGAAAACGGCTCAATCTTCCGTACCTCCTCCATTACGTTTTTTGACAAAGAAATTGTGAAGCATATGCCAAATACCCTGTTTTTTTTGTTTTTTCTGCTCTTCTAAAATGTCCGAAATCCGTTCCCAAGTTTCTCGGTTTTTATCCGTAAGAATTTTTTGCGTTTCTTTCCCCGATTTTGGGGAAAATGTCATTCCCAAAATGGAACCAACCGCACCACCAACCACAAAACCAATGAGAACCTTATCAATTCTCTTCCGAAATTTTTTGAGTTTGCCACTTGTTTTTTCTGCTTCATTCACGAAAGAGATTATGCAGGGAAAGCGGAAAGGGTGCAAGAATAGGATCTACTTCAGAAAGAACTTCGTCACTCTTACAAGCGTTTCGGGATTTTGTGCGTAGGCGAGAAAAAATCCGTAATTCGTCAGAGGAATTCCTTGTTCTTCGGCAATGCGAATTCTTCGAAAAAACTTTTGCCGATCGGTCATACACGAGCCACAGTGGATAACCATTTTGTACGACGAAAGATCTTCGGGAAATGTGCGTCCAAATGCAAATTCGAACTGTACGTCTTTTCCAGTTTTTTCTTTAATAATCCGCGGAATTTGTACGGTGCCAATATCGTCACATTTTCGATTGTGGTTACATGATTCGGCGATAAGCACTGTATCGCCATCTTCCAAAAGGTCCATGGCATTTACGCTTTTGAGGAGGAAATCCATTTCTCCACACGCCATATAGTGCGCCATCATAACGGAAAAGGAAGTAAGAGGAATTTCCTGTGGAACCCATTTTGCAACAATATCAAATGCTTGGCTATCGGTGATAATAAGCTGCAGTCCTTCTGGGGCATTCTTCAGAAATTGAATGAGCCCTGAAAATCGTGCTTGTTCTTCTTGAACCTCATTCGCATTATCACTACGTGCTTTGCCGAGATGAAGTCGAAAAAGCACTGGCGTAACGAAGTTTCTGAGAAGCCGTTCCATCGCCATGTCTTGCGGACGGAGAAGTCGAAGTGTTGGCGTTTCTTCATCCATGGGAATAATAAGGAGCACAACTCCTTTTTCTGAAAGATTAGGAAGGAGGTCGATGTCTCGATTGGGTACCTCGAAATGCTCTTTCAAAAAATCGGCAAGCCGACTCTGCTCTGAAAAATCGTTTGCCGAGAGAAAAATTCCTGGAACACCGAGTTCTTTTTCTTGTGTTTTTGGGGAGGCTTCTTGGCTATTTTGAAAAGTATTCCATACGAGAAGCACCTGCTTTCCGCGCTCTTTTGCGTGCTCAATAAGTTCTTTTTCAATTTTCACTCCGTCTTTTTGGGCGCGCCCTGCGTCAACAACCACTAGAACAAGATCGGCTTCTTCTAATGCTTCGTATGATTTTTTCCGTTTTTTTTCACCCAGTTCAGAATATTCGTCTACTCCAGCGGTATCTAAAATTTTACATGGTCCTAGCCCATGAACTTCCATGATAGTGGTTACTGTATCGGCAGTAGTTCCGGGGGTACTATCGGTAATAGCGTAGTGCTCTTGCCCACTTAGAAGATTGAGCAAACTCGATTTTCCGGCGTTTGTTCTGCCAACAATACCAATGATGTTTCGTTCTTCACGTTTTACCACGGTTTCGTTGAGAAAAATGTTGTGCGTCTCCGCGTTTTCCAAGAGCAGGAATAAGCCCTGCGGATTTCACTTTTGCGACCGAACACCCTGAACACTGATCTGCTTTTTCATCCACACAAGGTTTGTTTTGATAGAGAAGGTAAAGCCCGCGATATTCCACGGGAGTCACACTTGGCATAAAAACGTTTGCTCCTGCTTGTAGGGCGTAAATTCTACCACGAGGATGAATGGCTTCGAGCGCAGTAGCGGTAGCAATATTTACTGTTGGCATTAAAAGACGGAGCACTGCAATAAAATTAAGAGTTGTATCCAAAATATCATGCTTCTTTTTCTTCCACCATTCTTTCATTTCTGGAGTTCCGAGTGGCGTATCTTCATGAAAAACATACGGACCAAGCCCAAACATATCGGTATCGAGTTCTTGAAAAAATCGAAGATCATTCACAAGATCATCCATCGTTTGTTCGGGAACTCCCACCATGTTTCCCGTTCCTACCTGAAACCCGAGTTCCTTGAGATCGAGGAGACACTGCTTTCGTCTTTCAAACAGATGATCTGCAGGATGAAGTTTGCGATAAAGCTCTGGATTTGAAGTCTCGATGCGAAGGAGATAACGATCTGCGCCCGCCTCCTTGAGTTCTTTATAAAATTCTTTTGGAAGTTCGCCAAGCGAAAGTGTAATACCCATTTCTGGAAAATCTTTTCGAATGTTTTTCAGGATCTGAAGCACAAAATCGAGCGCACTTCTTGACGTAAGCTCGCCAGACTGAAGCACTACTGATCCATATTGTGATTTGTCGATGAAACGAAGACACTGATCAACTTCTTCATGCGTCATGCGAAATCGCTCTGTTTTAGTGTTGTCTCGGCGAATACCGCAGTAAAAACAGTTTTTTTCGCAGATGTTCGAAAACTCAATAATTCCCCGAAAATAGACCTCCTCCCCAATAGATTCTCGTCGAACAGTATCTGCCCGAGCAAAAAGCTTTTTTTGCTCTTCTCCTCGAACAGAAAGAAGCTGTCGAATTTCTTGGTCGGTCATATATAAAAATGCGATTCAGAAAGACAATACATTTTTTTGATATTGATGAGAATATACTGTTTCCCAATCGTCATTTTCCTAATGCAAAAACATGATATTCTACAGACAAAATCTCTGAAAATGACTCAGCTATTTGTGATCCAAAAAACCTTAGATAAGGTGATTTCTTGCGTGAGTCTTCTTGCTCCTTTGTTTTTCCTTTGGCACACTCTTTGAGAAATTTTCTTTCTCTGAAAAACTTATGTTCGGACAAATGAAAGATATGTACCAGATGCAAAAAAAAGCAAAAGAACTCAAAAAAAAGCTCAAAGAAATTGAAATAGAAGCAGAAGAAGATGGAGTTTTGGTAGTTGTCAATGCCGCACAAGATGTGGTTTCTGTTGAATTTGACGATGCCATTTTGGCTCCCGAGAATAAGAGGCGTATTGAAAAAAATCTCAAGATTGCACTTGAACGTGCTCAAAAAAAAGCACAAGAAATTGCCGCCGAAAAAATGAAACCGCTCATGGGCAATATGGGACTTCCCAATGCATAATCCATGTTTTCTCAAAAGCATATTCAGCGGCAAAAAATGAGTCTGCGCATTAAGACAATGATCGCCATTATATTTGTTATGGGTGCTCTTTTTATAGCGCAAGAAGTACAGTATCGAATGCTTATTGCCAAATCTCCAGAAAGCTCTGATGCTGTTTTTCCTTTTACAGTGGAAAAAGGAGAATCACTTCCAAATATGAGTATTCGTCTTCAGGAAGAGGGACTCATCTCTTCCTCTTGGGCATTTTTGCGTTATGCAAAAAGATCGGGGGTTGCTGAAAATATTCAAGCAGGAACATTTTATCTTCCAAAAAATCTGCCCATTCCTGCCCTTACGGAGCTCCTCACAAAAGCAGTATCTCAAGAAATTTCTTTTACTATTCCTGAAGGGTTTACCAACGCCGATATTGATGCTCGTTTAGCAGAATTTTCTCTTGCTCCCAAAGGAGCTTTTCTGGAGTGCGTAAGGACATGTGATTTTTCTGATTTTCCTTTCTTGCCAGCAGATCCAAAGCTCCGAGAAGGATTCTTTTTTCCTGACACTTATTTTGTAAATCCCGAAAATTTTTCAGCAGAAGCATTTGCGAGAAGGCTTCTCCGCACGTTTGATGAGCGAACGAAAACTATCTTTGGAACAAGCAGTCGAAACGGATGGGAAATTTTAAAAATGGCGTCTATTCTCGAGAAAGAATCGAGGGGAGATGAGGAACGCCCGATAATCTCGGGAATCCTCTGGAAACGCCTCGATAACGATTGGCTTTTGGGAGCAGATGCCACTACAAGATATGCCACAGGAAAAAAGACAGAAGCGCTTACCATAGATGATCTGCAATCAAAAAATCCATGGAATACACGAGCGGTCAAGGGACTTCCTCCTGGGGCAATTTGTAACCCAGGGCTTTCGTCCATTCTCGCCGCGGCAAACCCTGAGGAAAGCTCATATTGGTATTATCTTCACGATATGAAAGGAAATATATATTACGCCACCACCATGGAGGAGCATGCCGAAAACAAGGAGCAATATTTGTAGTTCTAAACAGAAAATCCAATGAAACAAGAGGAAAGAAATTCATTTTCTTTTTTTGAGAAAATGTCTATAATAAGAAGATATGCCAAACAAAAAGACAAAGAAAATTTTTTACGGCACGATTCTTCTTTTTTTGGTAACCCCTTGCTTTTCCTTTTCTTGGGGGGCAGAAAGTGGAATACCCCCAGAAGAAAGAGATCAAGAAATACAGTCCCAAGAACACCAAAAAATTGAGACGCTTCGCGAAAAACGCCGTCTTTTTGGAGAAAACGCGCTTCTCGAAACCGAAATTCGAATGCTTGAATATCGTCTTGGAGAGAAATCTGAAGCCAAACCTTCATCATTCTTCCCCAGTAATATTGGAATTGACCGTTCCGGAGCTCTCTTTCACTTTTTTGGCGATTCGTTCTCATGGATCGAAAACCTCCAAAAAATGACACAAGATGCTTCTGGTCAAGCTGGAAATGAGTCCCTCAGCATGCCTCCCCTCTCAGAAGATGTTCTTATTCTCATTCGTCAATCTATTGAGCGATTCCGAATGCACACTGGGCATTATCCTCAAACACTAGAAGACTTTTTACAGTATCCCAATGAAGAATGGGCAAACATATTTTTTGCACGTCAGAATCGGAATATTGCTGAGTTCAGTGGAGAGCTATCATATTCATACAATTCTGGACAAACAAAAGGCATCTCCGAAAAAACCTCTCCAGTGTATGTTTTCTCCTGTTTTTCATACTTCACAAATATTTGCGAAACGTATTTTTCTGAAGGAGAACCCACTAAAAAGGAAGATTGCTCTCGTCTTCTTACCAAATCTCCTGACGAAAAAACTACCCAAAAGCTCCGCCTTCTCATTGAAAAAAAACAAACACTTCTCGCCTCTTCGGAAGACGAAAATCAAAGAGAAAAAACAGCAAAAATAATCGGAACCGTTCTCCAAGAAGCAAACATTAACTGCTGTCGTGAGGTTTCCTTTCTCGCAAATTCCGGTGAATCGTGTGGCCCACAAGTTGCGCCTGGAGAGAAGAACGAAACATTTTCTCTTTCACTTACCACTCTTCCAGAGCGAGTTTCTCTGGAAAACATCGAAGGAGCGTATCCCAAAAAGACCACCTCAGAAATAATAAAAAGCAAGGCGTATCCTCTCTTTCGCAATATTCCAGAAGATGATCTTGTCGTTTCTTTTACATCAGGGAGTGATCTTCTGCAACTTTTCAACAGTATTTCTCCGCTTTCAGACTCGATAAAAACAGTGCTCCCCATTCCATCACTTACTGAGACACAAGAAACAATAGAAAAACGTCTTGGAATAAAAAATCTCCCCGAACTCTTGCGCTCTTCTCAAGAAGTAGCACTTGTTTTTGAAGATACCAGTTGGATTTCGGGAGGCGATTACGCCCTTATTATACAACCAAAAACAAGCATTGAAGATGTTTGGGCAAGCGTTTTTCGTACAGGGGAAAATTCCTTTGGTCGCATGGGGCGCTATGTTGTTATTGCTTCACATGATTCACTTTTTGAACGTATTAAAAAAGCATACGGAGGAATTGTGCCAAATATGGAAAATAGTGTGGATTTCTCAAAAATTATAAAAACGCTCGATAATCGACGAAATGGAGAAGTTATTGTTTCGACAGCATTTTTGAAAAAGATTTCCGATCCTGAGTATCACATAAAATCACAAAGGAGACGACGAGTACTTTCAGCAGAAGAAGCCCTACAGTATCTCGTATGGGGATATTGGAAACTTGAGGGAATATTACCAGTAACCCTCTCTCAGGTGGAAGATCGGAAATACATCGCAGAGGGGTCAGTATGGAATCCTGAAGCATTTTCTATTGGAGAAGATGGTGTTATTGCTCATGAAACATGGGGAAGCCTTTTTCACCCCACCCCGCTCGGACGCGTATCTCTCAAAACTGCAACTCGCGCTGAAATTTCAGAATACGAACATTTTCGAAAGACATTTCAATCTCTTTTTGCAAATCATTTGGAGTCTCTTGGAGTTGGAATAGTTATTTCCGATCATATTGCCTTTGATACCGTTTTCTTTTCACAAGAAAATGAAACGAGAAATATAGTAAAAAATGCCCTTTCTGGCTCAGAAACATCATGGTTTGGTATTCAGGATTCTGGAATGACCGACAGTGTTTTTCGAGGAGAAATATCGGTCGATTTTTCCACACTTCTTGCTGAAATGGGTGTTGGCTTCTCTGGGGCATTCCGAAATACTCCCAATGAAACTCGTGAAAATGATCTTTTAGTCCTTCATGGGGTTCTTCAGAAATACAAAACGGAAAATGGATATTATCCATCTTCTCTCGAAACACTGGTGGAAACAGGATACATGGGAAGCACACCTCATGATCCAGATGGAAATCCTTATGAATACACTTCTTTGCCGAATACTGACTCAGGCGTTCAGGATCAGTGCTATCGCCTTTCTGCTCGCCTCAACAGTGAGGAATCTCAAAAAATGGAATCCGATGGAGGACTGGATCCCAATGCGCTTGAAACAGGAGAATGCTTTTTAGGACACTCATTTCCAGAGCAGAGCTTGCGCAATGAAGAAGGGGATGCTTCTTGGAGAGAGACCGCTGCTGGCATATTTCGAGAATGGCTTTCGCAAAGATTTTCTATTCCTTCTCTTGTTGGCATTTTCGGCTCTCTAAAAAATGAAGTGTATTTTGGCGTACATGCAAAAGACCTATGGGGAAATATTCTCTCCTCCTCACCGACTGTGCCCCTCTTGGATCGTTTTTCGAATCTCTTCTTTGTTGCCATTCCTCTCAAAAAAAGCTCGGATGGAGAAAATATTCTGCAAAATATCGCAAAAAATAACTCGGCAGAAAAAAGGGAGTTTGAAAATACATGGTATATTGCGGTTCCGAAAAGCAATCTCCTTCCTCCCTTTTTTCTTGGTATACAAAATAACACTCTCTTCCTCTCTCTTCAGGAAGATGTTCTGCAGGAGACACTTCTTCAAAAGAACAGTTCCTTCCCTCTTCAACGGTCACGAGCATTTTTGCCAGAAAACATACTCAGCTTTTCTGATTTTTCTCTCCAGACATTTGGAGCAACATTCGACACTCCTGCAGGGAAAACGTTTTTACACGAAGCACTTCATCGGCAGATTCGGTATCTTCAAGAGGCCATAGAAATGGCAAAAATTCTTCCCGAGCATGATGGGAGTATGAAGAATGTTTCCTCATACTATAAAAATATTCCTCAATCAGTTTTTGATTGGGATGTTATTGTAAACAGCGACACCCTTTTCTTTCGTGGAAATCAAAAACAAGTTTCTTGTGACGCAGACGGGTGTTATCGAAAACTAGGGCAACTTATTCCAGAGCCATTTTTTGACGATTTTTTTCTTGAAAATACATCATTCGATTCGTTCAAAAAAACACTCTCCAATTATTCTGATATTGCTATTGGTTTCCGCTTCTCAGAAACAGAAGCCAATTTTTCTATCGCATTTAAAAATCCACTATGGCATGAGCCTGATACGCGTTTTTCTCTTCCTGATGCTCCAAAAAAACTCGGCATCATTTCGAAAACAATCATTCCTATGTTTTCTCCAGCACGATATGGGGATCTCCTTTTCGAAAACTTAAGCCCTCCTATTCGTATTATTTTGATTGGTATCGGAGGGACTATTGTTGCTATCCTCATCGGCTTCTTTCTGTCTCCTGCCTTTTGGCGCAAAGAACCTTCTCAAAAAGAAAAAAATGGTGGTGAATAGAGAGTTGTTATTGGTTTTTGGAAGCAGGAGCACACGTTCGAGAAAAAAAATCTTTGCGTCCTCTCTTCTCTCTGGCAGAATAACACTCGATTTTTAAATATTTTATGTATTCATTGGGTGAGCTTCGTGTTGGGCACACTATTGTTCTCGATGATGAGCCTTTTCTCGTAACGTATTGCCAACACAGCAAACAAGCGCGCGGAACGGGAGTGCTGAAAACAACACTCAAGAATTTAAAGACGGGTAATACTATCCCTCGCACTTTTCAGGGAAATGAAAAATTGCAACCAGCAGATGTTGGCTATTTCCGCGCCCAATATCTCTATAAAAATGGAGACGGATATGAATTCATGAACAACGAAAGCTATGAACAATTCACCCTTTCCCAAGAAATACTCGGAGAAGATTCTGTATTTTTAAAGGAGGGAGAAGATGTTGATATTCAACATTTCAGAGAAACCCCCATTCGTATTCAATTTCCCCCAAGCATGTCTTTTCTCATTCAAGAGACTCCTCCTGGAGTAAAAGGAGATACAGCGCAAGGAGGAACAAAGCCAGCAACACTCGAAAACGGAATGATTATTCAGGTTCCCCTTTTTGTAGAAGAAGGCGATATAGTACAAATGAATACCGAAACGAGAGTTTTTCAAAAACGAGTACAATAACACTGTTTCATTTTTTTAAGAGAACATTCCACAAAAGACTCTCAAGAAGAGTTTTTTTTGATGAAACAGATGAGATATTTTATTTTTTAGTGTTTGGCTGTTCTCAATTTTCAAAAGTAACACATCTGTCAAAAAAAGGATGATTTTAAAAATGAAACAACAAAACAAAATATGAATTTCCTTTTTTAAAAACAATATATAAGATTTTGCAAGGTATTATCCTTGCTCATGTTTCACTTTTTTGGGAAAAAGGAGGTTGGTTTTTTTTCCTCGTGATTGAAGGGCTAGATATTGATCATTGGGTAATCAAAGCACGAGATGGAGATCGTGAAGCGTTTGGAAAACTCTACGATCATTTTTTAGATCCGATCTATCGGTATATTGTTTTTCGTGTTTCTTCTCGTGAAACAGCCGAAGACATTACAGCAGATGTCTTCCTCAAAACACTCCGTAATCTAAATTCCTATCAAAAACGAGAGGGAATGCCGTTTTCTGCGTGGCTTTTTCGCATCGCAAAAAATGCTCTTATTGATTATTACCGCAAAAACATTCCTTCTGAAGAAATCCCGGAAGATTTCTCTGATGAATCTTCGCATTCTCACGCGGATCGAGAAACCTCTCTCAACATTGAAAAAAGGAGACTTCTTTTTGGTCTCCGCCAGCTTCCCGATATGCAATCACAAGCGATTGCGCTTAAATATTTTTCAGAAAGAAGTAATGAAGAAATAGGGGCTATTTTAGGAAAAAGTGAAACAGCTGTTCGCATTCTCCAGTCTCGAGGACTTAAAAAGCTTCGGGAATATCTCTCTGCTTCATGAAGGCACATTTCGTTGGTATTGGTGGCATTGGTATGAGCGCACTTGCACGCTATTTTCTCTCTCGTGGAGTTTTAGTGAGTGGCTCTGATGCAGGCGATTCTGATATTCTTCGAGATTTGGAAAAAGAAGGAGTCACTCTTTTTCGACAACACAAAAAAGAGAATGTCCCTTCTGACATCTATCAACTCGTCTATTCTGAAGCTATTCCAGAAGAGAATCCTGAACGAGAAGTAGCACGAGAAAGAGGAGTTCTTCAGAAATCATATTTTGCCGCTCTTGGAGACATTTCCTCAAGCAAGCGTACAATTTCTATTTGTGGAACTCACGGAAAATCAACAACAACTGCGATGGCAGGTCTTGCATTTGAAGCCGCCGGCACTGATCCGCTCGTTATTTTGGGCACAAAAGTTTTTGAATGGGAAGAGCGAAATATTCGTATTCCCACAGCAGATCCCCTGTGCTTTCCTTCGGAAGAACGATTTTTCCTTGTGGAGTCTTGTGAATATCATGAATCTTTTCTGCACATTTCCCCCTCTGTCATTGTGGTGACGAACATAGAACCAGATCATCTCGATTTTTTTGGCAGTCCCGAGCGATATTATGCAGCTTTTCGTGATTTCTCCAATCGACTTCCAAAAAATGGCACACTTATTGCCAATTTTTCTGATTCAACAATCTCTTCTCTCTTTCAAGATTTTTCGGGAACACGAGTTAATACCGCCACATTTCTTTCAAAGGTTCCTCTGCTCTCTGTTCCAGGGGAACACAATCGCGCTAATGCCGCCGCTGTATTGGCACTTACTGATACGTTGGGAATACGTCCCGATGCTATTCGGAGTGCGCTTTCTCAGTTTCGAGGAACATGGCGTCGTTTCCAAAAAAAGGGAATCAGCACATTAGGAGTGGTCTATGATGACTATGCGCATCATCCTACCGAAATTCGAGCAACTCTTCGTGCATTGCGAGAACGGTACCCCACCCAAAAAATTTGGGCTATTTTTGAGCCTCATCAATACTCGCGTACACGAGATTTTTTGAATGAATTTTCACAAAGCTTTTCAGAAGCAGATCAGGTGCTCATTCCCGATATTTACCGTGTTCGCGATACAGAAGAAGATGTTGCCTCGGTAAATGCCGAAATGCTTGTGAAGAAAATTCGACAACAAGGAGTATCGGTTCGGTATTCAAAAGACTTCTCTCATACTGTTTCCCTTCTTCATCACGAATCTCACCCTGAAGATGTTATTATCACGATGGGGGCAGGTCCGGTGTACAAGATTGCCGATCAGCTTATAAGCGATTTTTCCAGCTAGAAATAAAGTTCACTCACCGATTTCTCTTCAATAGTATTTGCAATGACTCCTGCAATAAGAGGAGCAATGGAGAGTTGTCGCAGTCCAGTAATTTTCTCCTGTGGTACCGGAATAGAGTTTGTGACGACAATTTCTCGAAAACTTGCGGCATTGAGACGATCAACCGCCGGACCAGAAAATATGGGATGCGTTGCACAAAGATAGACATCGGGATTTGCGTCATTCTGAAGGAGGGCTGTTTTGGCGTTGCAAACCGATCCCGCAGTGTCGATCATATCATCATAGAGAATACAGGTTTTCCCCTGAACATCACCAATGAGGTGGGTTACAACCGATTCATTATGCTTTGGACGTGACTTATGGAGAATGGCAAGTTCCACCCCCAAAAAGTCTGCAAATTTTTTAGCACTCTTGGCACCTCCAGCATCTGGCGAAACAACAATGGCATCTTTCAGATTTTTTTCCCGAAAATATTCTACAAACATTCGACGCGGATTTAGGTTATCTACAGGAACGGAAAAAAAGCCCATACTCTGATCAGCATGAAGATGGAGAGTAACAATATGCTCCGCACCACTTTTAATAAGGAGATCGGCGCAAAGACGCATTGAAATAGATTCACGAGCAGAATGAATTTTGTCTTGTCGGGAATAGCCAAAATGCGGAATGATCACATGAACTGACTTGGCAAAACTTTGCCTCGCCGCATCACACATCAAAAAAATTTCAAAAAAATCATCATGAATTCGGTGCGGACGAATAGTGGCGATAATAAATACTTTGCATCCCCGAATCGTCTCATCGTAGTTCACATAAAGCTCTCCACACGAAAAAGATTTTACTGTATGTTTTCCAAGTGGCATCTTCAGCATCTCACTCACTTCTTTTGAAAGACTTGGATTCGATTGCGCGGCAAATATTCGTGCTTTATTCATTTGTAAAACTCCCTCAGAAGAACCTGTTCCTATTGTGACAGAAAAAGATCTATTCGAAAAGCATCAAAATTAAGCACCTCCTCCATCAATAACACCATGCGCTCCGGTAATCACTCGAACAATCGCGTAAGAAAACATAATAACTAGAGAACCAATAACCGCATAAATCATAATTCGTTTACTTTTATTTACCTGTTCCTCTTCCCCTTGTGCCGTTACCATGAGAACACCGGCATAGATAAAAGTAGCAAGAATAAGAAGTCCAAAAAAGAGAAGAGTATAATTAATAGCGCGAATTACTGCATCGGGAAGCGTAGCATTTACGGCAGCATCGATATTTCCTCCTACATTCGTTCCAAAAGGATCACCCCGATCTGCTTGTACAGCGGAAACGGGAAGAAAGAAGAACGAGAAGAGGAGAAGGAGAGTGAGTAATCGGGCTTTCATGAGTCCCATATTTATTATGTTTTCAGAATATCATATCTTTCACAAAAAGGCAACTACTTGTGAAAGAGTACTTTCTCCGGTAGAATAGTGAGAAACAAAAAAAACTATGAACACACCAGCTCCTAGATCAGAAGAGCAGAAAGAGGTACTCCGAAAAAAAACACAGAAATTTCAGTCTCTCCTTTCTCCCTTCGCTTTTAACAAAGAGTATGTCGTGCGCCTCCTTTTTATCCCCTTGCTTATTGAAGGGCATATTCTTATTAACGATCTTCCGGGTGTAGGAAAAACCACCCTCGCTAAGGCATTTGCTCGCCTTTTGGGACGAAGTTTCTCACGACTGCAAGGAACAAGCGACACTCTCCCCCAAGATATTCTGGGAGGTGAAATCCTCGATCATATCACCAAGGAATTCTCTATTAAAAAAGGGCCTATTTTTCAAGAAATCGTTCTCATTGATGAAATCAATCGTATGCACCCAAAATCACAGAGTGCTTTTTTGGAGGCTATGGAAGAACGACAAGTCTCAATAGCAGGAAAAACCTATCCGCTCCCAAAAATTCATCTCGTTATTGCCACAGAAAATCCGGTGGAATATGCCGGAACATATCCTCTTCCTGAAGCGCAATCCGATCGATTTTCATGTTCAATAGCAATGGGATTTCCCGATAGAGAACTCCAAAAAAACATTCTCCAAAATCAGGAATATCTCAATCTCGAAAACCGTGTTATGTCACTTGACCCTATCCTGAGTGAGGAAGAAATTTTCTTCATTCAGGAACAGGTCAAAAGAGTGACTGTGTCAGATGACATTTTGGAACGACTTTTGCGCATGGCAGAATGGTCACGAAATCCAGAACTTTTTCGCTACGGAATGAGTCCCCGATCTCTCGGAGTGTTTACCTCTGCTCTTCGGGCACATGCATTTCTTTCTGGACGTGATTTTGTCATTCCCGAAGATGGAAAAGATCTTATTGTTCCATTTTTTCATCATCGGATTTCCCTAAAAGACGCGGCACTCGGCACAAAAGAGCTTGAGGAGATGCTTCGAGAAGCATATCGAAATATCTTTCGGGGGCTTTCCTAATTTTTGAACGTACATGTTCGCCCGTCTTAATCGGTGGCTTTCGGTTTCGGGAGCGCTTTCGAAAACGGGAGCAGTACTCCTTGGGCTTGGAATACTCCTGATGTTTATTTCCTTTGCAAAGGGAATTCAAGTCCTTATGTTCCTTCCCGCGTTTGTTCTTTCACTCTTCCTTTTTTCGTTTTGGGAAACATGGGTTCTTCGAAAAAAAATATCCGTATTCTGGACACAAGAAGGGAATGAGAAACTTCTCTTCATTCGCTTTCTCCATCCAAATATCTTCTCGGGAATTTCTCTTCTTGTCTCTCGAGGAAACAAGAAGAACATTCTTACTCCCACTGCTTCCTTAGAATACGAGATAGAAAAAGAAGATAAAATAACACTTCTTATCCAAGGAAGACTCGATATTTTTCGTCTTCGTATTCCCGTTCCACCATTTTCATCACCAGAAGATGCAGGAGTACATCTTTTTCTTCGAAGACCAGAAGAAGAGCTCTATTTTCATATTCGACCTCTTCAGGACGGAGAAGAATTTCGGCATATTGATGCCCTTCGTTCTGCTAAAACTGACTCATGGTTCGTGCGAGAAATGATCCCTTCTCCTCTTGAAAAGCCAAAACGGAAAGAAAAAACTGAAGGAAACACCTTTCGCCTTTCGGGAAATGTGCCACTCTGGCAATGGAAAAGTGTTCGCGGAGTTATTACCGTTGAGTGGCTTCTTATTCTCGTCGGAGTGCTCGGAGCACAATGGGAATCGCGACTCTGGTCGTTCACCATTTCGGCAATTATAAGCATATTGACGGTGCTCTTCTTCACCAAAAGAGGAGAACTTTCTCGTGGAGGAATACGCGAAATGAATGGGACAGCACTCTTCCTCTTTTTCCTCTGCTTTGCAGAAGGTGGCATTCGTGATGATACGGTTATTGCCGGAGTGCATTTCCTCCTTCTTCTTGCTATTTGGAAACATCTTTTCCCTCGTCAACGACGAGACATGCTCACCTATATTTTCCTTATCCTTTTTGTTTTTGTTGCCTTTTCGCTCTATAGCTTGGAGGCGTGGTTTTTCTTCCTCTTTCTCCTCTTTCTCATTCTCGCCGTTCTCCTTTTTTCCCTCTCTGCCGCAGGAGAAGTTCCTTCCGAATACAACCGATTTGTAATGCCACGACGAAGGAGAAGGGATATGGTGTCACTCGTCGGAGGAGTGCTTTTGCTCACTTTTACTTTGTTTTTTTTCCTTCCACACGGAACTCGCACAAAAGATACTTCTCTCATTGAAAAAACGACAAAAGAAACCAAAACAGGATTTGATGAAGAAGTTGATCTTCAGAATATTCGGAGCATTAAAGAGGACTACTCCAAAAAAATAGTCATTGAAGGCATTTCAGAAAATGACCAAAAAGCACTCCAAAACCTTCTGTGGCGTGGCGCACGATATGAAATATTTGATGGAAAGAGTTGGCGAAAAAAAGAGGGTTCTCTGAGACCATTTCTTTCCCAAAAAGAGAGTAATTCCGACACTCTTTTTGAATGGAATGTTCGCTACTACCACAAAAGTGGAGAAAAGGCACTCTTCACTCCTATTCGCCCCGTCTCCATCATTGGTGCTCGTGCCAATACATTTGCAGAAGACTCCACCCTCATCAATTTCTTGCGCCCTCTGTACTCTTCTGCAGAAACAAAACTCCTCTTAAAAAATAAAAACGGAATACCGATAGAAGCAGAATTTCCCATTTTTATTTCCGAGGAGAAAAAACTTTCTCCATCAGTAAGAAATTTGTTTCAGCCATTTTGGGAAACCATCCCAAAAGATATTCAATCTGATCCTGTTCTCATTACTCGTTACATTCGCGATGACGCCGGTTTTTCCTATTCTCTTGCCAATACCGCAAGTTCCCTAAAAGATTTTCTCTACGGAAGTCGTCGCGGTCACTGTGAATATTTTGCCACGGTACTCACACTCACACTTCAAGAATTTGGATACTCAGCAACATTTGTTAATGGGTATCGAGGAGGCGAATACAACAATACTGCAAATGCCTGGATAATTCGCGGTATTCATGCGCATTCATGGACAGAAGTATTTGATAAAGAGAATGGATGGATTCAGCTGGATGCGACTCCCATCTCGGAAGAAACCGTGACATGGCTCCATCAGCGCGGTTTTTGGGGGACGATGGTTCGCTGGTATGACACCATAGAACTCCGTTGGTTTGAATATATTGTAAGCTATACAGGGGAACGACAAAAGGCATTCCTAAAAACACTTTCCGAAAATAAAGCGTTTTTTTTCTGGGGCATTGCCGGAATATGTTTCGTTTTTTTAGGACGACGCTGGTATCCAAAAGTACGAAAGCATTTGTTGCTCACTCCTCGAGAACAGTTTTTTCTGTGGCTTTCTCGAAAATCACAAGCAAAAAGCTTTTTGCTTGAATCGCTTCAGGAATCTTTTCCCGAACTCGTAGCACACACGAGAAAAGAACTCTTTAGAAAAAACCCAAACACAAAAGATATTCGAGAACTTAAAAAGAGATGGCTTCTTGCCCTACGAGAAAAAAAATGAGGAGATGATGAATCCTTCTCTTTGTCGTCAAACACTGGATTTGTTCCTTCAGTGCCCTAAAAATCACGAAGGCGACTGAATAACGATATTCGAATCGTAATAGTAGCGAAGTGTTCGTCCATCATCTGCGGGAAAGTTAATAAAAGAACCTTCTCGCTTTCCAAATTCCGTCACCACTGCATCTTCCGCCCCGTTCAAAAGAAGAGCTGGCTCAAGTGACTTATTGGCAATATCATATTTTATCACAATAAAACGATAATCATCTTCTCGCTCGGCACCCAAGAAAAACGCCATTCTTCCCGTGTCACTCTGGCATCCACCAAAAAAATCTTCTGTTTCAAGAAAACCGTTTGAAAAGCGAATTTTTGCATCCGAAAGCTGTGTGGAAAAATCAGTAAACCAACTACTTCCCAAGAAAGTCCCTAGTCTTCCACAGCTATCAAATGCAAATTCTTTTTGTGGAGTTTCAAGAAGGGCATTGCGAAGCAAAATCGCATGCGATTCTTTCAGTGTAGGGATAATGCTTTTGGGAGAAATTGTTTGTGGTTTTTTATCGAGCTCTTCTTGGCAAGAAGCGAGCTTTCGTGTCATTGCCTCTATTTCGAGAGAAACTTCTGTATTTTTTTCTCGACATGAGAGGAGTTCTGATGCCACATCAATTTCTAGGTTTTCTCCTGAAGAAGCTTCTCCTACTGCAACCTCTGGTGATGAAACCTCTACTCCCACTTCTGAAGACACAACATAATCGGGAGGAAATTGTCCCACCTCATCGGGCGGCGACTGCTCTTCTGGGGAAGCACAAGCAGAAAAGAGGAGGAGTGAAGCAGAGAGAAGTCTGAGTTTCATAAAAGAACAAGACAAAAATCAAGAGTCATTGTGTCGAATTGTTTTCCCAAGGTCAAAATGTTCTTTTTTCTCCTCTTTTTTTGTGTATTTTTCTTGCACAAATTGTAAAAACTCTTCTCCAGAAAAGAACAATCTTGTCGCTTTTTCTTCTACTTTTGGTCGCCGAACATTTGCAAAAAATCCCCAAAACTCACTCGCTTTTCCCTGAAGAAACGGCTCGGCATCGCTCATTCCATCTCCAATTATAATAACTTCCATTGCATCATTTTCTGCAAAAAGTTTTTCGGAAATTTTTGTTTTTCCTCCGTTTTCTGAGAGAGGATTTGTAAGATCAACGCCTATTACGACTCCATTTTCCTTTTGAAACTCATTGGCAAAACAATCTTCTGGGGGAATACAAAGCATTTCGGCAACAGGAAGAATAAGCTCGCGAAACCCACCAGAAACAATGACAACCTTGTGTCCTGCCTCTAAAAGAATATGAATGACTTCTGGAATGCTGTCGGTTATAAAATGCGTGAAATCGTGTCCAAGCGCATCAATATACGCCTGATGAATATTAGCGATTTGCATGCGCCTCACGAGTGACTCCCGAAAAGCAAGCTCTCCGCTCATGCCAGCATTGGTAATGGCTTCGATTTCGGCAGAAAGGTGCTCTTTTTGGGGATGGTTCACCAGCGCTTTTTTGAGAAGTTCATCCAATGTCTCCACCGTTACGAGGGTGGAATCAAAGTCGAAGAGAAATATTTTTCTTTTCATGATTTTTCGGAGGAAGAACATTCCTTTTTTCCCTGCCCAAAGGCGGCAATAGCATTCCGCCGAAACTCCCAAAAAGTATTGCATGAAATAGCATTTCGAATATTCCTCATCAAACTTTGGTAAAACGCAAGATTATGAAGAGAGAGGAGACGCATTCCCAAAATTTCACCACTTTTGAAAAGATGTCGCAGAAACGCCCGAGTATACCGAGTACATACTGGACAAGAACACTCCTCATCTATGGGATTATTATCTTGCTCGTATCGGGCGAGAAGAATATTTGTTTCTCCTTTTGAAGTGTAGGCTTTTCCATGTCGTCCATTGCGCGTTGGAAGAACACAGTCAAACATGTCAATTCCGCGGGAAACTGCTTCTATAATATCGATAGGAGTACCAACCCCCATAAGGTATCGCGGTTTTTGTGTGGGAAGAATCGGGGCAAGAAATTCACACATTTCATACATATTTTCGTTTGGCTCCCCAACAGAAAGTCCTCCAATCGCCATTCCCGAAAAATTGAGTTCTAGAAGCTCTTCTGCGGATTGCCTGCGAAGCTCGGGAAATACTCCGCCTTGTACAATACCAAAAAGTACTTGGTCTTTTCTAGATTCTTGGACGAGACGGTCGTGTTCCACTTTGCATTTTTTTGCCCAATCCGTAGTACGCCGAACCGCATGCTCTACCTGAGACTTCTCTGCAGGATACGGTGGACATTCATCGAACGCCATAATAATATCTGCACCCAATGCGTGTTCAATACGCATAACTTTTTCGGGAGTAAAAAACACTTCTCGTCCATCTGTGGGAGCACGAAAACGAACACCTTCATCAGTAATTTTACGAATGGCGGCAAGAGAGAATACTTGAAATCCACCAGAGTCCGTGAGAAGTGGACTATTCCAGCCAGAAAATTTTTGAATACCCCCGAGTTTTTCTATGGTTTCTTCTCCTGGACGCAAATGGAGATGAAAGGTGTTTGCGAGCATCATTTCCGCACCAATCTCCCGAAGATCACGTGGCTCAATACCCCCTTTTACCGCGCCTTGTGTACCAATAGGCATAAACGCCGGAGTTTCCACCTTTCCGTTGGCAGTCTCAAGTACGCCGCGCCGCGCGTTTCCGTTGGAGTTTTGAAGAAAAAAATTCACAAAAAGCATTGTGCCCTTCTTTCACTCTATTTTCCAGAGACAGAAACCTCTTTTCTCTATTCTTGTTTTTGGATCTATCCACCATTTCTTGTTGGCAATACTGTTTTAAAAAAATAGCTTCATTATGACATTTTCTTACACCAATCACAAAATATACTCAAAACACTAGACAGATTAAAAAAGAAGAGAAGAGGATAACATCTGTTCTTTTTTCTTCCTTCATTTTTTCAAAAAAAACAAAGAAATGGGAGAAATGCGATTTTGATTCTGATTTTCTTTTTTATCAACCATGGAATCAATGAAAGAATCCAATCAACAGGGTAATTATCTCAATGTCCTTGAGCAACTTATAAAAGCAATAATAACCAAAAAAATTCTCCTCATTTTATCCAAAAACCCACCACTGTTTGAAAAATGTCAAAATCAAATACGAGAATTTGTTGGTCCTGTTGTTATATTTCTGTCTAAGACTCAAGCACCCCTTTTGAATCAGGCGTTACAAAGTGCACTCAACAACGGGGGTGATCCCTCATCTTGTGATGCCATTTTGAAAATAGTAGAAGAGAGTTCTCCAGATATTCGAAAAATGATAGAATCATGTGAAAACAATGGATCTTCATTATAGAAAACCCTAAAACAAGCATTTTAGAAGAGATTTTATAGTCGACACGCTTCTTTTGTGTCGATCACAAAACAGAGATGAAAAACAATATTCCCTTTTGTTGTTGTGCCTAATTTTGAAGGAGAAAGGGAATTGTTTGTCTTTCGCAGAAAAAACACGGAAAATGCCATTCGATATTTTTCTTTCCTCGTGCCACTCCAAATTGCCCTTGTCGGTTTACCAAATGTGGGAAAATCCACACTCTTTAACGCGCTTACAAAATCGACTGCGGCAGCAGCGGCAAATTTTCCATTTTGTACTATCGATCCCAACGTAGGAATTGTTGCCCTTGAAGATGAGCGCCTCTCTGCACTGTCAAAAACAACAAAGGCAAAGAGAATAGTTCCCGAAACTATTGAGTTTGTCGATATTGCTGGGCTCGTTAAAGGAGCAAGTAAAGGCGAGGGACTTGGGAATCAATTCCTCTCTCATATTCGCGAGTGTGATGCGGTTGCTATGGTGCTTCGTTTTTTTGAAGACGGAAATGTTGTTCATGTACACGGAAAGATTGATCCGCAATCGGACAAAGAAACCATTGAAACCGAACTCATTCTTGCCGATCTTCAATCCGTGGAAAAATCGCTCGATAAAGCTAAGAGAATGGCAAAATCAAACGACAAAGATGCTGTTGGAAGACATGCTGTTCTTGAAAAAATTTTCCAAACGCTTTCCGAGGGAAAACGCGTTTCTGCTCTCGAATTTTCCGAAGAAGAAACTCCGTTTCTTCGAGAATTTTCTTTTCTCACCGTAAAACCATTTCTTTTTGTAGCAAATGTTGCAGAAGATGCCCTCGCCAGTTTTGATATTGCACAAGCAAAAGAAACCCTCGGACTTTCGGAACATGACGAACTTATTCCCATTTCTGCCAAAATAGAAGCGGAACTTTCGGGACTTTCTCCAGAAGAAGCGGAGGAATTTTTGGGAGATTTTGGCATTCAAACTTCCGGTTTACAGCAACTCGCACATGCGGCGCACAGTCGCCTCGGGCTTGCCCGATTCTTTACTGCCGGCGAGCAAGAAGCACGAGCATGGACTATTCCTGTGGGAGCAACAGCGCCACAGGCGGCAGGAAAAATTCATACCGATTTTGAAAAAGGCTTTATCCGTGCAGATGTTGTGGGGTGGAAAGATTTTGTGGAACACGGTGGATGGTCTCCGTGTCGCGAAAAGGGACTCGTTCGAAGTGAAGGAAAAGAAGCTATTATTCATGATGGAGATGTGTGTTTGTTTAAATTTAATGTCTAATATTCTTCAAAAAGAGTAGTGAAGAAAAAAGATTGAAAAACGGTAAAAAGAAAGTATACTACCGGAGGTACGGTTTTTTCTGTGCGGGTATCGTATAATGGCTATTACATTGCCTTGCCATGGCAGAGATACGGGTTCGATTCCCGTTACCCGCTCCAACAATTTATAGGTGATTTTTACGACATAAAAAGTTGATTTTACTATTTGTGCCTTGGTAAATTCTATACTACTCTTCTTCCAGTCTCTTAATGATTAATTCTTGAATTGAAGAAATGTATGATTCTACATCTTTCCTCTTATAAACACCTATGTAAGACGGATGGTGAATAGGAACATAAATAGTTTTGTCATGAATTGCAAAATGATATTGAAATATATTATCTAATTTTATGTCACAATTTTCTTGAATTACATTAAGGACTTTCTTTGCAACTAATTTCCCCAATAGAAATATTATTCGAGGCTTTAATGTATCGCGCTCAATTATGAAATTATTCAAACAAGCATCTATTTCATCTGTATTTGGTTTTCTGAGCTTCCCTTTTTCATTTAAAGGAGGGCATTTTACGAGATTGGTAGAGTAAAAATTTAGCTGAGGAAGACTGTTCTCAATACGCTGTATAATGCTACCAGTTAATGTTTGAGAAGAGAGTGGTGATTGTGCATCACCATCATAAAGCTTAGCAGATATACCAAGCCAAAATATATCAGCACTTCTTCTTGGGTCAAGCGTTGGAAGCTGATTCTTATGCAAAGAGCATGTTTTGCAGTTTTTAATCGCATCTAAACTATCTGTCATTGAGCTGGTCTGTAACAGAAATATAGTGGGCGATGATTTCATCTGAACATGCAGAGTAATTTTGAGTGGCAAAATTAAATTGCTGCCTTCTTTTTAGGTGACTTAGTGGTAAATCTCTATGTACAACATCGTTAGTGCCTGAGTCAGAAACAAGATCATATAGTTCTGTACCATGATAAGGTCTAAACCTAAAAACACTTGTCCTGAAGTCTCCATCAGATTTATCAGAGGATTCTTTCAGGCTTGATGCAAGGCGAAATGTGTCTTCGCAATCCTCTTCTGTCTCTCCGGGAAATCCATAAATAAAAAAGCCTTTTACGGAAATGCCTGAGTTTAAAATTTTAGTAATCGTCTTAGAAATCAAATCAAGATTATGTGTTTTATGAATCATTTTTAGCATTTTTTGAGAACCTGATTCTATGCCAATAAATAGTTCTAAACAACCACTTTCTTTTAGTCTTTTAAGGAGCTCTTCATTCACATTACGAAATGACCCAACATGTGCCATGGCCCTCCAGGATAAATCAGTACCCTCAAATATTTTAATGGCATTTTCAACGGAACCTCTATTCTTCAGGAATAAGTCGTCCAAAACCCTTACTGAGCTTAGCCCCTCATAAAAATCTTTTAATTCCAAAACCTCTTTTTTAATATTTACAGGACTCCTCTCTCTCACTCCCATGTGCTTATTTTTAGATTTTGCTGCAGAACAAAAGGCGCAATTATAAATACATCCTCTTGTTGCAACAATATTCGCCTCAACAATACCATGAACAGGATGATGAATTGGCTCATGTGAAAAAAAACTACGATTCAAGTCAACACCATTAATATCATTAACATAGTAATGTGAATTTGAATCAACAGAAAAATAACGACGACGACGTCCATCAGTATCTGAGCTCATTACAGGGGGTTCGCATTCGCAACCATTAACCAAGTCGGGCATAATAATCTCGCCATCACCCATAACGATATCAATGGAATTTGACGTTTCCCACTCAAAGATTTCACCATAAATAGATTTTGTCGATAGACCACCCAGGATAAATTGCACGGGGACACTTACTCCTTCTACAATTTTTCTTACAAGATGTAAGTTTGTTGTAAAAACATTTAAACCAACTGTTCGCACACCAGATACATTAATTTGCCGAATAATATCGGAGACTGGCTTATTGGAGGCAACAGCGTCATGTAATTCAACAGAAAGACCATGTTTTTGCAAGCTTGTTGCTATGTACCCCAATCCCAATGGAGGCAGTGAATCTTCATCATATCCTTCGACCTTATCCTCAAAACAAAGGGGAGTTGACAATAAGTACATCAGTCTTAGTTATGTAGTTTTAAAATTAGAGATAATATTATGATAAATATGTAAATATGTGCAAGAAATAAATTCTGAAAATTGAATTCTCACATAAACCTATATCCGTGCAACAAATATCTGTTCTTCCGCATTTACAAAAATAGTTCGAAGCTCATCTATTAAGGGGCTCCAAGCTTTTGAGATTTAAGCGAAGTAAGGTTGTAAGGCTAATGCCCGTGAGGATTACCCGCTCTATTTTTATTTGATTCAATTTAACTTGAGAGGTTCTTTTTCCAACCGTCAGAATGGATAATACTTTTAGTCTCTATTTTTCTCTGAATGAAGCTATGAAGTGTTCTCCTATCACCACATCTCTCAATAATCTTTGTAAAGACTTTTCCATCTCTTTTTAGAAGTCCAACAACAGGTGTTTTTCCTGTTGCACCTCTTCCTCTTTTTCCTCTTCAAGTTAAATTGAACCTCATTGATTTCTGAAATGGTCTGTAGTTGGAAATAGGTTTATAAATCAATTTTAAAGTTTTGCAACAACAATCCTCTCTTTCGCATTTTCTGCTGGAGTGTAGTTGTATTGCTCTCCACACACGGAATCTAAATTAAAAAAACAGTGTCTGTCTTTCGAAGACTAATGCTGTTTTGGATCAGAGTACAACCCTAATCCAGTGCTAAAATCAAATTTTCCCCCTTGTGCTTCCTCTATTACTCTCTTTACATCACTCTTCGCGCAATTTCCCGACCCACAAATTCTCGATCACGTCCAAACTTGAGTCGTGAGAGCTGGCGAAATGCTTCTGCACCTTCATTGTCGGCTCCTGTAGGATCGTAAATGGTTTGTAGAGAAAAACCACGGCTAGTGGCGTTATTAATGTTGAGTTTTATATACGCCTGGTAATTTGCAATATTGATAAGATCTTGTTGCGAAAAAACGGGTTGAAACTCTTTTTCCATGGTTTCCGCATCGTGTGCACCAATCTTAAAACACATCATACTTCCGACATTTCCAAACACCGCATCACGAAGAGATGAATCTTCGTGTTTCCCTTTTCCCCCTTCACTGCTTTGCGTAATCTGCGAAATATACTGATGCGCCACAATCAAGTTGAGTCGATATTTTCGGGCTTCCGACAAAATAGAAGCAAACGAATCGGTCACAAAATTTTGAAACTCGTCGACATACAGGTAAAAATCCTTTCGTTCTTTTTCTGGTGTATCTACCCGACTCATCGCCGCCATTTGAATTTTACTCACCATAATCATTCCGAGGAGTTTTGAGTTTAAATCCCCTAATTTTCCTTTTGAGAGATTCACGAGAAGAATCTTTCGATTGTCCATGACATCTCGAAAATCGAACCCCGATTTTACCTGTCCCAAAATATTTCGAATTTGTGCATTCGTGATGAATGGTCCAAATTTACTCGCGAAATAGGGAATCATCTCCTCTTTTTCGCGTTGCCCGGTTTTTGCCATTTCTTTTTCCCAAAAGCTTTTCACCACAGGATTTTTCACCTTTGACTTTTTCATTTTCTCGTAGTTTATATCTGTAAAGAGCTTGGTGATATCAAGTAGTGTAGCGCCGTCTTCATCATCTGCCATAAGCGTCAACACGCCGTTTCGAAAGTAGTGTTGGAGACGCGGACCCATAATTTCTTCTCCATAGAGTTTAATAAAAATGGCAAGCGCCTCTTGAGAAATAAACTCTTTCTGCTCTTCTGTGTGCGCTTCGAGCAAGTTGAGCCCCATGGGACGCTCTAAATCTCCCGGATCGAACAAAATAACATCATCTGCGCGTTCGCGAGGAATATACGGCAAAACGGCTTCTACCAAATCTCCATGTGGATCAACAACACAGACCCCTTCTCCGTTTTGGAGGTCTTGTCGAATCATATTTTCAAGATTTACTGATTTTCCCGTTCCCGATTTTCCAATGCAGTAAAAGTGTCGGCGACGATCATCTCGTTTAATGCGTACTTCGCGTTTTTCTCCGCGATAATTGTTGTATCCTAAAAGGAGCCCTTCTTCTGGCAAATTGTGCGGTGCGGGAGCAATTTTAAACGTTTGCCATTGCAAATTCGGCATTTTGTTGTATTGCGCATTGGGAAAGTGAAACAGTGCCGCCAGTTCATCGGAACTGACAATTTGTCGAATCTGTCCCGTGGAGAGAAAGCGAGATAAGAGTACATTCCGGTTTCGAGAAAAATTGCGATAAATATAATCGCGCATCAATTTTTTTCGGGAATGTTTTGTGGAAGAAGAAAACCCATTGAGATTTGGTGCGCTAAATTGACTAAATGATGCTTTTATATTTGTGAGCTGAGAATTCGCTTCACGCTCGGTTGCCGCCGCAGTAACAAGGCGGATAACGACATCAAAACCTGGTTTGGAGGCTTTTTCTTCCATTGCCTTTATTTTCTCTTGAACAAATGCATTTTGCTCTGTTACTTTTGGCGTCTCTTCACCTCCACCTGATGGACCGCTAATGAGTATAGAGAAAAACGCACCCAAAATTCGAAACGGATTAAGTGTCTGAAAAATGGGCATGGAACTCTTTTGACTTGTGAGTTCTCCTGCCACCTTTTCCACTTTTTCTTGCCACGAATCTGGAACAGGTCGACAAACAATTTGAATGGCGGCTCCTTCTTTTACACGTATTTTACTGAGGGTGTTGAGAATATTATTGAGTGAATCTGACTCAAGCCTCGAAATAGTGCGAATGGGGGAGAAGTACTGTTTCGAGAGATTCATGGAACAACATGCGATTTTGTTCCCAGAAGTAAAAATATTAGGTGCGGGTGTTTCTTCTACAACTGCGTCGGGATAATAGCTTGTAATTTGCTTTTCCACGAGCTCCCGACTCGCGCGCGGAACACCGAGATGCATATATACTTCACCTCCGATAACCGAATATTCACAGGTGAAAAAATCTGACTGAAAGAGAAATTCACGAAACGTGCTCTCGCGAAGTGCATGAAGACTTGAGAAAAGCTGAGTCATTACACCAACCGTTTTCGTAACATCTTTTGCGGTTCCAAATTGTTCCCCCTCTGTATCACGATCTTCTTTACTGTCTTTCTTTGGAATAAGTACCTGAAGAAAGACCAAATCAAGTGCTCGCATACGATCTTTTGCGAAAAACAAAAAAATGCGAAACACAAAAAGACCAATTCCTGTGAGAAAGAATATGCCAACAGTGAGGAAGAGAACCGTGCTCATATCGAGAAAGAGTATCGCATATTTTTTCCCCTGTCGTCATTTCTCATTCAGCGGATTGTGATTTTAGGAGTTCTTCTGGGTCGGTAGTAATAATTTTGTCTTCTGTATAACTCGCGATAATCTGAATAGCAACATGTTTCATACCCGCAAAGAAAATTCCCTGTCCAACGCCAGAGTTGAGGAGCAAATATTTTTCTCCTTCTGTCAAGTTAAAGACCTTCTGGAGTGCGTCAATGGAGCTCGGTGATTGCTTTAAGAGGAGTTGCATAGAAGAGTTACTAATAATTGGCTTTCCGTAATCGGATTTCAAGAAGTCTTCTACATCCTGAGTAATGGTAGTAACACCGAGATAGTATTTGCGAGCGCGCTTTACGAGTCCATACAGAAATCGTGCAGAATCCTCATGTTGAATAAGCGTCCATGCTTCATCAATGACTAGCAAACGTCGTTTTAAAGAGCTTCGCACTCTGTTCCAAATAAAATTGAGAATGACAAAAATAGCAACAGAACGGAGACTATCCTCCAAATCTCGAATTTGAAAGACCACCATCTGACCATCGAGATCAATATTTGTGCGTTGATTAAAGAGTCCCGAAAAAGTTCCACGAGTATATTTTTCGAGTCGTTCGGCAAGCGATTCTGCACCTGCCATTCCTTCGAGCACCTCTTGTAAATCTTGCATGGTTGGCGGATCAACTTCTCCTGGGTTTTCCGTATCCATACGAATACCACGGAGTGCGTAAGTACTGATGAGTGCGCGATCCATAAGCCCTTCTTCTGTAGGAGTGAGCTTTCCAAGCATAAGGTTAAAAAGTCCGTGGAGCGTAATAATGTTTGCTCGGAGCAAATCCCCTGGTTTGACAACTTCGTCTTTTAGTGGCTTTGGTAAATCAAATGGATTGATACGTCTATCGGAATTAAGCGAGACTTTTAAAATGGATCCTCCGACCACATTGCAGAGTTTTTCGTATTCATTTTCTGGATCAATCACAATAATATCCGCGCCAATCATCATGTATCGCAACAGCTCCAACTTGAGCGCATACGATTTTCCTGCTCCCGATTTCGCGAAAATAACGGAGTTTGCGTTTTCGAGACTAAATCGGTCGAAAATAACGAGTGAGTCATTGTGCCGATTGAGTCCGTACAAAATTCCTTCGTTACTCGTGAGCTCTGAACTACTAAAGGGAAAACTTGTTGAGATAGGTGAAGTATTCATGTTTCGGTGAATATCGAGTTCATCCGAACAAATAGGGAGAATGGAGTTAAATCCGTGTTCTTGTTGTAAATCCGCCGAGCGCGTCAAAACTAATTTTCCCCCAAGAATTGATTCAAAATTGGCCTGAATTTTTTTGATTTTTGCTGGATCATCCGCATAAATAGTGAAGTAGAGTCCAAAGTGAAAAAATTTTTCTTGCCCTCGCTGGAGCTGATCCCGAAGTTCTTCCGCATCTTCAAGAGCGGCTTCTATAGCAGGATCTCGCACCATTCCCTTCTCACGATTCATGTGCATGCTCGACTGCATTTGTGCCACCTTATTACGAAGCATTTTAAGAATAGCGGCAGAATCACTCGGATAAATGAACATAGAAATATCCATGGTCACATCGAAGTTCACAATAGGAGAGAGCCAGTTTGCTTCAATGTATCGCGGATAGGAGTAAACAAAAAAAGTTTTGGCATAGGTGTCTCCAATGCGAATCCATTGAAAATTTACCTCCATAGAGCTTGGTGCGATGAGATCACGAATTGTTGCCATACCCTCACGATATTGTTTTTCTGCTTCTTTAAGGCGCATTAATTCTGTCTTGTTCATATTTTTACCCTCACCTTCTTTTCCTTGATTTTGGTCTCCTGAGGAAGCCTTTGGCAGAGCAGAAGATTTTTTTTCTCCTCCAAACAAACTTCCAAATATTCCATGAGATTTTTGTGGGGTCAGTTGAGTGGGAATTATCGCCGGCTGAATATTTGGTGGCAAAGGAGAAGGTACTATTTGATTTTCTCCCTGCGGAAAAGGGGCTACTGCTCCCATTGGCGAAGATGAATTTGTGGGAAGAGAAATAGGAACTTGCGGTGTTTGTTGACCGTATACGTCCTGCTCAGGATTGAACCTTTTTCTATTTGCAAAAAGATTTCCCACAGCATCTCCTCCCAAAGGGGTATTTGGGCGCATGTTTGGAACAGGAACTGCCGCAGGAGAAGGATATGGATTTTGTTCGTCCGGCATGATTTTTTGTTTTGTGTGAGACAAAAGATTATCCCCCTATCTTACCAATTTTTTCGCATTTTTTCAACTTGAAGACCAATGGCAAAAAGTTTGCGTTTGGATTTTGATATTTCGCGCTTCGAGTTCTACTGCTTGTTTCATATTTTACACAAAAAAAAGTGCTGGAAAGCACTTTCTCTTGATATCGAGCAAAAAACTTCTTATTCCTCTTCTGTGCTAGACTCCTCTTTTTTAGAAGATTTCTTCGTTTTTTTTTCCTTTTTTTCATCAGACTCCTCTTCTTTCTTTTCCACTTTAAGTCTCATAGAAAGCTTCAAATTGTGGTCTTCTTCATTAATTCCAATCACCTTCACTTTGACCTCATCACCAACACGCCCTACTTCATCTGGGCGAAGCTCGGGATCTTCAAATTCTGAAACGTGGACGAGTCCATTGAGATTTCCGTCGATAGTAACAAAGAGTCCAAAATTTGTGACTTTGTTCACTGTTCCTTTTGTGATGGTTCCCTCTGGATATTTTTCAATAAGCTCTTTCCAAGGATCTTTCTGGAGACGCTTAATAGAAAGGGAGATTTTATCTCCGTCAATTCCAATAACTTGCGCTTTTACCTCATCTCCTATTTTAAAGAATTCGTAATGGTTCCGTGGTGCATCCCAACTGAGTTCAGAAGTATGAATGAGCCCTTCAAGATTTCCAAAGGTAATAAAGACACCAAACTTCACAACACCGTTAATGACACCGCTAACGGCATCTCCCACCTTTAGGTTTTTAATTTCCTTGTTGCGGATTTCGCTCATTGCCTCACGCTCAGAGACAATAATTTTATCATTTCGAAGAAAGGTAATAACGCGAACAGAAAACTTTTTTCCCGTAAAGCTTCTGAGCTTCTCGATAATCGCTTGTGCATTTGCTCCATCAACACGCGGATAATTTTGCGGTGCAAGCTGAGAAACCGGCAAAAAGGCATGAACACCATTCGCATCGCAAATGAGTCCTCCTTTATTTGCTTCTTTAGCAACCACTTCAATAATTTCTCCGTTCTCAAGACATTTTTCAAAATAATCCCAGTTTCTCATCTGACTTGCTTTTCGAAGGGAGAGGATCATCATTCCCTCTTCGTTCTCTTCATCAAGCACAAATGCCTGAATCTCATCTCCTGCTTGTACTTTTTTTGTTGTACCAAAGCCATCGTGCATCTCACGTCCTGCAATAATTCCTACCGCAACACCGCCAACAGAAACAAGGAGATACCCTGGCTCTTTAGCAACAATAACACCAGAAACAACGTCTCCGGGTTTTGGCATTTGAAAAGTGAACTCCTGAAGAAGGGAATTCATAACAGAATCTTCTTGTTTCATAGAAATAATAAGCGGTCTTTTCGAAAAAAAAACAAACGACGCCTCCCCCAAAGGTTGCTGAACCCCGAAAACCGCGCAAAGGATCAGCGTGGACAAAACGCGACATTAATTCTCGCAAATATTTCCGTTGCGAGTCAATTAAAAAAAACGACATTTCAACAAGAAAAGCCTTTTGGTCTTGGTATGGTTTAATACCTCATTTTACGATCGTTCGCCACAAAGCCTAATGAAAACTGCTAGAAAAATCGAAACACTTCTTTTTCTCTATCCACTATTTTTCCATTAACAATGGAAATGCCTTCCGCAGAAAGTCGTCGATTTTTTTCTTCTGTTCCGAGTGCGTATCCGCCAATATTTCCGTCGCTCCGCACCACTTTATAACACGGAAACGTGTCTGGCTCTGGGTTTTTACTGAGGAGTGTTCCCACTGCTCTCGCGGCGCGAGGAACTCCCATGGCTTTTGCTATTTCTGCGTATGTTGTTACCTTTCCTTTTGGAATCTCTTGAAGAAGTGATTGTAGCCGAGAGAGGGAAAAGTTGTTTCGTGTCATATTCCGATTCCGTTATACTGCCGAAGCTTTTGTATTGTCAATGTTCCCTGCTACGGTCGAAAGCTCAAAAAGGGTGAATCTGAACGCACTGCGAAAAGAACTCGAAGAATCAAAGCTCAGCTTTGGAAATGCGGAAGATCTTGAGCGTTTTCTCAGAACCTATCTTGGTGCGATTTCTTTATTGGGAATTCTTTGCGACATATGGGAAACCAAGAAAATTCCCATCAGAACTCTTTAATCTCTCTCTTGGTTATGATTATCATTTCTTGGAACGTCAACGGTATTCGCTCAGTTGAGCGAAAAGGTGAGCTTTTGCCATTCTTAGTAAAATATCGTCCCGATATTTTGCTGATGCAAGAAACAAAAGCAACACCAGAAAAACTCTCTGCTGAACTCCGCGAACACCCAGAATATCATCAGTTTTATCATTCTGCGGAAAAACCAGGGTATGCCGGAACCGGCATTTGGGTAAAGAAATCTTTCTGCAAAAACCCCTCCTTTTCCTCTGGAATGCCGTTATTTTCTGACACAGAAGGAAGAATTGCTCGAGTTGATATTGATTCAAAAAAGACAGTGCTAGGAATCTACTTTCCGAACGGAGGAAAATCGGAGCAGGCATGGGAAGAAAAGATTGTTTTTTATAATCTCTTTCTCGAGTATATGAATGCGCTTCGCGAAGAAGGACGAGAAGTTATCTGGGCAGGAGACGTAAACTGCGCGCATGAAGAAATTGATATTGCTCGTCCCAAAGAAAACAAAAATTCCATTGGATTTTTGCCAGAAGAGCGAACATGGGTTACTCGTGTCATCGAAAACAATTGGAAGGACGTGTTTCGCGAAAAATATCCAAACGTAGCGCAATACTCTTGGTGGCATCTCCTTTCTGGCGCTAGAGCGCGAAATGTGGGGTGGCGAATCGACTATGTGTTTGCGGACAAAGCCTTATTTTCAAAAATACAAAGAATTGAATATCTCAGTGAACAAATGGGTTCCGATCATTGTCCTGTACGCTTAGAAATTGATTGGTAACTACTTAAATGACCGATACCTCTTCATCAGATGCTTCTGCTGAAGCTGGCGAAACCCCAGTGACGCTCCAATTACGGCGTGGCTGGTATCGAGAAAAGAAAGAGTAGATGAGTGGTTCGGCGCTCTCTTTTGAAGCAAATTCTATATCGGATGTTTTTCGAAAAATAATTCGTGTCCATGACGCATCAAATCCTTCTACAGCTTTTGAAAGCCATTGCGTTTCTCCTGGGGCAAGCTTCTCACTCGTTTGGTGAAGAGCAGGGAGCGCCGCGACGTGCCTTCCAATAGTCGGACCAAGAAGTTTTACCTGTCGATCGTCTCGCGTACCGTAGAAATGAAATCGGAGCTTCTTCGTTTCTCGATTCATGGTGGTTTGCACGAGAATAGCACCCTTCGTATCATTTACAAATTTGAAGTCTTTATTTCCCGGATAAATAGTAGCATCTGTGCCCCACGGTTCGTAATAACTTACAGCAAATGAGTGTGGATAGCGTTCGGCAATAGGAAGTCCGGCAAGGAGTGCCGCACGAAAGGCGGTGCTACTCACCTGACAAAGTCCACCTCCATATTCTTTATCGAGCCGTGACCCAACAATAACAAGTTCTGGCAGATATCCATGATCAGCGTCCACCGGCCCCAAAGCATCATTAAAGCTTCCTGTTTCCCCTTCTGGAATAAGGTATCCATTCAACTGTAATGAACCAACTTCCACATTCTGCATACGCGCCCACGAGCTTCCCGAAAAATCTGATTCCCCCACAGAAACGAGATCAGAAATACCACTTTTCGAAAGCTCTTCATCATCAACGGTTATTTTTGGACTTGTAATAGTTACCGGAAGCTCTACCCGATCCACTCCCTCTTTAAGAGCAGTTTCCAACAAAATACGTGTTTTTTCTCGATCCACTACTTTTCCAAACATGCCGGCACCTTCAAACTGAATATCTCCCCCCTCTCCTCGAAAAATCCGAACATCTTGTGTCTCTTGTTCTACGTGTGGCAACACATATTCTTCAAGAAAAGCATTAAGTGCATTTTGATCGACTCTCCATTCTCCAAGATGTTTTTCTACTGGAAAAGGAGAAGAATTCCCATCTTCTTCTATAGAAAAGACTTCTGCATTCTCTGGGGCAATTGATTTGAAAGCTGAGGGAATAATTTCTTGTCCTCGAAAAAAGACCTGTTCTTCACGTTGAAAAAAGTTTGGTACTTTGGTGAGCGGAAGACGAAAATTGGAAAATTCATGAGAAAAAGTGATCGTCGTATTCCATTCTTGTGGAGGAGAATCAGTATTTTTCTCCGCAAAAACAGAGGGGAAATACGAAAACACATTCAAAAATATCGATGCCAAGAAAAGGAATTGAAACTTTTTTGAAGAAAAAATCATAATGATTCTCATTTTTTTTCGCGAAAAACCTCCGCGGAGAGTATCATACCTTCTTTTTTGCCTTTGACAAGCTTTTTTTTTGGAAAAAGAAAAGGGAAATCGAAAGAATAAAGAGGGTGTTTTTTAAGGTGTATGAATTCTCCTCAGGTTTTCCGCTTTCAAGAGAAAGAAGAATGGGTACAAAGTGCCGTACGTGAAATTCTTGCAGATACCCCAGATCCGTTTCTTCTTGCGCTTTCTGGCGGATCAACTCCTGCGCCAGTTTATGAGGAATTGGCGAAACGAGTATTTCCTTGGGAAACGGTAAGCGTGTTTTTGGCAGATGAACGATGCGTTCCGCCCAATCATCCTGATGCAAATGCAAAACTCATTCGAGAATCGTTTCCGGTTCCGGCACGATTCTTTTTGCCAGAAACAACTTCTCCCGATTGTGGAGCAAAACACTATGAAACTCTTTTTCGAGAACAAGGAGGCGTGTTTGACGTTGCCGTATTGGGCATTGGTCCAGATGGACACATCGCTTCACTTTTCCCCCATTCTCCTGCGCTTTCTGAAGATCACAAATTGGTGACAACTTCTGAAACGGAACAATTTGCCGTGCGTCAACGCATTACGTTTACGCTTCCTGTGTTGCTGAATGCGAAAAAATTAATAGTGTTATTAAAGGGGAAATCGAAAGAAGAAGTACTGACGGAATGGTTTTCTGGGTCATTGTCTTCAGAAGAATTTCCAGCAAAATATTTATTAAAGCATCCATATTGTTTTGTGTTTTTTTATGAAGAATAGAGGAATGGCTTTCTTATATATGTCATGCCGGATTTAATCCGGTATCTCCTTCATTTTTGGTCAATTCAGGATCTTTTGAGATTCCGTACTGAGTACGGAATGACAAAAAAAATTGCGGATCAGAATCCACAATGACAAATGGTTTTGTCATCTTTTTCTTGATTCAAAATATTGTTTTCGATTCAAAAAAATCGAGAAAGAAGATTGCTCAGAAAATTTGCTCCCGGAACATCACGAAGCAGACCAAATATTTTCTGTTCGTCTTTTTCATATCCATCAAAACGGGCGTCTATTTTTGCTCGTTCCATGTCTAAAAGTGCTTGTACTTCTGGAGGAATATCTGTTGCTGTTATTCTTAACTGGGGAGGTTTCTCTTCTGTTTTTGTGGGGGAAGGAACAACAGGCACTCCCTTGGCGTTTTGTGTGTGTCCGCAAGAAGCGCAACACGAAAGAACGCCACTTTTTGGCGTGGGAATTTCAATCATAAGCATGCCACATTTTGGACAAGGAAGAGGCATTAGCCGTTGAAACCACCCTGAAGATAAATCTCATTACCAGATTCGTTGAATCTCCTCATTTTTCCGCCTTTTTCCATATAAGCATAACTCTCTCTTCCGTGAGAGTGATCACGATTAGTGATCACTTCAATAGGCTGTACTGTTGGCATATTCGTAATGCTAAGGTTTCCTTCTACTCTTTTCATGGGGATAATGTACGTTTTCCAAGGCTCTCGGAGATTCCAAACTCTTGGTGACATATCTGGTTTGCAAAAAATGCCATTCTCTCCAGAAAAATAGACTGATTGTGTTTTATCTCCGATGAAGACATCTGCACCAACTCCTTCTGAGATTTTTCCTTGCCGTATTTCATCGACAATGCTTTTCCCAAGATTTTTGTTATTCTCTATTGCTGTTAGATCAAGACCTTGAAGCGCCTTCGTATAAGGACGAGTGTTTGCTTTTTCAGAACTTGATGGAGTAATACGTTTTTTGATTTCTGCTCGTTCTTTCTGCACTCCTTCTCTTGTCTTCTGTTCTTTTTGAATCATGGTGAGCACCAAGAAGGCAGTTGTATTTCCAAAAAGACCATCGGGGATAATATTCTCCTTGGGGAATGTTTTTTTGAGATCTTCTTGAAGTTGGCGCACAGCATTTTTGGTGTTATTTCCATAGTCTCCGTCAACACCATTCGTACTCGCTCCACTTTTGCCAATGTCGTATCCCAAATCAACAAGGGTTTGCTGAATTTTTTTGGCATAATCTGATTTTTTATAATTTCCGCCATTAAAATTTTGATTACTAAGAGCCTGTTGAACATTTAAAAGCGCAGCATGAGGAAGCAGTATTATTTTTTTTTCAAGATAATTCGAATTGCCACTCTCTAAAGAAAATCGAGGCGACTCTGGTGAAAGAAACATTCTTCTCTCCTCATAAAACTCAAAAGAGCGTGGCGAAAAGGGAGAAGCATGGTGTTGATTCATATTTTATTTTTTTTTATTATACTAAAAATTTGCAAAAGAAAAAAGCCCTGCAATGCAGGGCTTTTTTCTGGAGTAATAACTCTATTTTATCAATCTCCTGACCCACTACAATTCATACCTCTATGACCAGCACAATCGCCTAAGGTTTCTGAAAAAGCACTAGAAGATGATCCCGCAGATGCAGCTCCTCCATAGCCATCTCCTCCTTCAGAATAAGAAGATCCTCCTTCTCCACCTTCTCCTCCATAGGCGGTTTGATCTTGCTCCTGTTCCTGGTGTTGTTGTGCATTAGAAGTGGAAGTAGAGCCATTATCCAAACTAGTTATTTCACTGGTCATTACTTTTGTTTTGAGCCCATGATTTCCAATGGCATATCCTACTGCTCTCGGCAAAGCAGAGAGAACGGCAGCACCGATAGCGGCGAAAGCATGCTGATCTGCCTTTAAAATGACATCTTTCCCATCTTCTTTACTTTCGGAATAAGCTGTGACCTGTTGTTTTCCTGTTGGTTTGAGAATATTGCCTCCAGTGGCGTGATCAGCAAAAGTTATTGTTCCGTTCTTCAGTGGAACGCTTGCTACGTTGAGCTCTGCAGCGCAACCTCCAACTCCAAGAGCACTTGCAAAAGCGGCAACACGGGCAACATTTGATTTCCGAATACTATCAAAAATGCTGTTTTTCGTTCTTGAAGAATCAGTTCTCCTTTCAGAAAGATGGTCGGGAGTTTTCATGACATTCATAAAAAATAAAAAAGAAAAAAATTGAGAAAACTTATTTTTCAATCACTACAGGGGTTCCTGCTCCATTGCAGTGTGCTTCGACCATATTTCCATCTCTGTTATAACCATAACGACAATCAGAATGTAAGATTTTGATAATGAATCTATTTGTTTCTTTTACGACTGTTTCGGGAGCTCGTACTCCCGGAACTCCATTTCCGCATTCTGTTGAGAGTACGCTTCTTTTCGTATGAGGATCTGTCAAAAGAAACTCTTCAGATTCACACGCTCTTGTTGTCCTGCTCAAAGGTTCTCCATCAGGAGTATAGGTGTTAAGGGTAATTTCCCCGTTACATTTTTCTGATCGAAAATATTTTTCAACTTCTTGAGGGCTAGAAAACGAATATCCCATTCTTTGCAGTTCCGTTTGAACCTTTTCCCATTCTTTTTGATTTTTCTGAAGATAGTGAATAAATTCTTCTGGCGTTCGTGATGCTTTGTGAATAAGAGGATGCCCTCTTTCTTCTGCGGAAGCATTAATACTACTGAGGGCGATAAGAGCAGAGAGTGCAATTGCTCTTGCTTTCCCATCAAATTTTTCACCTTCCTGAGTAACAGTATTTGTTGTTTCGTTATTTTTTATCTCTAATATTTCTGGTGACATGAACGATAAAAAAAGAAAGGGATTCACTTTTTATCGTTATTATAGAAACTTGTCAAATTATTTTTTTATTGAAAAATATATTTTCCTCTTCTCGAAGAGGAGCGTTACAATTTTTCGAATTCTTTTCTCACATATGTTTCTGCATCAATAAATCCGAGTTTTCGATAATACTCTCGGGCGCCAACACCGGCAATAACGGTTATTGCTTGCAATTTTTCCGCACGACATATTTTTTCTGCTTCTTCTAAGAGTCGTTTTCCAAAACCTGAATGTTGAGGTTTTCCGCCAGATTCTCCGCCAATGGGTATTGCAGAGCCGTATGTGTGAAGCTCACGCACAATTCCGGCGTTTGCAAGCGCACGAAAGAGAGCCTTTTCCGTTTTGCCCGGAATTCGAAGTCGCAAGAGCGCAAGAAGCGTTTTATCCGCAAGTTCCATGCTCAAGAAATGCTCCATTCCTCCAGCCACTAAATAACTCCGTTGTACAAATTTGGCTTGTTTTGGGTCATATTCTCCTCCACGAATTTCTCGACAGCGGATGCACTGACAATATTTTCCATCTTTCCTCATCTCCTCCTGCAAGAGTTGGCGCAGATTTGTTGTTTTGCTTCCCCCCAAAATTGCGGTTCCCGGAATATCGCGAATAAGACGTGAAATGCGTATCCATGGCGGAGTGAGACGTTTTATTTCGAGAAGGACATTGCGGAGCGTTTCTTCGGAATATGGCACGTATTTTCCCGAGGAATGCCATTTTTCCAGTTCTGAAAACGGCACCACAGAACACGGGTAAATCTTCACAAGATCTGGACAAAAATCAGGGTTTTCGCACACCTCTCGGTAGACTTCGATGTCCTTTTCTGGCGTGGAACCGGGAAGCCCTGGCATAATGTGGTAGCAAATTTTTAGTCCTGCTTGGCGTAAAAGTGCAGTGGCACGCACCACTTCTTCTCGTGTTTGGAGGCGTTTCGTAGTTTTTGTAATGGTATCATCGAGCGTTTGCACACCTATTTCTACGCGCGTGCATCCCAGTTTTCGCAAGTCTCGAATTTCTTCTGGGGTAATGCATCCCGGACGAGTTTCGAGCGTGAGTCCTATTACTCGACAATCTGCCGTTTCGTTTCTTCGTATTTCCTCAGAGAGTGATCGCGCGCGCGCATTTCCGTTAAACGCCGCATAACACCTTGTGAGAAATCGAGTACGAACCGCTTTTGGGTAATCGGAAAACGTGCCGCCTTGTACAATGAGCTCGCATTTTTCTGCGGAGTGTCCTGTTTTTCGGAGTGCGGCGATTCGTCGAGAAATTTGCAAAAACGGATCAAATCCCGACAAAAGCGCGCGCATAGCACCCGGTTCACTACTTAAATAGCTCTTTGGCATCACAATAGTGCTGGGTTTTTGAAATGCCTTTGGAATAGATTGCAGACCATATTTTTTTTCGGAATCTTTGTGAAAAAGAGTTTTTCCACCAACATCCGACCGCTCAAGTGGGCAATAGACACATGCGCTTTTGCATGGTCCGGGCGGAAGGAGAACCGAAATAGGGGCAATGCCAGAAAGCGTTCGGATACCTCGTTTCATAAGGAGTCTCTGGAGATCGGGTACAGGAGAAAGCGTTCCGTTTTCTACGAGTGTTTCGTACGCAGAAACGAGGAGCGCATCGGGAAAAGTGTTGATGCCCATTTCTCGGCAAATGGCGTTTTTTGCTACGGAAAGCGCCTGCTTTGTCTTTGCTTTTTTCTGAGAAGCAAGAAGCACAACCTGCTGTGCCGCCAAGAGAAGTTGTTTTTTCAAATTCATAAATAGCGTGGCATGAACATACCGTGTTCTTGAGAATGATAATAGCTTGAAACACTACGCACGTGCTCCCATTTCTTTATCGAGAAACAAAATTCCTGCGGGATCTTTGCCAATAAGTTCAAGTCGCTCCAACACTTTTTGTGCGGTTGACTCTTCTTCTACCTGTTCTTCCAAAAACCAGTGGAGAATAGTTTTGGTAGCATGTTCTTTTTCTGCAATCGAAAGATCGACAAGTCTATTGATGGAGTCGGTCACCTCTTTTTCGTGCTCAAAAACATCACGAAAAACGTCTGCAACTGAACCCCATTCTTTCCGTGGTTTTTCAAGCGCCTGCAATTCGACATCTGCTCCACGATTATGAAGATATTCAAAAAGACGCATGGCGTGCCCGGTCTCTTCTTTTGCTTGTACTTTCATCCACTGTGCAAATCCATCAAGATTTTTCTTTACACACCACGACGCCATAGAAAGGTAAATGTATGCCGACTGAAGTTCGTTTTTAATTTGGTCGTTAATTGCCTGTGCGACCTTTGCGTTCATCATGTTGAGGAGAAAAAGAAAAACTACCAAAAAAAGGGTACGCCTCCACTCACAAAGGGGCAACCTGTTTCGCAATCATCAATAATCTCTTTTTTGAAGCCCTAAAAACAGGCATACTTTCTCACGATTTTCTCGTAATTATGCTTGCTGATATTCGAAAAACTCTCATTGCTAAAAACACTCTTACGCAAGAACAGATGGCATTCTTTTTGCAATCATCTTTTTCGGGAGAACTTTCGGATGCGGAAAAACGAGAAATCCTCGAACTACAAAACACAAAGGGAGTTTCAGCGGATGAAGTATTCTTTGCAGCACAAATACTCGGAAATTTTTCGGAAACGTTCCCCGCAATTGATGTTTGCGGAACAGGAGGAAGCGGTTTACCAAGAATAAACGCAAGTACCCTTTCGGCGTTTGTGCTGGCAGCACTAGGAATTCCGGTGGCAAAGCACGGAAATCGTGCGAGCAGCGGACGATTTGGAAGTTTTGATCTTTTGGAAGTGCTTAATATTCCCATCAATCTCTCACCGGAACAATCTCGGGGATGTGTGGAGAGCGTCGGAATCGGATTCTTTTTCGCACCACGATGTTACCCAAATATGGCGGCATTTGGCGCTGTACGGAAAGAAATGGGCGTGCCGACAATGTTCAACCTGCTCGGTCCGGTGCTTTCTCCACTCAATCCCGAAGCACAACTCATAGGCGTTTCGAACAAAGAGTATATGTCACTTCTTCTCAAAGCATGTACCGGTATGGGACGAAAAAAGGTGATGGTTGTGCATGGCTCCGATGGACTCGATGAGGTTACCGTGACAGGAGCAACGCATATTGTCTCTTCTCAAAATGGAGAATCAATTATTACACCCGAAATGTTCGGGCTTTCTTCGGTTTCTTTTTCCGAAATTCAAGGAGGCGGACGAGAAGAAAATCTCGCATTTGCACGCGAGTTTCTCTTTGAAAAACAGGTGAATTCTTCTCGGGCGCATTTAGTACTCGTGAACACTGCCGTGGCACTTTCTGTATTTGAGGGGGGGGATTTTGAAGGAAATTTGAATCTTCAAAAAAACTTCCAACGTGCGCAAGAGGCGGTCCGAAACGGTTCTGCGGAGGCAGTATTTCGAAAGCTCCAAGAGAAGGCGATTTCTTGTGTTTCTTCTTTGTAAGTATGTCAGATATTCTCGATACCATTGCAGAGGCGAAACGCACAGAGATAAACGCCCTTCCCGATATTTCTGAATCGCTTCCACAAGCGGAACGTGATTTTTACGCGGCACTCCAAAAATCCGTTCACAATGATATTCCTCGGCTTATTGCAGAAATCAAGCCGGCTTCTCCGGTTTCTGGTGCGTTACTCCCAAAAAATGCTGATATTGGAAATATTGCCCAAGCATACGAAATAGGTGGTGCATCCGCGATTTCTGTTCTTGCCGATACTTCATTTTTTGGAGGATCGTACGAAAATATCCGCGCGGCAAAATCCGCCACAAAAGCCACTCCTATTCTTTGTAAAGAATTTGTTCTTTCGGAAAAGCAAATTCAAAGAGCACGTTTTTTTGGTGCGGATAGCGTTCTGCTCATTGTGCGTCTTCTTTCTCAAGAAGAGCTTTTTCGTCTCCTCTCCTGTTCTCGATCTCTTGGAATGGAACCACTTGTCGAAATTGCCGATGAAACAGACCTTCACAAAGCACTCTCCACCGATTGCAAAATTATTGGCATCAACAATCGCGATCTTGCCAATTTTTCGCTCGATATTGGACGAACATTTCGTTTGGCGCGTAATATTCCGCAAGACCGAATATGCTTGAGCCTTTCGGGATTTTCTGGGGCAGATGTTCGCTTGGTTCAATCCGTGGCGAATGGCGTTCTTGTGGGAAGTCACCTCATTCGTTCTGCAGCGGAAGATGAAAAGCAAGATTTTTATGAAGCGCTTCGAAAAAAAACACAATTTCTTGTGCATCCTGCTCCGCTTATAAAGTTTTGTGGCGTTCGTTCAGAACAAGGATTTCGTTTGGCGGAAGAACTCGATATTCCGCTTCTCGGACTCAACTTTGTTCCCACTTCTAAGCGATGTATTTCCGCATCCGTTGCAGAAACTCTTTCTGCGTTTCCGCGCAAAAAAATACGTTTTGTAGGTGTATTCCAAAATCAAAATCCAGAAGAAGTACTTCAAATATGTCAAAAATACCACCTCGATTTTGCGCAACTCTCGGGGCAAGAATCCGCAGATGATTTTTGTGGATTCCCTATTTCTCTTATTAAGGGAATTTCTGTGGGAGAAAATCTTCCGTTTCAAGAAACGCTTTCTTCTTGGAAAAATGTGGCGGATGTCTTTTTGTTTGATGGCGCGCATCCTGGTTCGGGGAAAATATTTCCATCAAATATGCTTCCCAAAATGACAAAACCTTTTCTCGTGGCAGGAGGAGTGACGCCGGAGAATGTTCGGGAGATTCTTGAAAAAACAGAAGCAGATGGAACAGATACAGCAAGTGGAATTGAAAATGAAAGTGGAGAATGGGATGAAAAACGAATGAAGGAATTTCGAGACCACTCAATCATTTTTTAAAAAGGAAAAATCATTTCCCTACAAAAAAACGCCATCAGATGATGTGCGTTTTTTTGTTTTGGTGTTTTTCGCGTTTTGGTTCCATCCTGCCAACGATAAACAAAGTTTTGTTGCGGGGAATCCTTTTGTCGCGAAACGGGTGAGTCGAACCAGACTCGTTTTTCTTGCCTTCCTCCGGAGGTGTTTTTGGTCGTTCCTGCGACCTGCTCGTTCTCATGCAGTCGAGAAAGAAAAATCTTTCTGCCCATGTGAGCATTTTTTGTATGAGGCGGGGTTTTCACGTGGCTCTTCGGTGAAAACCTTCTTGGAAAGCGAAGAAAGGAAAACGTTCTGTAGGTGTTGCGGTCAAACCGCTTTCCTTTCTTGCTGAATTCTTTTTTCCAAAAGATTCAAATCATTGTATCGAAAAATGTGACGAGTCGCAACCTTTTCTGTCCAAAAATTCTTCTATTTTCTGCCACCACCAAAATATCCGCCGAAGGATAGGATTGCATACACATTTTTGATAGATATCGGAGATAAAATTTTGATGAACAAGATGTTCTCAAAAGCATGGTCACAGTGATTCCCAAAGAAAAGTATGGAAAATGGTTTTTAAATTTTTGGAGTAGACAAACATTTGTGGAGTATCAAAAAATATCTCAAATTTTACTTTTCATTCTCGTTGACACTACCAAAACACCAAAAAACACCTGTCATTATTGCATATCCAAAACCAAGCCCGTTACAATATTATTTGTTTTCTCCTCTCCCTATGAAGCCCATTCTTCTTGCCCGTGGGTTGCCGCCAATTTCTGTTATGAGAAAGTTCTCAAGCGCCATTTTGCGCGCCTATAAAACTGTCGCAAAAGAAGATGAAAGCGCATTTTTACAATACGGACATTTTGCAGGCTATGAGCCACTTCGAGAAAAAGTAGCGGAAAAATTTTCCGTAGAAAAAAAGCGAGTATTCATCAGTAATGGTTCTATGGATGCACTCAATCATTTTCTCCTTTTCCTCAAAACACGAGGAGAAATTGGCGCATATATCGCAGGAAAAGAAGTCTACGATCGACCACTCATTATTGCGAAAATACTTGAGCTTTCTCCGCAAAGTATTTCCATGAAAAACGAGGGACTAAACACAGAAGAAGCTGAAGAGAAAATAAAAAATACTTCTCAAAAAGGCGTGTTCTATACCATCCCTTGGTACGATAATCCGAGCGGAATTTTTCACACCGAGGAAAATATACAGACGATTTCTACCATCGCAAAAGAGAATGATTGGCTCGTGATTCGCGATGGTGCGTACCTTGATCTTTCTTATTTTGAGCCAATTATCCCACTTCCGGTAGAAGATCATGTTCTTCAGACTTTTTCGTGGTCAAAAACAATCAATGCGGCGAGTCACACAGGTGGAATTATTATTCCCGAACGATATACGGATGATTTTCTCTCCTTCTTAAGTTCTTGGCGACTGAGTCCTGTTCTTCCCACACAAGCGGTGACATTTCAACTCCTTAAAAATGGCGATTGGGAGCGACATATACAAGAGAATGTCCTTCCAGATGGGCGAGAACGTGTTTCTCAATTCAATGAGCTTATGGAGAAATATCTTCCCGAATCGAAACAGCGAAATATTCGAGGTGGACATTTTTGGGGAGGAAAAATTTCTGGCATTACTCTGGATAATTGGGATCAATTCGTCCAGATCGCAAAAGAACAATTTGGACTCCATATTCCGCATCACGGAGGGTTTTTACCACTTGCTCTTCCTGAAGAGAGTGCTGGATATGTTCGTATTCCCCTCTTTTTGGAAGATCCTGACATTCCAAACATATTAGAACGCATTGTTTCTGGTATTGCTGAAGCTCGCTCTCTTTGTCTTTAATATTTCTTCTCCACATGAATTCCACTAAAACCGTAAGTATTACCGGAGCCGCAGGGCAAATTGGATACGCCCTCATTTTTCGTATTGCAAGCGGAGAACTCTTTGGCTCTTCTACTCCGGTTCGCCTTCGACTTATTGAATTGGAGCGCTCACTTCCCGCGCTAGAAGGAGTTCGTATGGAGCTCGATGATTGTGCCTTTCCTCTTCTTGAAGAAGTGGTGACGACTTCTGATGTGAATATTGGATTTTCTGGCACAGATTGGGCAATTCTCGTAGGAAGTGTTCCCCGAAAAGCCGGAATGGAGCGAAAAGATTTGCTCGAAATCAATGGGAAAATTTTTGTGGATCAAGGAAAAGCAATTCAGGAAAATGCAAGCCCAGATGTTCGCGTTCTTGTTGTGGGAAATCCATGCAATACGAACTGCCTCATCGCTCGTGCGCATGCACCAAAACTTCCCGAACGACATTTTTTCGCCATGACCGCACTCGATGAAAACCGTGCAAAACACCAACTTGCGCACAAGGCAAATGTTTCTCTAGCAGAAATTCAAAACATGACCATTTGGGGAAACCACAGTAGCACCCAGTATCCCGACTTTGAAAATGCAAGAATATTAGAAAAACTCGCACCAGATGTTATTACTAACCGCTCGTGGCTTGAAAATGATTTTCTCACAACTATTCAACAACGTGGCGCAAAAATTATTGAAGCGCGCGGAGCCTCTTCCGCCGCCTCTGCCGCAAACGCTATTCTCGATTCCGTGCGACGAATTGAAACTCCTACACCAGAAGGAGAATCATTTAGCATGGGGGTGTTGAGTCGTGGAGAATATGGCGTTCCCGAAGGATTAGTGTGTAGTTTTCCCCTTCAAAGCACAGGCGGAGAAATACAGGTAGTAGAAGGGCTTTCTATGAGTCCGTTTGGAGAAGGACGTTTTCGTACTTCCATAGACGAATTGGTACAAGAACGGGAGATGGTTAAGGCGCTGTTGTAGGTGGTAAAAACTCTGCCGATGCCACCTGTTCTCTTTTTGAAGCAGAACCGGCAACAACATTTCTTGGCATTGACTCCTGAACTGAAGGAATGGGAGAAAAATCCGCAATAAGAAACTCCGGTTTTCTCGTGTTTGGTTCTACATTATGAGGAGAAGACTTTTTTTCTTCTAAAGGTTTTGGGGTTCCAAAATTTGTAGCAATTATTCCCAAATCCTTTTCTGTCGAAGTGTTTTCTTTGCGCTCCGCAAGAAGACGGAAAAGGGCTTCTTGTGTTTTAAAACCAAAAACCCCTGCTCCCCACTCATCTGGATTTTGCACAACACCGTGCACTAACTGAAAGTTTTTCACAGCGATTTCTGTTTGCTCATCAAACTTACCACTCGCTTGCGACTCTAAAAAACCTGATCGTTTCAAAAACTCCTGAAGATGTGCAACAGATTCTCCAGAACTCCCTGTAGACAGTCCTGCTGGAAAAAATTCGGTAAAATAGGAAACCTCGGATATTTTCTCTTGATATTGCTTCTGCAAAACATGCGAAAGTATCTCTTTTGTTTTTGGTCCATAGTTTCCAGCACCAAAATCCTCTTCTGAGGTGATAACTCCAAAAGAAAGTTGAAAATCAACAAGAGCGGATTCTGTTCTTTCATCAAACACGCCGTTTTCTTCTCCAGAATATAACCCAAGTTCTCGAAGTGATTTTTGAAGGGTTTGTATGCTCACTGGTGCGCTTATTGATTGAGGAGAAAAAGAGGCATCCGGAAGAAACGAAAGATCCGCAGAAGGAATGGCATACCATGAGAATGTATCAGAAAGAGCTGACCCCAAAGGATAAAGAACTCCCTCCATAACACGAACACCAAAAGCAAGTGCGCGAGAAAGTCCGTCTTCTCCACTTCCCATCCAAACATCAATTCTGTCGTATGATTGTCCACGATTTCCGGCAGAGACAATGGCTCCACCTCGATCATGAACCGTTCCGAGTCCAAGTCCTGGCAAAAAAATTTTTGTGCCAAACGGATACGTTTTTGGCGCCGCAATCATTCCTGGAAAAACCTCAGTGCCATCAGCTCCGTTTGTTCCCCGTCCGTTAAGACGAATGTCTGCCTCATAACTTCCTCGAACATATTTTGCTTGATTGGGAAGTGGTGAATAATAGCCAGTAACGCGAAAAAGTTTTTTTACTCCCCCCTCAGGAGGCGAAGATTCTTCAGCGTATGTTTCTGAAAAAGACAGAAGGATTCCAAATATTACCAAGACAAAAAAACGCATTGTGTGTTTCTTTCAAAAAATTCCGATTATTCTCTCATATTTTTATGAGGAAATCAATTTATCTTCCCTGATGACCCCCTCATGATGGGAAGCAAAATCTCTAAGGATATGTGTCTCAAAAGCGAATGGAGTTATTTCTTAGGAACGCGTATCTCAAGGTGAAATCGATCTGGTGCTACGAGTACCACAAATTCCCCCTTCTGTTTTTCTGGAGAATGTTTAAGCACCTCTTGCGCATCTTCTGGAGTTCCCCGTAAAAATTCTTCATGGAGCTTGGTGAGCTCTCGTGCAACGACTATTTGCCGATTGGGAATTTCCTTTACAAGAGACTCCAAGCATTTGAGAATACGATGAGTGGATTCATAGAAAATAACAGTTTCTTTTTGTTCTCTGAGGGAGCGAAAAAAAGTTTCGCGACCTTTTTTTTGCGGAGCATAACCAAGAAAAGAAAAAGTATTTGCGGGGAATCCACTTGCAGAAAGCGCAGTAAGAAATGCGGATGCGCCCGGAATGGAGCTAATGGAAAATCCCGCAGAAACCGTGGCAGAAACAAACTTTGTTCCGGGATCGGAAATACCTGGTGTTCCAGCATCAGTGACAAGTGCTACGCTTTTTCCTTCTGCAAGAAGGTAAAGAATTTTCTCTGGATTACTGTTTTGATGACATGAAACAATGGGTTTTGAAATTTCAAAATGCTTCAAAAGGTTTCCGGTATGACGTGTATCTTCCGCCGCAATAACATCTACCTCTTGCAAAGTGCGAAGTGCTCGAAGCGTAATATCTTCACGATTTCCAATGGGGGTAGCTACCACAAAAAGAATTCCGCTCCTCCCCGACGAAGGAGGTAATGAGGAGACGGAGAATTTTTCTGGAATATTCTTCATTTTTTTATCTTTTCTCGAAAATCGTGCCATTTTTTCTTTACATACGCGAGAAGACGCTTTCCGTGAGCAGGAGAAATAAGAGTAACGCCAAGAACAATAAAGAGAATTCCCTGAAGAAACGGAAGAACGAGCCCAACAATTCCCAAAAGAATAAGAAAGGTTCCTCCAATAATTTCGACCCAACGACGAATAGTTTTTTTCAAGGAGAAAAAAAGGCACAGGGCAGAGTATCGGAAGAGAGAATCGGAGTACAGAAAAAACAAAAGATATGTATTTAAATATCCTCATTTATTTTTCATAAACGATATAATTCACTCCAAAGATTTTCATGAGATACTTCGTCAATTTTTGCGTCTGAAAAAGGAACAATGCCATCTAAGTATCCACCAAACGTAAGAAAAGGTACCGAAGCATCAAGGTGTTTTGCCGCCGCTGGAATACCACCGGTGTGGCGAAGCCATGTTTGCCAAAAGAGGAACATTTTTTTGGAAGTGTTAGCGAGCACTGCCTTTGCGAGAATTCCACCAAATAAATGGGCAAAAATAATTGTTTCTTTTCCATCGTTTAAAATATCTTCTCCTTTTTGTTGGAGCGATTCTGTTTTCTCTTTTTCAAAATGAAAATAAAAATCTTCTAGCAAAACGTACTCACTTTTGAGGAATGCCTTTTTTGATGTTCTGAGTCCAGAAGAAAAAATTTTTAGATACATGATTAATGCCGGAAATAAGGAGGAATCTCATTTTTATGAACCAACAAATTGGAGAAACACCTTTCGATTTCTGGGTCCATCCCATTCACAAAAAAAGACGCCTTGCCATGTTCCGAGCATCAGCTTTCCATTTTCCACGGGAATGCAAGCAGAAGCTCCGGTGAGTGATGTTTTTATGTGTGCGTCGGAATTTCCTTCGATATGACGAAATCGTGGATCATCTGCAAATACTTCGTTCATTTTGAGCAAGAAATCTCGCTGAACATCTGGATCGCAATTTTCATTGAGCAAAATACTGCCAGTAGTATGTGGTGAGAATATGAGGAGTATTCCAGAATTCCAATGTTCTTCTGTGAGAACTCTTCCGAGATCAGAAGTGAGCTCGTGCCATTCCGATTTTTCCGAAGTAAAAAACGAGAACATTTTCATGGGTACATTTTCCCGAAAAAACACATTTCTTTGCAAACACTCCTTCTTTCCGAGAAAATAGAAAATGTTCCTTTTTCAACATTGCTGTGTCTGAGTTTCTCTTCTCCCTCTTCCCAGAATCTACTCTTTTAATTTCCTCATTTTTTGTATTCCTCATTTCGCTCATTATGCTCGTGAAGAGCGCAGATTATTTTATTGAATATGCGGAGCGTCTTGGATTTTATTTAAGAATTCCTCATTTTATTATTGGAATTACTATTGTGGGAATTGGCACCAGCCTTCCAGAACTCGCAACATCTCTCGTTTCTGTTCTCAAATCTACCCCAAAAAATGATCTCACCGAAATTGTCACCGGAAATGTAGTAGGATCAAATGTCGCCAATATTCTTTTGGGAGCCGGCATTGCGAGCCTCTTTTGGGTAATAAAAGTGGAGCGAGAATTGCAAGATAACGATCTTCCTTTTTTATTTGGAAGCACTGCACTGACTATTTTCTTTTTGTCCGATGGAGTGCTTTCGCGTGGAGAAGGTTTTATTCTCCTTTTGATGTTTGGAGTTTTTCTTGCCTTCTCTGTACTCGATAAAAGCCAAAGAGATGATATTCGTGAAGAAGAGAAACGCGAAAAAAAATTAATGAAAGGACAAGATCCATGGATAATGGTGGCTTTTCTTGTTGTAAGCGGTACTGGCATTATTATTGCTTCCGACCTCACCATTGGAAGCCTGATTGAACTTAGTCCAGCACTAGGAATTTCCCGAGACGTTGCCTCTATGGTGCTCCTTGCGATAGGAACCAGTTTTCCTGAAATATTTGTCTCAATTATGGCAATGAAAAAGAAAAACCCTTCCCTCGCCATTGGGAATATTTTGGGATCAAATATCTCCAATAGTCTTGGTATTTTGGGAATTTCGGGACTCATTGCCCCACTCTCTGTTTCAGAAACAACACTCTTCACCGGACTCCCCTTTTTAGCAATTGCAACATTATTTTTTGTATTTTCTGCACTTGATAATCGATTTCGCGTATGGGAAGGCTGTATGGCAATCGCCATTTTTCTCGCATTTCTCGGAGGAACTTTTGGAATTCTTTAGAAGATCAGCGCTTTTCTTTTTTTTCTTATCATGAACATTCTCGTCCGTCCGGCAACCGAAGAAGACCGAAAGAAATCTGAAGATTGGTCAGTGTGGTCAAAAGAAATCTCGGAGTTTCATTGGAAATATGATACGCCTGAAACCTGTTTTATTCTTGAAGGAAGCGCAACCGTGACTCCCGAAGAAGGAGAGTCTGTTTCGTTTGGTGTTGGAGATTTTGTGATGTTTCCTAAGGGACTCAAGTGCACATGGAAAATCACCGAACCTATTCGAAAACGCTACCAGTTTGGAGGGTAGATTTTATTTCCAAATTGGCAGAACAAAAGGTGGCTCAACATGAAAGGAGCAGGCTTCTATTTCTTTTCTTGCGGATTTCAAAAAATCCCACTCTACTGGAAAGGTGGTAATAACAAAATGAATATCTCCCGATTGCCCTTCTGCCTGATGAACAGCATCAATGGAGATACCATATTTCCCAAAAATCACCCCAATTTCTCCTACAAGTCCGGGGCGATCATTCACCAAAAACCGAAAATAGTAAGCGCGTTTTGATGGGGAAAGACAAGAACCCGAAGCGACTTCTGTGCAAGGATTGGGAGAGCCACGAGCGATAGAAATCATATCCGAAACAAGTGCAGCGGCAGTTGGGAATCGCCCTGCACCTTCTCCAACAAACATATTTCCGGCAGTATTATATTTTCCAGTAAGACGAAGAGCATTGAGCACACCATCAACATGGGCAATGGAGGATGACTCTGGTAAAAGCACGGGACTCACCTCTGCAATTACCCCATCCTCCTTCTGCTCAGCATGAACAAGGAGCTTTATTTTTTTCTTGAGAATTTCCGCATACAGAAAATCTGCCGCGGTAACTCGAGAAATTCCAAGCCGAGGAATATCTTTCGGAGGAATGTATCTTCCAAAGGCTTTTGCGATGAGAATAGAGAGTTTTGAAGTGGTGTCGTACCCCTCAACATCATCCGTCGGATCTGCTTCGGAAAACCCACTTTTTTGCGCTTTTTGAAGGGATTCTTGAAAATCTGCCCCAGAATTCCCCATGTCAGTGAGAATAAAATTGGTTGTTCCATTCATAATTCCTTCTATTTTCTGAATAACATCTCCCGAAAGCCCCTGAGAGATTGTAGAAAGAAGAGGAATCCCCCCGCCAACCGCCGCTTCAAAGAGAAGGTGAACATTGTTTTTCTGTGCTGTATCAGAAAGTTCCTCAAAATGTTCTGCAATGAGTTTTTTATTTGCCGTCACCACATGTTTTCCCGATTCGAGTGCTTTTTGCACAAAAGTTTTTGCCACTCCAACTCCTCCAATAGTTTCACAAACAATGGAAATATCCTCTCTCTGAAAAACATCCTCTGCTTCCACAAAAAGATGGTGATATTGTTTGGCAAAATCGAGATCTGGCTCAGGATCTTTTGTACAAATGGCAACAAGCTCTATATGCACGCCGTACTCTTGTTCTATTCGCTTTTGATCGGCAAGAAGAATGCGCGAAACACCTCCGCCAATATTTCCATGACCGAAAATGGCAACCTTTGTAGAAAGCATGCTTCTTATACCTCGGCGCGAGAAAATGATTCGATAACAGCATTTTCAGAGGCAACATAATCTTTTATGAGTACATCTGGGTTTTTTACAAACGGTTGAGTCTGAATTGCCTGTTCCTCTCGATATTTCTTCTCTTTTCCAAGGAGAATTTTTTCTATAATTTCTTCTGATTTCCCTTCTTGTATAAGTTGCTCTTTCCAAATTTCTTTCTCCTTTGCCACCTCTTTGTCTTCGATATCTGCTGGCTCTATCACTTTTGGAGAATTCGCCACAACGTGCATCGCAATATCTTTTGCCACTTCTTCTGTTCCTCCTGTAAGCGCAACAACAGAGGCGACTTTTGCATTCGAGTGAATATAGCTTCCCACAGTGTCTCCTTCTGGGATAACAGCAACATCACCAAGCAAAAGATTTTCTCCTACCACTGCAATCATTTCGTTCTTCTTCTCTTCAAAGTGCTCTTTTGCTTTTTCCACTCCATCGGTACTTGCCTTGTCGGCAAGCTCTTGAACAAATTTGCGAAAACCTTCGCTACGAGCAACAAAGTCAGTTTCACAGCGAACAGAAGCAAGCGCACGACCAGAAACAGCAATAGCTCCTTCCGCTGTCACCCTTCCTGATTTCTTTTCTGCTGTCATTGCGCCTTTTTTTCGGAGAATTTCTATCGCCTTCTCTGTATCTCCCTCTGCCTCCTGAAGAGCAGATTTACATGCCATCATAGAAACACCTGTTTTTTGTCGAAGCTCCATTACACTCTTTGCGGAAATATCAGTCATTTCTGAGAGAAAAAAGAAAATTATTCGGAAAAAATTTTTTGAAGACGTTCCGAGAGAGGAAAAATCAGCGGAAGATGATTCCATTTTCCCGTATAAGCGGAAACACCACCAACGATATACACAAGAAAAACCAAAAAATAAAGAAGACTTGCGAGAATACTAATTCCAATAGCGTGAAACAGCCCCCCAAAAACAATAAGAAAAAGATGAACACCCACGGTAAGCACCATTCCTTGCCAAGCATGAAACTGAACAAAACGTGATTCTCGAGAGAGAAAAAGAGGAACAACAAAAAGTATCCACAAGTACGAAACTGTTGCTGCAAGGCGTTCATTTTCTGTTGGATACTCAACACCTGGAAGTGATTCTTGTTTGGGAAGTATTGTTTGAATTTTTTCAAAAAACGACCCTTTCTTTTTGGATTCTGTGTGACCATTTTGCTGTCCATTCAAACCTTCTGAAGGAGCTGTTTTTTCCATTACTTCCGCCTCCTCCTTTTCGAGACGATCGAGAAAGTGTTTCACTTCTGATCGCTCTGGAAAAAACTGAAGAAGAACATGACACCCCTCTTTTGCGGCGGAAAAATTTTTTTCTTTTGACCAATTCAGAACGCATTCCCATGCCGCCTGGGAGGTCATGCCATTGTCATCTTGGAAGCGTTTTTCTGCCTCATTCATGATGATTTTTCGGATTTCAAAATTTCATACACCTTCCCGAGCAAAAAACTGAGAGACGTTACCGCATCATCGTTTGCGGGAATAAAATCGGTGTATCCTTGTGGATCGACATTGCTATCGAGAATTCCATAGACGGGAATATCCAAGTGATTTGCCTCCCGAATGGCAATAACATCTCGTGCACCATCAATAATAAACAGGGCATCGGGAAGACGATAGAGATTTACAATTCCTCCAAAGGCGATTTCTAATTTTTCGCCTTCTTTTCGAATTTGAGATTGTTCTTTTTTTGGAAACTTTTCAATTTCTCCTGTCTCAATCATTTCTCGAATATCTTTGAGACGACGAATTCGACCTTTTACTGTTTCAAAATTTGTCAAAAGTCCACCAACCCATTTCTCAAGAACAACTGGTACACCAGCTCCTTGATTCATTTCCTGAAGAATGGATTTTGTCTGAGGTTTTGTTGAAACAAAGAGGATAGTTTTTTTGTCGCGCACCATTTCTGCAACTATCCTGAGAATACGCTCAAGCCCCTCTGCCGTTTTTTGAAGATCAAAAATATGCACTCCACCCTTTTTCCCCCACAAAAAGGACTCCACTTTTGGATTCCAACGACTCGTTTTGTGTCCAAAGTGACAAGCGTTCTCCGCAAGCTCGCGGATAAGTTTTTCTGATGTACTCATGAAAAATATGAAGAAATAAAAATCCTTGTGATCGCAGTTTCGGAGGGCTACCCTGCCTTTCACATAGAGAACTTGTGAACGTGCGGGGAGGATTTTTGTTCGTCCGAAACGGTCATAGAACGGCGAGCATTTTACCAAGAAGACAGAGGAATGCAAGTTTTTCATGCTCTAGCAAGGAACACTTGAAACTTGAGAAAAAACAAAAAAAGAGATACAATAGCAAGATTATTGTCCTCTTTTTGTCTCTTGGCGTGCAGAGAAACAAACACACAAAAACACTCTTTTCTTCTACAGAAAGGGAAAAAATCATAAGCGGCGTGTTTAAAAAATATTTAGCCGTGATTCGTGTTTTTTGGCGAATAGGAAAAAAAGTTGGAATAGCTCTATCTCTTTTTTTCTGCTTTCCTGTTGTCCATTCTGCGAGCGCATTCACTTTTCCTCTAGACGAAGGTATTTTTTACGGAACAAACCAAAAAACAACCACCTCTGATACGATTGATCTTTCTGGTCCAACCACTATTTCTGGATCTTTTGAAGTACAAGCATCCCTCATTATACCAACTGGTGGAGAGGTAGACGAAGTTATTGTTCATGGTGATAGCGCAATAACGCTTTCTTACGGAGATGCTCCTATTACCGTACTGAGCAGTTATGATTTTACCGCAAGCGGAGGAGTGCTTTCACTTGATATTGAGCCGGTTTCCGATAAATACGGAACAGGAACCATTGTTTTTACAATTCTCGGAACATCAGATGGAGATATTTCTGGAAATCTCGAGGTGGATACTCGTCTCATGGCGGGAGAAAATTTTGGCACCCATCGCTACGGAGAAGATCCATGGGGGAATTTAATAGATTTTAATTCCGATGGAGGAGGGGTGAATGTGAGTGATACGCGTGTAACAGGAATGATTTGGTCAGAATGTTGTGGATGGATTGACCTACAAGCCCCCTATTCTGGGGGAGGCATCACTGTTGAGGTAGTAAGCGATCAGAGGGCAAATCTCTCTGGAAATGCTTGGAATCCAAACTTTGGATGGATTTCTTTCGGTCCCATTGATGATCAAGGTGGGGTGTATATCGACGAAGAGGGATATTTTCATGGCACCGCATATTCTGAAAACTTTGGGAGTCTCTCTTTTGGAAATTACATGGAGCTCAATCCAGGAGCAGTATTACAGCCAACCGAAACGCTTCCGACACAACAAACAACAAGTTGGGCACAAACAAGCTGGCGCATTCCGGTAAACCATGCGCCAACAGTTACTTTGATCAGCCCATCAAGCGACCCCGATGGTCTTTCTCCACTTGTTACGAGAACACCAACCCTTACCTTTCGCCCGAATGATGAAGATGCCGATCTCGATAAAACAGAAGGAATACGGGTTCGATATGCTTTGTATCTTCAGCAAAAGGCTTCAGACGGAAGCTGGTCTCCAGCACCGGGAAGCCCTTTTCTTCATAACACAGCGGATATTGATGTCGGTTCCAACTACGACCACACTTTTACCGATGCCCTTCTTCCTGGGGATTACCGTTGGTCAGTGGAAGTCGTTGATGATCTTAACCTTTCTTCTGGCATTAGTGCGCCATGGTATTTCACCATTCCGAATGATGCCCCTTCAAGTGAACTTATTTATCCTATTGGAGGAGAAACCGTAACTGCGGGACTTCAAAATATCGATGGAGATGATTATACGGTTAACAACAGAAGACCTCCTTTTGTGTTCACCATTACCGAAAATAGTGGTGATTCTATTCGCTACCGAATAGAAATTTCTGATGACAATTTCAGCACCATTCTTCCTCAATCATCAAATTTTTCTGGATATTTCATACAAGCACAAAATACGGTGAAATATGTGTACACACCCCCTTCTAATCTTCCGTCAGGAACACTTTCGTGGCGAATAGTAGGAGAAGATTCTCTTGGACTACAAGATATTTCTCCGGTAGAGACATTTGTTATTAGTAACGCGAACCCAATAATAGATTACTTTCAAATGCTCGATAACAACAATTTTGTTATTCCAGATGGAGGAGACACTATTGATACTGCCCCCACAATTTCTTGGCGAGCAGAAGATCCAGATGGAGCACGCGTTACCACAACAGCAACTATTCTTGATGGCGCCACCATTATCCAACAGATCAGCTACGAACACCTTAATGGGTATCAGGAATATACTCTCAGTCCGCTTGTTCCAGGAATATACACCTATCATATAGAAGTTTGTGATTCCGACGGAGATTGCGTTCAGTCGGCTGACAAAACGCTCACCATCTTAGGCGCTCTTGATCGTCTTGGAAATATTGGAACAGCGAATATTGCCCTCATTACCCCAGAACGACTTTTTGCCCCTGACAGTATTTCTACGAATAATCGATTTGCTTGGAACGACACAGTTGGATGGATTGACATGAATCCGGCGAGTGGCGGTGTTATTGTTTTTCAGGATGATCTCCGAGGATTTGCTTGGAACGACACAGTTGGATGGATTCGCTTTCATTGTAATTTAGATAATACCGGATTTCTCGGCATTAACAACGAATGCGACACAAACAATTATGGAGTTATCAATGAAGATGGACAGCTTTCGGGAAAAGCACTCATCGAAAGCTCTGGAAAATATATATATTTTGACGAACAGAGCTATCTTGACGACTTTGGAGGAAATCAAGGAGATCATTCAGATATTGACGCCGATATCTCGTGTGATGCCGATAAAGGAGGACACTTTTTGGGACGCGCTTGGTCGCCAGATCTTGGGTGGATTGCCTACGGATGGGAAGAAATTTTTGCGCACGGTGGAACCGAAGAGGATGCGAAAGATGTCTTTCCAATTACAGAATGGGCATGTACCACCGAAGGACCACAGCCCATTGAGGACAATAAATTTTACGTCTTTGGGGCAACCTCAGATGATTTGAGCTATCCTATTGCCGAAAAAAGCGGAGTAACAGGAGCAGGAAATTTGGCGTGTGTGAATGGTGTAGGAGGAACAAATATTGCTGTTCATCGAATGTTGCCGAATCCTACCGATAACAATTCAAATGGAACAATAGAAGATAGTGAAACTTGGGACTATGCACTTGATGTAACGGATTTTTCTATTGGGTGCGAAAATCCTGATGGAAATACCGATGGAAAGCTGTGGATCACGATTTCAGATGGAGTACATGGGAGCAACACAACCCCCGGAATCTATCGGATTTCGGGAGTCATAGGAGATAGTAATGGGAACAATCTTGAACTTCCGACTGATGAAAATAGCGAAAATACCCATAATTTTGAGAATGAGTGGATCTTTCAGGTAGTTGCTGGAGTTCCTGATTTAACCCACGGAGACACTATCGCCATTGCAAAGTTTGACTCCAATGGACTCCTTTCAGAAAATCTCTCTCTTGTTGCGGACGGAGATGACACAACAAAAGTAATCCTAACACCATACGATGCCTTTGGAAATCCTGTAATAAAGGAATACAAATATCAAGATAGTGAAAAAGATGTCATCAAAACCGTAAAACTTCGTTCTGTCTTCCACGATACAATCAAGATTGACCAAATAGAACCAACCACTTCACCGATTCGTAATGCGGTCACTTTTAGTACCCCTCAGCAAGAAGCAGGCGCACCAATATTTGACGGTTCTTCAAATACCCCTGCGATATTCTATTTGCAAAATACCGATGCTGCCGCCCCCACCATCATCACAGAATTCTCTTCTGTTGCCCCAACCGGCAAAAGCAACACCATTGAATTGAGTCGCATAGAAGTTTCTGTTGAGCAAAAGCTTCCAAGCACTGAGCCACTTTCTGTTGGGCAAACAGACGATTGGTCTCCAGAGGTATTTACAAATCAAACCTTTTCGTATCGTCCTATTTTTGAATCGACCACGCTAAATTTTGCAGACTTTGCGAACCTTGAGAATGTCGAAAATGAGCTTCTCCTCAAATTCCAAAATAATAGTAACATCGTAGACATAGATGCTTTTGACTGGGCAGGGGCACTACGCACCAAACTCAGTGGACTGCCAGCAGGAACAGTATTTCGAGATACCCATCTTCTCTGGGACAATCCAGAAACACAAACTCTTCGAAACGATTATTATCAAGAAGTTTCCAGTATTTCGACTTCGTATCTTCCCGGAATGCTCTCCCTCTTTCAGAACACACTCCTCAAAAAACTTGGAGAGAAAGTAACAGAAATCGTGGGACAATCGCTCAACTACACCATTACCGATCGAAAGTTTCCCTCCATAGATGCTGGTGCTGAATTTTCTTTTTCCCTTATAGCAACCCCCGATACTAGCGAAGAAATAGAAGGGGAACAAACCGAGTTTCTCCAGTATTTTGCCTGGAACACAGGAGAAAAAGTGGTGAAATACCCACTTATTGAATCTCAACGCCTCACAGCGCCAGGGGGATTGCGGGTTTCCGTTTCTGGCTCGGTTCACGGAGATCAGATCAACGAATCCGGTATTGTAGGGGAATCGTCTGCTTTTTCAGAATTTTCTGTCGTAGGACAAATTTATGAACGTCGAGATATCCGCAAGATTCTCTACGAAAACTATCGAGAAATTACAGGAAATTTGACGCCTGAGCCAAACAATGGAACTATTGACACTCAAAAGGAGACTATTGAAGGCTGGGACGATCTTGATTTTCTAAGAAATAGCGAGAATAACAGATCACTTCAAGATGGAAAAGTTATTTGGTTTGTGAACAACGACACCACAAACCAAAATACAAACCTTTCTGTCATCCTTGGAAAACCCGTGGGAACCGGCATAGGGAAGTGGGATCCACTTCAAGACTTTGGAGAAGGTGACAGTTTTCACATTCTCCCTGCTTCTGCAGGAGAACAACCGTATACCATCACTGTTATTGTCTACGGCGGGAATCTCTACATTCGAAACAATATTTACACCTCGTCCTCCTCGAATATCGGTTTTATCGTCCTCTCTTCACAAGAAGCTCGAGCGGATTGTTACAAAAGTCCAAAAGGAGGTCGATGTGGAAAAGAAGGAAACATCTTTATTCATCCAGATGTCACCCATATTGAAGGAGTTTTCTATGCGGATGGATCTGTAATGTCTTCAAATGACAATAATAATGACGGAAACGTAGATTCAACCGACGGAGACGGTATTATTCAAGAGGATGAGATTATTGATGGATTTACGAGTGAGGCGGATCGCGTTGATTTTTCAAACCAGCTCTATGTAAAAGGAAGTTTTGCTTCTCAAAATATCACAGGAACTCTTGGTGTTCAGGGGGGAGATGTTGAATTACCATCAGAAGTTTTGCTTCCAAGAGACTGTGGTAGCCCTCCCACGATTGAAGGCTGTGGAACAACAACCGATCAGAAAAAAGCGGCACAACGGTTTGACCTCTCCTATCTCCGTCAATACCGACTCCTCAATGTCTTTACCGATGCCGATGGCGACGGTATTACGAATGATAAAGATTGTGATAGTATTCCCGAAGAAGACAGGGAAACGAGTGGATGTATCTGTACAGATGATCAATGCTACAATCCATCATGCGAAGATGCCTACGAAGAGACAAAATCTCCACTTCCTTCCGATTGTGTACCACTCTTTGTGGGAAAAACAACAACCGGAGAAGGACGTTGTGCGGCAGGCACAAAGTGGTGTCCTCCTGGTATTACCGGTGAAAAGTACAACATTGATTGTTCTGATATTTCTACTGATCTTGGGGGAGGAATTACTCCTGCCAACATTTGCTCCACAGGCGGAGATGACGTGGCAAACCAAAAAGCAGAAGCTGCTCTTGTTATTGAGTATGATCCAAAAGTGAAAAAGCTTACTCCGGTTGGAATGAATTTACCACCCGTGGTGAATTTTGAGAAGCAGTAAATACTACCATTCGAGTGCTCCAGTGCTGTACTCACGAACAGTTCCTTCGAAAAAATTCGTCTCAATCATAGAGTTTTGCGTAATCTCATCAATCCATGGAAATGGATTTTCCGCATGAAACTGTTTGGGAAGACCCGTCTGTCGTAAGCGCATATCTGCAACAAATTGGAGATATTGTTCAAGATTTTCTGGAGTGAGACCCAAAATACCCTCATGAATACACGATTTCCCCCAATCGAGTTCGTGCTCATACGCTCCTAAGACAATTTTGGTGCATCGATCCTGCATTTCTTTTGTCCAAATTTCTGGCTGTTCTTCACGAATAGTATTAAAAATATGCGTAAAAAGGCGAAGATGCATGTCTTCATCTCGATTGATAAACTGAATCATCTGAGCTGAACCTGGCATTTTTTGATTTCGACGAAGCACATAAAATACGAGAAAAGCGGAGTAGAAATAAATTCCCTCAAGAACAATATTCGCCATGCACGATTCCAAAAAATCAGCATCAGTCTCAGGCGTTCCCGTATGAAAATTGTTTTCTGAAATTTTTGCAAAGGAACTGAGAACGTACCTGTTCTTCTCGTAGAGCTCCAAATCTTTTTTATACATGCCATAAATTTCATCAGGATCAAACCCAAGTGCTTCAACCATGGTGGCGTAGCTATGCACATGAAGTGCTTCTTCATACGCCTGTCGCACCAAAGCGAGCTTTACTTCTGGAGAAGTTATTTGTCGCACCACATTTGTTGTGAGATTTTCCGTCTGAATACCATCGAGATTCGACACAAAGGCTAACGCACGCTTGTACACACGCCGCTCATTTTCAGTAAGAAATCCGTCTTGGCGCCACTGTTGAACATCTTCTCCCATGGGAACTTCTTCTGGCATCCAGTTGTTCATCTGCATGGTTTTAAAAACCTCTTGCGCCCAAGGATGCTTCAACGGAGAAACCTGCATGAGCCCATCATCTTCTCCATTAATAACCCGACGAAGATTGATTCGTTTTGCTGTTGATTCCGCATTTGGGTCAAATACGATTTGTTTTTGAGACATAATGCCTGAAGAAGAGAAAAGAGAAGTGCCCTATCTAAGGAGCGGAAAAAAGAGTAATCCTTCTTCTTGTTTCACGCAAAATGTTCCTGAGGAATATTTTTAAAAGAGATGGATGCATACACGAAAAACTCCCACTAGAATATTACTATATTGTGGATGCGCGCAGCTTCTTGCTTGAGACACAACAATGAGCAATAATGAGCGCCGACTTTTGTTTTTAAAATATGAAACGTGCTTTTTTCTCCTTTCTGGCAATATTTTTTTTGGGAGGATGCAATATACTCCCCCAAGGTCCTGATGAAAGTGTTTTTGCCGAGCTTGAAGGAAAAAGTATACAAGAGCTAACGCGTATGGCGAAAGATACAAAAGATGAAAATCTTCTGCGGTATTTTGCCCATCATCAAAACGAAGGAGTACGCAGTGATGCGGCAAAAAATCCAAATCTTCCAGAAGATCTGCAGCCAAAATTGGCGGAAGATGATTCGTGGCTCGTTCGTCAATACTTGGGGGCAAATCGCAATATTCTGCCTTCCATTGCCGCCAAACTTTCCATCGATCTCTTGCCGGAAATTCGCTGGGTTGTTGCAAAAAATCCATCCGTTTCCGAAGAAGTACTCCTGAGCTTTGTGGAAGATGAAAATACAGAAGTACAGAAAAAACTCGCACAGAACACAAATCTCTCAACAGCAGTTATGTTAGAGATTGCAAAGCGATCGGATATCGGTGCCGTTATTGATCTCATTCGTTCGCACACCGTCCCTCCAGAAGTCATTGAGGAACTTCGCTCACGAAAGGAAGAAAGCATCTTGGAAGAACTACGTCAACAAGGGGATCTACCACAAAACTCTGATGAAAACGATAGCTCATCCTTCTAGTACAAAAAGAGGAATATCGACATTCCTATGAAAAAGAGACACAATACTTTTGTTTTCGTATTGGCGTGAAAAATCCGTTTCAAAAAAAATCTCTTCGGCGCAATGCACACGAAACGATTCAAAAATTTTCTTTTGCGTCGCTCGCTCACCAGAAAAAACAAAAACCTCCTCGTTCTTTTTGGAAAATTGTCTCCTCACTTTTTCTCCTCTTTTTTTCCCTCGGGCTCATTGGGCTTTCCGTTCTCCTTTTTGTAGTCTTAAAGGATCTCCCCGATGTTTCAAATCCAGAAGCACTTCTTTTTTCCGAATCAACCGTTATCTACGATAGAGAAGGGAAAGTTCAGCTCTACGCAATCCACGGAGATCAAAATCGTCGCATTCTTCCCATACAGAATATTAACCAGAACATGATAAACGCTATTCTCTCTGCAGAAGACGATGCGTTTTTTACTCATGATGGATTTGATTTTGGGGGAATTTCCATGGCGTTTTGTCATGAAATTTTTGGAAATCTTGGTGGTATGTGTCCTCAGCGAGGAGGAAGTACAATTACACAGCAAGTTATCAAAAATTTCTTCTTAACCCCCGAGCGAACGATTGTACGAAAATTGCGTGAAATTGTGCTCGCCTACAAAATAGAACACCAGTACAGCAAAGAGGAGATTCTTGGACTCTATCTAAACGGCATCTCTTTTGGCTCGGCTTTTCATGGAGTCGAAACTGCAAGTCAGGCATATTTTTCCATTTCTGCCTCCGAGCTTTCTCCAGCACAAGCGGCAATATTAGCATCACTCCCAAAAGAGCCAACTCGACTTTCTCCATATGGAGAACAAGCTTTTTCTCATGTTCTCCTCGACCCCGAAATCATTCAGAAAAATAATCTCGAAACCTTTGACGATGTGAATGCATTTTCTGCCGATTCATGGAGGGCAGGACTTGTTGGAAGGGAGATTCCTCTGGCAAATGGGAAGACAGCATATTTTGAGGGGAGATCCGATTGGGTGATAAAGCGAATGCACTCTCTTGGCTACCTCTCTGATGCTAAATACGAACAAGCACAAGAAGAGCTCAAAATCATAACTTTTTCCGAATATCGTGAGGCAATTACTGCTCCTCATTTTGTTATGTGGATCCGCCAACAGCTTGAAGAAAAATATGGGCCAGACCTCATTCAACGTGGTGGATTACGAGTAATCACAACACTTGATGTTGGAATGCAAGAAAAAGCAGAAGAAGCGATTCAAAAAAGCCGTCAAAAAAACACAGAACAATACAAAGCGAAAAATGCGGCACTTGTTGCCATGGATCCTCAAACAGGGGAAATACGAGCACTCGTTGGCTCTGCCGATTATTGGGACAAAGAAATTGACGGGAATGTAAATGTTATTCTCAAAAAACGTTTACCAGGAAGTAGTTTTAAACCAATCGATTATGCGGCGGCGTTTCTTGCCGGAAAGCTTTCTCCAGCAAGTATTCTTTTTGATGTAGAAACAGATTTTGGAAATGGATGGAAGCCAAAAAACTTTGATGGAACATTTCGAGGTCCTGTTTCTGTCCGAAAAGCTCTCGGAAATTCTCTTAATATTCCTGCGATAAAAGCAACTATCATCGCCGGTCCCGAAAAGGTCTATGAAATGGCAACGAATCTTGGCATTCATTTTGATCAGGAACCAGATTTTTATGGTGCCGCCATTGCACTTGGAGGAGCAGAGGCACGACCACTCGATATGGCGGTTGCTTATTCCGCTTTTGTGAATGGCGGATATCTGCGGGAACCGGTGGGAATTTTGCGCGTGGAAGATCGATCTGGAAACATTCTCTTTTCTGCAAAACACGAAGTTCCACAAGAAGAAGAGCCCGTACTTAATCCTGCTGTATCATATCTTGTGGCGGACATGCTCTCTGATCCCAATGCTCGAGGACCAGGATGGAATAGTCGACTCCAACTTCCAGGAAGATGGAATATTGTGAAAACAGGCACTGCCGACAAAAAAGTAAAAGATGTTGCCTTTCCAGCGGATTGTTGGACTATTGGCGGAACCCCAGATCTCATCACAGCGGTATGGACAGGAAATAGTACAGGAGAAGTGCTTGGTAGTCGTGCAAGTGGGTTTGAAATTGCCGCCCCTATTTGGTACTCTTTCATGACAGAAGCATTTCAGGGTATCCCCTCAAATCGTCCTCCACTTCCTCAGGGCATTACCTCTGTTCTCGTCTCCAAACTTTCAGGACTCCTTCCGTCTGAAGGTTTTCCTAAGTCACTTTTAATTCAAGAAACATTTGCCACGGCGAATATTCCATCGACAGAAGATACTTCACTCTCTTTTGTAGAAGTCGACTCTATCAGTGGAAAACTTCCCAGCACGTTTACACCAAAAGACGCCATTGAGAAGCGCGCAGTTCCCAATCTTCATTCCTACTATCCCGATCGACCTGAATGGGAGAATCCTGTACAAGAGTGGCTAACAAAAAACAGGGAAACATTTTTGACAGAGCTTGGTATTGGAGAAGATATTTCGGCGACCATTCCCACAGAACAGGATGATGTTCATACACAAAAAACACGTGAAAATGCGCCTCGTGTTTCTTTTGTCAATCCAACCGAGGGGGGCAATGTCTCTGCTCCTCGCATGGCAATTTCTATAGATGCGAATATTCCAAACGGATTTCATTCGGTTCGATTTTTTGTGGATGACCGACTTTTGAAATCATTTGATGCTCCTGAAGAACAATATGTTATTCCTATAGCTAGAAGTGCCTCAGATAAAATTCGGTTGCGCGTTGAAGTGCAAGACACACTCCTCTATTCTGGAAGTGCCGAAATTACTGTTTCGCCAAAAAAAGACACTTCTCCTCCGGATGTTTCTATTACCGTCCCACATCCAAACGAAAGCTTTTCGGGAGGAACATCGCTCCTCTTTTCGGCAGACGCAGTAGATATCTTTGGCGCAGTACAAAAAGTAGAATTCTTTGTGAATAACGAGCGAATTGGTGCTGACCTTTTTGCCCCATTTGAGTGGGAGTGGGAAAGTCCCAATACGGATGCAGAATACGTACTTCTCGTAGTAGCAACCGATTATTCTGGGAATCAAATGGAATCATCCGCTCCTTTTCGCATTCGCAAAACCGAAACCTCGGAAACATTTAAAATACGAACCCCTCAGAATGGAAGCATTGTTTCCTGTGGAGAAAGTATTCGCCTAGAAGCCGGAACAGACACAGAACTTCGAAACGACTTCGATCATTTGGAGCTCTGGGGAGAGGGAAATGGTGAGAAAAAGAGAATCGCAAATTTTTCGGAATTAACAGCAACTGGCATTTTTACAGCCACCTTTTCTCCAGAAAAATGCGGAGAATGGCGTTTCTATCTAAAAGCTTTCCGAAAAAATGCTTCCCCTCGTATTTCGGGTCGAATCTCAGTTCGGTTTCAGTAGCCCATTTGCTCCCCAAGGACTTTTTGTGACACAATCTCTTGGCATATTTTTGTTGACCCCATGAAAAGAGAAAAAAAGAAGTTGCCAAAGTCTCAGGTGCAACTTACCGTCGAAATTGAAAACGATGTTTTGGGAAAATATCGTCAAGGCTCTCTTGCCGCCCTTTCTGCGAAAGCAAATATTCCGGGGTTTCGAAAAGGACATATTCCTGAAAAAATTCTTGTGGAACACTACGGAGAAGCAATGATCCTTTCAGAAATGGCAGAAAGAGCAATTCCCGATCTTCTCACAAAGGCAATGATAGAGGAAAAGATCACTCCTCTTATTTTGCCAGAAGTTTCGGTGGAATCGCTCAACCCTTTTCGTTTTACGGCAATCATCACCTCTTTCCCAGAAATCACTCTTGAAAAATGGGAAGATGTCTCTGTCCCCAAAAAGAAAATAGTTGTTTCAGAAAAAGAAAAGGAGAAGGTTATTGATGAACTTCGGGAGCGTTTTATCGAGCGAAAACCAGTCGATCGACCTGCGAAAGATGGTGACTTTGTGGAGATTAGTTTTTTCGGAAAAACACCAGATGGTGTTCCTCTTGAAGGCACGGAAAGCAAAATGCATCCGGTTGTTCTTGGAAAAGGACAACTCCTTTCGGATTTCGAAAAAGAACTTATAGGAATGAAAACAGGAGAAGAAAAAACCTTTACAATGACCTTCCCAAAAGACTACGGAGCGCAACATCTTTCCGGAAAGCCAGTTGTATTTGACATCAATATGGTAGGGGTATACGAGCAAGTTCTTCCAATGGTGGATGATGCGTTCGCACAAAAAATATTTGGCGAAACAGCAAGCGCCGAAAGTATGCGTTTGGAAATTGAAAAAATCCTCCTCGAGAAAGCAGAAAATGAAGAGCGAAGTCGGCGAGAAAATGAGCTTCTTGAAATCTGGAATAAAAAGGCAACTATGGATCTTCCTGATATTTTTGTGCAGGAAGAAATGACAAATATGAAAGAGTTTCTCAAGGATCGAGTGCAACAAATGGGATTTACGTGGGAACAACACCTCGCGAACATGAAGAAAACGGAAGAAGATTTTGAAAAAGAGAATTGGCCAGAGGCAGAAAAACGCTCTCGGGAACGTCTTATTATTGGGTATCTTTTGGATCTTTCAGAAATATCCATACCAGAAAAAAATATTCAGCACTTCGCACACGAATTATTTCATGAGGAACTTCCTCCTCACACGCATCACAATCATGACCACAATATCACAAAAAATTCAGAGCTCTGGAAGCGTGCAGAACACCGTTTACGAGTAGAAGCACTTTTTGATCGATTTCTTGGGATACAAAAGAAGAAAGAATCATCAGAGAAATGAAGCGCATTCTTATTGCCACTGGCAATTCTGGAAAAGTACGAGAAATGCGGGAAGTCATCGGAGATCTTCCCGCAGAGTTTATAACGCTTGCTGATTTAGGATTTACAAATAATGTAGAAGAAACAGGAACAACCTATGAAGAAAATGCCTTTCAAAAAGCGGATTTCTTTTTTCAGAAAACTGGATTTCCGGTTATCGCAGAAGATTCGGGACTTGAAGTTTCTGCTCTTTCGGGAGAACTTGGTGTTCAAACTCGTCGTTGGGGTGCTGGTGAGCAAGCAAGTGATGCGGAATGGATGGAACACTTTTTAAAACGCATGGAAGGAGAGAATGATCGATCAGCAACCTTTTTTTGTACTGCTGTTTTTGTGGCAGAAGGAAATATTCGCTCTGTTTTTACAGGAGAAACCAAAGGAATACTTGCGCATTCGCCACAATGTTTGCCTCCAAAAGGCATCCCTGTCTCTGCCCTCTTTATTCCTGAGGGAAAAACCAAGGTATATGCCACCATGTCGCCAGAAGAAAAAAATGCAGTGAGTCATCGTGGCAAGGCAATGCAAGCACTAAAGCAGTTTTTGGAGCAGTTTTTGAGTACGCACCAAAAAATTGCTTTGTGAAACAATCTTCTAAATCTGCTACCCTTGTTGTGTTATTATTTTTGTAGATTCCTTGTTTATGCTTGAAATACAAAACCTTCAGGTAAAACTTGAAGAGAAAGAAATTCTTTCGCACCTCTCCCTCACCGTTCAGCAAGGAGAAGTCCATGCAATTATGGGGCCAAATGGTTCTGGAAAATCCACTCTTGCCAAGGTGCTATTAGGACACCCGTCCTATACTATCTCTCAAGGATCTATTCAATTTTTTGGCGAAGACATTCTTCCGCTTTCTCCAGAAGAACGGAGTGAACGAGGAATATTCCTCCTTTTTCAACAACCTCGTGAAATTTCGGGAGTGCCATATCAGCAATTTCTCCATACCATTCATCAAACAAAAGTACTCCGAAATGCGAAAAAAACACTCGCAGAAGCACGAAAGGACAAGGTTCTTCGCAAAGAGATTTCTCCGATTCGATTTCGAAAAGATATTTCTGAAAAGCTTCCAAACGTACGATTGCCGGAGACGTTTTTAGGGCGAAGTGTAAACGATGGATTTTCGGGAGGAGAGAAAAAGAAATCGGAGATTCTTCAAATGGAAATTCTCCGCCCAAAGCTTGTTATTCTTGATGAACTCGATTCTGGACTTGATGTGGATGCACTTCGTGTTGTATGTGATCGAGTAAATATTCTTAAGAATGAGATGAATATGGGGATTATTCTCATTACTCATTACCCTCGAATCCTCCAATACATTTCCCCAGATTTTGTTCATCTCTTTGACAACGGGCACATTCAAAAAACAGGCGATATACATCTAGCACAAAAAATTGAAGAAGAGGGATATGAAAAAGGTGATAGCAGTACAACGAAATAGCTTTTAAATAGACTTATCTTCCTTCTTCTTTTGCTTGAATCATTGCTTTGATGCGCATAACCGAGACAAGTGTGTCGCGCGCAGATTCTTCAATTTTCATGGTGATAAAACGCACGGTGTCCTTTAGATCTGGAATCATGCGATATTCCAATGTATTAACTCGACGCCTTGTTTTTTCGATTTCCTGAGCAAGCGCTTCTGTCGCTTTTTCAAGCTCTGCTAAACGCAAAAGACGAGGGAAAATGTCTTGCAATTTCTTAAGTGCCATTTCAAGCGCGCTGGATGTTCCCACGGAAGTAAAACCAATCGCTTTCCCCTCCGTTTTTGCCTCAAACTGAGGAATACGAACACTCATTACATTTTTCGTCTCCACGAGGAGATCGATACTCGCCGTACTCGCGAGAAGTGCCGTTTCTATTGCTTCTGGACTCATAACAGAGCCTGCCTTGAGAAAGAGCAAAAACACCTCGCCAATTTCTATTTCTACCTCCTCACGGAGTTGTTTTGTTTCTCGAATAAGATTCATAAACTGCTTCATGAGTCCATCTCGCTTGTCTTTGAGCAACTTATGACCACGTTGTGCGGTTTTTACTCGTTTCCGTAGCGAGAGAAGATTAACGCGCGTTGGATTTATTCTAAGAACAGCCATTCCAAAGAAGAAAGAAAGGCGAGCGACATTTTTTCAGAATCTGCGGTTTTCCGCAAATATTTTTCCTCTAAAACTCCTATTCCTTAAATCCAAGAATGACAGAGGCGAATTTTGCTACTTCTGCATGAGTTACTGGAGCATTTGGACGAAAGACCGTTTTTGTTTTCATACCCACATTTCGTGCTCCGAGCTCTCCATTAATCGTAGCAATAGTCGCCGGTCCCACCACTCCGGCACTAGGATTATTTGGTGTTTGCAAAATTCCCCTGCTGAGCTGATACTGAAGTACTGCATTCCTGAGCTCTTCGGTGAAAATTCCGTTGATCTCTCCGGAAAAAAAATCGAGCTCTGTAAGAATACGTTGCAATTCTTCTACATGCGTTCCTGTTTCGCCTCCGCCAATTTGCTCCGCATTAATACGAAGTGCTCCTCCGTCGTATTCTGTAAATCCGGTGGCGACTCCATCGGAAATAGCTCGAGCAACAAAAGGAGCAAACCAACTCTCCTGCGGAACGTCCTCAAAAGAGAGTGAAGAAGATGCCTCATCTGTTATTTCCGGCTGATTTTTTGAAACACGATAGAGGAGTGATAACGCCTCTGCACGGCTCACTGCATCATCGGGGCCAAAGGAACCGTCTGCCCGTCCAGAAATGAGTTTCTTTTGAGAGGCAACACAAAGGAAATCTGCATTGGCGTGGTTTTGCCGAATATCAGTAAAAAAAACAACAGCATTGTGAGAAGGCATGAGTTCATCCAAACACGTTTTTGTTTCGTCTGTAGCATTAAGACTTTGTACCAAAATGCGCACTACTTCCGATCTTGTTGCCGGCGCATCAGGGAAAAAGAAGGACGTATTTTCAGAAAAGGAGAGTCCGGCGGAAGCAAATTGCTCAATATATGCTTTTGCCCAATGCTGAGCAATGTCGCGATAAGAAGAATGATTCGTTTTCACCGGAATATCACTTTCTTCTCTTTTCTCTTCTGAAGGAAATGTCTCTTGCGATGTTTCCTGTGCTACTGCTTCTTCTTTTACTTCTTCCGAAGGAAGCTCTCCAGGACCATCATAAATAGCATAAATTCCGTTTTGAACAATCTTTATCAATACTCCCTCACCATCTTCAGAAAACTCGTATGGAACAGATTGGTATGTCCCATCTTCTTCATGAAACCAATAGACAGTAATAGCAGTGTTTCCTTTTTGTTGTTCGCCAATGGGATAACGTAAAAATACCGATGGATGAAACATGATTTTTTCTTCTGCACTCAATACAGCCCCCCCTAAAAATCTTGCATTTATTGGTTTTGGTGTTGGTAACTGACTGGGAAAAATCGCTTTTGGAGCATTAATGATTCCCGAAAAAGGCTCTTCGCTATTGAGCAGGGTAACAGTAGTAGAAAGTGGGTAGAGAACGGAAAAGGCGTGTTTCTCGTCGTATACAGATGTTTCTCGCGTTATAGTGCCGATATACTCTCCTTCTTGTGGCATTTGGAGATCGGTATTATCGAGATTTCTCGGAAATTCTGTGAGTCGCACAGGAAGACTATTCACCTCGCTTTTTGTTCCTCCTACTTGCTGGAGCAAAATATTAGAAACTTCCGTTCCATTCCCACTTTCTTCTGCACTCCCTTTTTCCGCTACCACTCCCAATCCTGTTGCACAAACAAAAGAAATACTAAGAAAAATGCACAACCACTTTCGAACAGATGAGGAAGAGAGTGACATAATTGATGAAAAAACTGAGCCAAAAATATCACAGAAAAGAGCCGTTTCGCAAGAGCTCTCTTTCTTATAGCACAAAATCGCTCCTCAAAAAAGTGAAAGCTAAAAAGACTATTGTGAATAAAAAACGCTAAAAAACATATACAACCCCCCTTAAATTACCATTTCTTCGTTTCGCATTTTTATTTCGCCACCAATAAGAACCGTATGCGCTTTTCCGAAGAGTGTTTTTCCTGTAAACACACAGTTCTTTCCTTTGGAATAAAATGTTTTTGGATCAACCACCCACTTCTTTTCGAGATCAAAAATCGAAATATCCGCATCAACTCCTTCTGAAAGTGTTCCCTTTGGCACGCGAATAATATTTGCTGGTGCGCTTGTCATCTTCTCAACTCCTTTCATGAGCGAAATATGATTTTTGCAAACGAGATAGGTATTCATAACGGCGAAACTCGTTTCGAGTCCCGTGCTTCCAAATGAAGCATCTTCAAAAGGTGCTAATTTTTCTGGCTCAATATGCGGCGCATGATCGGTAGTAAATGCATCAATAGTATCATCTTGAATGCCCCGAATAACTTCCTGTACATGATCCTCGGAGCGGAGTGGAGGATACATTTTTGCATTTGTATTGTACCCAATGCACTCCTCATCGGTAAGCGCAAAGTGTTGAACAGAAACTTCCGCAGTAATGTTTCCAATACCTCGTTTCTTTGCCAAACGAATCGCCTCAATGGCATTTTTAGTGGAATTATGAAGCAGGTGCAAGCGCACGCCCGATTTTTCCGCAAGCAGAATATTCTTAAGTACCGCCATGTCTTCTGCTACTTCTGGTGTTCCGGCGAGTCCGAGTCGCGTGGATGTCCATCCTTCGTGCATCACCCCGCAACCGGTGAGATTATCACACTCGCAATGACTCATAAGGAGAATGTCGTGCGTTTTCGCATAGCGCATAGCTCGGAGGAGCAGACCTTCGTCTTGCACATCATATCCGTCTTCGGTTACAGCAATGGCACCAGAATTTTTCATTTCCCACATTTCCGAGAGTCGCTCCCCTTCTTGTCCTTTTGTGATTGAACCTGATGGAAAAATATTGATGAGATTTAGTGCTTTTGCGCGACTGATAATAAACTCAATAACGGTCTGATTATCTGCCACAGGCGTGAGGTTTGGCATAGTGACTACCGAGGTAACTCCTCCTGCAATTGCTGCGCGAGAACCAGTTTCGAGGGTCTCCTTGTCTTCTCGTCCTGGCTCCCGAAAATGTACCTGCAAATCAATAAGTCCAGGGGTAACCAAAAGTCCTTTGGCATCAATAATTTTCTCTGTTTTTTCTGAAAGGTTTTTTCCGCATTTTGCAATTTTTCCATCTTTCACCAAAATATCCATTTGTTCATCTATACTGTTTGCGGGATCAATAATACGTCCGCCATGAATGAGAAGAGTGCTCATTAGATATGAGAAAACGATTTTTGCGTTCCGTCGTATCGAACGGAAGTGAGCCAGAGAAGTGCTTTCCGTATGGCAAGCCCGTTCTCTACTTGTTGAAGAATGCGCGATTGCGGATGCGCCACAAGCGCAGAATGCACGTCAACATCACGAATAACCGGACCCGGATGCATAAGAATGGCATTTTTATTGGCAATTTTGAGGCGTTTTTCCGAGATGCCAAAGGTCTTTGAATATTCCCGAAGACTCGGGATGAATCCGTTTGATCCACGCTCTTCTTGCACACGAAGGGTATAGACAACATCGGCACCAACAAGGGCATCTTCAACACTGTAATATTTCTGAATGCCAAATTTCTCCGACTCTTCGGGGAAAAAGGTGTCTGGTGCCGCTACACGAATTCTTGCTCCTAAACGTGGTAAAAGGCGCACTAGAGAGCCAAATACTCGGGAGTGGAGAATATCTCCCACAATGGTGATAATCTTCCCTTCAAGCGTTTCTGTTTTGAAATGATCGAGCATAGTCAGTGCATCGAGAAGAGCTTGTGAAGGATGCTCATGCCAACCATCTCCTGCATTTATTACACTCGCTCGAACATGCTGGGCAACCATTTCGGGAACACCCGATTGTCGTGAACGAACAACCACCACTGAAAGTCCGTAGGAATCAATTGTCTCAAGAGTATCGAGAAGGCTTTCTCCTTTTTTTACCGAACTCGTGGAGCCGACATTATGTGTATCCATACCGAGATGTTTTGCTGCAAGGTCAAAACTCGACATGGTACGAGTAGAGTGCTCAAAAAAAGCATTGATAAGCGAATGTCCTCTACAAAGCGAAAGCTTTTCTGTTCCCGTATTTCGAAATGCACGAGCAAGCTCAAAAATAAGCTGTAATTCTTCTTTTGCTTGAATGTTATCAATGGAACACACGTCAAAAAAACCAATGTCTCTGCTATTACGAATTTCGAGGAGGGTCTTTTCAGAAAGAGAACTCATTGTGCTATTTAGAATGAGAATCCTTGGTAGGATACTGTTTTTTCGAGATGTTCACAAGCGATCAGCATCTTACTTTCACTTCTCCTCTTTGCAAGCAGATTCCAAATGCCACCCAAGCTGGAGAATTCCTGCTTCATCAAATTGTTTCCCCAAAATTTGTACTCCTGTGGGAAGCCCATTCTGTTTTCCGGTAGGAACGGCAAGAGAGGGAATTCCGGCAAGATTTGCCGTTACGGTAAAAATATCCGCAAGATACATTTGGAGTGGGTCATCTATTTTTTCTCCAAGAGAAAATGGAGGAAATGGAGAAACCGGAGCAATAAGCGCATCCACTTCTTCGAGCACGCGGGCATACTCTTCTGCTATTTTTCGTCGAACTGCCGCCGCTTTTTTGTAGTAGGCATCAACATATCCTGATGAGAGCGTAAAGGTACCCATCATAATGGCACGTTTTGGTTCATCACCAAAAAATGTTCCTCTGGTTTTTTGATAGAGATCTGTAAGATCTTCTGAACCAGAAGAGGATCCAAATCGAACACCATCGTATTTTGCCAAATTGGTGCTTGCTTCTGCTTTGACGAGCAAGTAGTAGGTCGGAATAGCATATTCTGTAAGCGGAAGAGAGATCTCTCGAATTTTTGCACCTCGTTGTTCAAGAATTTTTGCGGCTTTTTCCGTTTCTTTTCGAACATTTTCTCCTATTCCATTTACCTCAAGAAACTCCTTTGGAAGTCCGATGATTTTTCCAGAAATATCATGTTTGAGCATTTCGGTGTATTTCGGAACTGATATGTTAGGAGTAGTACTGTCTTTTTTGTCTTTTCCAGCAATAATTTCAAGAACATACGCCGCGTCTTCTACTGTTTTTGTAAGAGGACCAATGGTATCAAAACTACTTGCGTATGAAATAACTCCCGAGCGCGAAACTCTTCCGTACGTTACTTTGAGCCCCACACATCCACAAAAATTTGCGGGCTGACGAATGGAGCCTCCGGTATCGGTTCCCAGAGAAAACACACATTCGTCTCCGGCAACTGCCGCCGCCGATCCTCCCGAGCTTCCTCCGGGAACTCTTGTATGATCATGCGGATTTTTTGTCGGACCAAATGCTGATCCTTCTGTGGAAGATCCCATGGTAAACTCATCGCAATTTGTTTTTCCGAGCAAGATTGCTCCTGCTTCCTCTAGTTTTTCCCAACAAGTTGCCGAATAGGGTGGCACAAAATACTCAAGGACTTTTGATCCGGCGGTAGTCCGCACCCCCTTAGTGCAAATACTGTCTTTTATCCCCACGGGAATTCCCGCAAGCGGATGAGAAAAATCTCCCGATTTGTCCAGCTCTTTTGCTTTTTGAAGTGCCTCTTCTTTGTTCACGCTAATATAAGCGTTAAGCGGAGAAGTTTCTATTTTTTGCAAATAGGACTCTGTGATTTCTGTGGCAGTTTTTCGCCGATTTCTTAGGTCGCTTATGAGTTTAGAAATGGTCATTTTGTTGGAGAAACAGGAGAAGAAGATTGGTATTCATCAAGAAGAGCACGATAGTCACGATAAGAAAGATCTCCCGGTTGAATACCAGAAGAAAATCGAGCAATTTCCTCGTTGGAAATAAGGTTGATGAGCGTGAGCGTAAGGTAGCCTTCTTGTTCTGTTCGCTTTTCCATAAGACAAGAATCTGCTTTTTCGCTGTAAAAGAGGGCAGCAATGGTCTCGTTTTCGAGAAGTGTTTTTTCTGCTCCTGCTCGATATAAAAGACAGGGTTCTTTCGAGGGAACAGTGACATTAGCATGAACGGAGATATTTGCTTGCCCAGGAGAAGATTCCTCCAAAAAAAGAAATTGGTATCCCCCCAGAACAGCAAGAAGAAAAAGAAGAAAGAGTATTTTTTTCATGAATAAGAAATACTGAGAAAGAGAGGGGGGATTATGAAAATGTTTTTGGAGCAGAAATTTGATGTCGAGAAATTTCAAGTGGTGAACAAGAGAGGAGTTCTTTTTCAAGACCGCTCGCTTCGGGAATGTCGTCTCGAAACGCATTTGTCAGTCCTGTTACTTGTGCCATCGGTTCTATTTCATTTGTATCAACTTCTTGGAGCTTCTCAAAAAAAGAAAAAATATCACTGAGCTGTGTTGCAAATTTCGCAACCTCCTCTTGGCTCAATTTAATTCGTGCAAGATGAGCGAGTTTTTCGACGAGAACGCTATCGACAATCATTTTTAGGAAAAATTTTCTCTACTGTGCCAAAAAATCTTGACTCTGCAAAATTGGCACTCTAAAATAGCGAGTGCTAATATAGTAACGCTATGCACTATACTCCTTCTTCATCGGCAACAGAAGAACATATTACGAAGATTTTCAAAATTCTTGTTCGAGAAGATGCAAACGAACTCGGCATGGTGTTTGCAGATTCTACGAAAAATCATCCACAAGAAGCTCGTGTTCGAGGAGAGACTCAGCAATTTAACTCTGAAACCGAAAAACTCCGATTTCTCGCCAAAGCCCACCAGAAGGGGTTTCGCAATTTTGAAACAACTCGTGGAGATATTGATATTGAAAGAATGGTACTTGCAGAGCTTGCGCGCCGTCAAAAGGCAGAAAAAAAGAAAACGAAAGCCTAAGTTGACATACCCAAACACTTGTTTCTTGCACTACCTGTTTGATACTCTTACGAAGTTTTCTCGTTTCTTTTCTGGAAAACTCTCCTTTTTTGTTTGTGCGCAATGGAAGAATCCATTCGTCAGCATGTTCGACAAATAGCACTTCGCGAACTCTCTTCTGGAAGATCTCCCAATGAGGTTTTTCACTTGGCAGAGAAGGCTGGGATTTCTCAAGAATATATTTTGGAGGACTTAGGAACTGTTCTTGCGGAAAATCCTGATGCGCCTTTTGCAAGTGCGCTTCAAAATCTTTTACACAGCATTCGAGAAAGCTTTTCAATCGAGAATGTTTCTGAGGAAACAAAAATCATAAAAAACCAAATTCATTCAGAACCCGAAGTTCCTCTTCCAAAAAATGAAGAGTCTACTCATTTTTCAGAAAACATAACCTCTGAAGAACAGAGGAAGTTGTCACCAGAGAATCCTTTACCAGAACTCGGAGCACTCCCCCTTCCTTTCTTGAACTCTGGCTCCGAGCAATTATCTACCCTCAAGACTCAGCAATCGCCACAAAAAAACGAGCTAATTGCCGATGGAGAAAAGTGGGATATTATTGGGGAAAAAATAACAGATGGACGCTTTGCTTCCTCGCGTAAAATGCTTGAGGAAAAGCTCGAGAGCTACCAAAAAAATCCCATGAGCATTCGGAGGAACACTATTCTTTTTGCTCTTCCTGCTCTGATCACCATTCTCGCAGTTATTTTTCATCCAAGCATTATTGGAACATTGTTAAACGCATCAGACGTAGACGACGATGGGACTGGCATTTATCTCCTCATTCTTCCATTTGTTCCGATTGTTCTCTATATCGGATACGTCCTTCGTGTGCAACGTCGACTCATAAAAATGCTGGTCGCCAAAACAAGGAATTGGGTGTTTTCTCCCGATGATCGACGCGAACGATGGCAAGGTCTTGTCCAAAAGTATCCCGAAATTTTTCAAAAAGGAAACAAAGATCAAAATGTTCAAGAGGAATTTTGGGGAAGTATTTTTTACGAAGGAAAAGAAATGCGCTTTTGGATGGGAGTTTTTGAATATGTTGTCGAATCAAATAGCAGAAAATCCCGAAGCAGAACGAAACACTTGAATACCGTTTTTGCTCTTCCTCTTAACAAAAAACTTGCTTCCGATTTTCGACTCGAGCCAGAAGGAATTGGACTTAAAATTTTAAATAGTCTCTTTCGGAGAAATGAAGAAATCGAAACAGAATCAGTCGATTTCAACTCCGCCTACGCGGTGTTTTACAACGGAAAAAAGCTAGAGAAAGAACTGGAAATCGTGAAAACTCTTTCTCCTTCGGTGCAGGTGCGCCTAGTGCAACTCAGCAAAAAATGGAAGGCAACCATTCTCTTCCGTGAAAATGCAGTGCTTTTTTCTTTGAAAGGTCGTTTTTTGAGCTGGCGCAAAATGAAGACAAACTTTTTCCGCAAAATAGAACTCGACTCCCGCGATCAAGAACTCCTCGAAAACCAAATTCTCGAGTTTGTGCATCTTTCAGGTGACATTACGCCATTTTTGGATTAATATTTAAGGCTCTTGAGTAGCAGATTTTAAAATTTCTTCAAAATCTTTAGCATTTTATCATAAAGATTCTGATCTTTATAGTTCCATCGGAACTCACATTCTTTCAGATGAAGATTAAACTTATGAGAAGCAATACCGTTGAATTTAGAGAGTCTTCTCTTGGCAAATGACCAGAAAGATTCTATGCCATTCACATGGCATTTTCCTCGAGCAAATTCATCATGGGAATGGTAGACACGATAGTGATCATACCCATTTAGAATGAGTCCGTCATAAGCCCTCCAGCCATCGGTGTGGATAGTGGAACCTTCGAGTATTTTTCCCTGTATGATAGGCAATAACTCTTCTCTACTGCATTTCTTTACGATGGTTACTGATACTTTTCCGTCTCGTTTAAGTATACCAAAGACTGGTGTTTTTCCGGCTGCCCCTCTTCCTCTTTTACCTCGTACTCTTTTAGCTCCAAAATAACTTTCATCAAGTTCAAACTCTCCAGATTCCTTACTTTGAGCGATGGCGTGAAGAGTTATTTTTTCTCGGAAGATATTAAAATACCGATCAATAGTCCTTCGATTTATTTCTAGAATTCTTGCTGTTTTTGAGGCATCGATATCTTCACAAAAACACATCAATATTTTTTTTATTTTGTAGTCTGATATTTTGGCGTGTTTAAGCATGTTGAGAGGATAATCGAAATGATTTTCCTACTCAAGAGCCTTTTTAAATATCAAAAACAAAATTTTTCACAAACATGCCAAAGGAAGAACAGAAATCAGAGGTATTTTGGGATCCCGTTGGAGAAAAAATAACGCATGGTCAATTTGCGTCTGACCGAAAAAAATTAGAACAAACACTCGAAAAATATCAAAAAAATCCAACAGGAGTTCGAAAAAATGCTCTTATTTTTTCTGTTCCAGCGGTAGCCACCATTGTGTGGATTGTTTTGAATCCTAGTATTATTGCTACCCTTGCAGAGTTGACAAAAGACGGAGATGGCGTTTTTTTACTATTTCTTCCGTTTGTTCTGATAGCGCTCTATATTGGATATATTTTTCGAGTACAGCGGCAGCTCGTAAAAATACTCGTTGCGAAGACTCAAGGTTGGGTGTTTGCTCCAAGTGATCATCAGTACAAGAGAGGTGGATATATTACTAAGAAATACCCTGAGATTTCTCAATATGATCCAGCTATTTTGCACGAGGAATTCTGGGGGAGTATTTTGTATAAAAGAAAAAAGATTAACTTTTGGATAGGCGCTTTCATAGTTATTTCAACAAAACAGTGGAGAAATAGAGGGTGCATAAATACTGTTTTTGCTCTTCCATTAGATAAGAAGCTAAGCTCCAATTTCCAGCTAGAACCAGAGGGAATAAAACTTAAATTGTTCAATAATTTTTTTCGAAGCAATAAAAATGAAGAAATTGATACAGAGTCAATCGATTTTAATGCCTCATATACAGTATTTTATAATGGTAGAAAAATTGATAACCAGATCGAAATTGTCAAGGTTCTTTCACCTTCCGTGCAGACGCGTCTCATCAATCTCAGTAGAAAGTGGAAGTGCACTATTATCTTTCGAGAAGATGTGGTTCTTTTTTCTCTCAAGGGGAGATTCTTGAGTTGGTGGAGAATGAAAACCAATTTCTTTCGAAAGGTTGAACTCGATCCGCGTGATCAGAAAATGCTTGAAGATCAAATTTCCGAATTTGCTCAAATTTCGAGTGACATTACTCGATTTTTGGACTAATCTTTTTTTGTTTTTTTGCACTCCCATGGATGGGCTTCTTCTTCCTCTTGGTTTTCTCGTTTTTCTCGGCGGATTGTACGCCATGTTTTACAATGGTCTCATCCATGCTCGTCAGAAAGTAGAAGAGGCGTGGTCTGGTATTGATGTTCAGCTCAAGCGTCGATACGACCTTATTCCAAACCTCGTCAACACTGTAAAAGGCTATGCTTCCCACGAAAAGCAGACACTCGAAAACATCACCAATGCACGCGCAACGGCAATGTCGGTTCCCGATGCAGAGACTGCCAAAAAAGCCGCGGCAGAAGGGGCACTTAGCGGTGCGCTTCGTTCGCTTTTTGCACTCTCGGAGAATTATCCCGATCTCAAGGCAAATGCAAACTTTCTCGAACTTCAGCAACAACTTGCGGAAACGGAAGATCAAATTGCTTCTTCTCGCAGAATTTATAACGGAAATGTAACGGCATATAACGTAAAAGTGCAGAGTGTTCCTTCGAATATTGTGGCGAATATTCACCACTTTTCCGAGAGAGAGTTTTTCGAAATTCCCGAAGGCGATCGTGAAAAAACACGCGAAACTCCAGAAGTATCATTTTGATTGTTTCACCTTATCTCCAGAAAAAATCCTATAGGTCGTTAAAAAATGGAGCAGAGTTATACTCTGCTCCATTTTCGTAATTACTACTGACATGCCTCGCAATCGGGATCTAAAATGGAACAGGTTTTTTTTCCATCTATGGCACTTCCTGGCAAAGACCTCTCTTTTTCTTTCGAAAAAGAAGGTGATTTTGGTGGAGAAGATTTGGTAATGCTCGCCGGAATTTCTACGGTTTTTGTAATTTGACTTGCGGCAATGGTGCGGAGGTAATAGGTGGTTTTGAGACCCATTTTCCAGAGATCGATATAGGTTTGACTGAGCATTTTTCCGCTGGTTGTCTTGAGGAAAATATTGGTGGAGCACGCTTGATCAATCCATTTTTGGCGACGCGCGGCGGATTCGGTAACAAATCGTGGTTCTATTTCAAAAGTCTCGAGATATTTCTTCTTCAGTTTTGCGGGAATACCTTCTATTTTTGCGAGAGATCCGTCATTTCCTTTGAGCTGGATGAGCATATCATCATCCCACAGTTGCTCTGAAACAAGATCATCAATCATGTATTTGTTGATCACAAGAAAGTTTCCTGAAAGGTTTTCCTTCATGTAGATGTTCTTAAAAATCGGCTCAACGCACGGAACGCTTCCAGCAATGTTTGAAATAGTTGCCGTGGGCGCAATCGCCATGCAGTTGCTGTTTCGCATGCCATGTCTTTGAATATGTTCTCGAACCTTTTTCCAGTCTCGTTTTCCGCCCTTGGGAATGGTGAGTGCAATACCACGCTCTTCTTCCAAAAGGCTGAGAGAATCAACAGGAAGAATGCCACGATCCCACTTTGATCCCTTGTATGAAGAGTAGCTTCCGCGTTCTGCCGCTAGTTCTGAACTCGCAAGAATAGTGTAGTACGAAATAATTTCCATCGATTCATCTGCAAAGACAATCTGCTCTTCACTCGCAAAATCAATTCCGAGTTGGTAGAGCGCATCATGATACCCCATCATGCCAAGTCCTACTGGACGATGTCGAAAGTTGGCATTTTCTGCTTCTTTTGTTGGGTAAAAATTAATATCAATCACATTGTCGAGCATGCGCATGGCAACGCGAACCGTTTCGCGGATACGGTCTTCGTCGAGCTTTCCGCTTTTTACCATGTTTGCCAAATTCAGACTTCCAAGGTTGCAGACAGCTGTTTCATCTGTACTGTCGTTGAGCGTAATTTCTGTGCAGAGATTACTATTGTGCACAACACCAACGTGATCTTGCGGAGAGCGAATATTGCAGGGGTCTTTAAAAGTGATCCAAGGATGACCGGTTTCATAAAGCATGGTAAGCGCTTTTCGCCAAATATCCGCCGCTTTAACTTTTCGTGCGCTTGGAATACCGCTTTTTTCGTATTCCTCATATTTTTTCTCAAACACCTTTCCATAAAGATGGTGTAGTTCTGGCACCTCGTCTGGAGAAAAAAGCGTCCACTCCTTGTTCTCCATGACGCGTTTCATGAAGAGATCGGGAATCCAGAGTACCGGATGAATATCGTGCGCTCGTCGACGCTCGTCTCCTGTGTTTTTGCGAAGTTCCATGAACTCTTCAATATCGCCGTGCCATATTTCCAAATACGCTGCCATAGCTCCTTTTCGTTTTCCTCCTTGGTTGACTGCGAGGCAGACATCATTAAAAATTTTGAGAAATGGAATCACCCCTTGGCTTGCACCGTTGGTTCCGCGGATCATGGCGCCGGTAGAGCGAATATTGCTCCAGTCTGTACCAATTCCTCCAGCAAATTTTGAAAGCTGAGCAACATCCGCGTACGACTTAAAAATTCCGGTGAGCGAATCGTCCACGGTGTTTAAATAACAACTACTCATTTGAGAGTGGGTTGTTCCCGAATTGAAAAGTGTTGGCGTGCTTGAAACAAACAGGAATTGAGAAAGAACATTGTAGAATTCGATAGCGCGTTCCTCCCGATTTTCTTCTTTAAGAGAAAGTCCCATAGCAACACGCATCCACATCCACTGAGGAAGTTCGAATATTTTTTGTGGACGCGTTGGAGTTTTTAAAAGGTATCGATCGGCAATGGTGCGAGCGCCAAGGTATTGAAAGAGTTGGTCTCTTTTAAAATCGATGGCGGAAGCAATTTTTTTGAGGTCAAATTTTTTGAGCTCAGGATTGAGGAGTTTGTACTCAATACCACGACTGATATAGTGCTCAAATTCTTCGGTCAAATTTTTTGATTCCAAGATGTTTTGCTGAAGCTGATCGCATAAAAGTCGTGCCGCAAGAAATGAATAGTCGTAGTGTTTTTCTGAGAGTGTTCGAGTGGCATTTAAAATCGCTACCGGAAGCTCAGAGGCCTTCATACCATCGTAGAGAAGCCTTGTTGCTTCCTCAAAAATACGGTCAGAAGAAATATTGTGGAGATCATCCGAAAGCTCATGGATGCGCTCTTCCCACTCCGAAGGATTGAAGAGGATTTCTGAGCCATCTTCTGCCAAAACAGTGAACGTGCGGTGTTCGACTTTTTTTCGAACCTCTTCTTGCTTTTGCTCTCGAATTTTTTTGTGCTCTGCGCGATAGAGAATATAGTTTTTTGCAATCTTTAGGTGCCCCGCTTTCATGAGTACAATTTCCACCATATCTTGAATCTGCTCTACGCTAAGCGGTTTTTCTGATTGCATGTAGTGTTCATCCAAAAGTCGAACAACCCTTTCGGTAAGTCGCTCGGGAAGATTGGAATCAAATTCCCCCGCCGCACCAGATGCTTTTGAAATAGCATTTTGAATTTTGAAAACATCAAAATCGGTAAGCGTTCCGTTTCTTTTTTGAATTTGATACGAAATGGGAGCAGGAGACATAAGAAAAAATGAAAAATAAAAAACACAATATATTGTGCTCATAAAAATAGCAAATAACAAGATATTGTGTTTTTAGGGAAACAACAAGATTATTTTTCTTTGGGAAAATGGCTTCTTGTCTTCTGATTCTTGAAAGACATACTATTTTCACTTTTGGAAGCGCAAAAAATATGGCGAAATAGCATTTTGAAAAGGATTCTCACTCAACGAGAAATAGCACAAGTAAGATGATTCTCTTTAGAGATTTCCCAACTCTATCTGTTCTTTAATGTCCTCTTGCAATTCTTGCATTTCTTCTTCCATTTTTACCTGATTTCTGTGCTCCTTAATCTTTATTATAGTGTAGGAAGAAGCCACAGCAACAATAAACGCTATACAAAAACCAATAATAAGACTCCATTTTTCTCCTTTTTTAAAAATAATCCATCCTGTCCAAGTCACCAAAAAAAGAGTGCATATAAGTATTGCTAGGTCAAATAACATTCCTTGTGGCGCAAGGAAAGGAAGAAAAGGAACTCCACTAAGAAAGAAGGCAACCCAAAAGCTACTATCTTTTAGCGGATTGTATTTTTCATGTTGTTTTTCAGTATTCATTCTTTTGCCAGAGAGGAATCAGTTTCTGAGAGAGCCGAAAGTCGAAAACTTCTATAATTTCTATTAATGGCAGATTTCATAAAAAACACCTGAATAAGACCTGAAATGCATCTTCCAGGGAGAGTTCTTTTTCTTTCATTTTTGTTTGTTTAAAAAAATATATAGTTACAATACAACAAAAATTTTAAATTGTTTACTGTAAAAAACAATGTTTCCGTGGTAGTTTTGTGCGACATGAAACAGCATTTTGAATATATTCTTTCGGCAATTCTTCCGTGGTATAAAAAGAATGCTCGTTTGCTTCCGTGGCGCGAAACACGAGATCCGTACTACATTTGGGTTTCTGAAATCATGCTTCAGCAGACGCAAGTTTCTCGGGTACTCGATTATTATCGACGTTTTTTAGAACGTTTTCCGACCCCTGAGTCTCTTGCAGAGGCAGAATGGGAAGATCTTCTTCCTGTGTGGCAGGGGCTTGGTTATTACTCTCGCGGAAAAAATCTTCTCAAAACAGCGCGAATTCTTGTACGACAATATGACGGAGTTTTCCCCAAAACTTCCTCCGAATTACAAAAGTTTCCGGGCATTGGTTCATACACTTCTGCCGCTATTATGAGTTTTGCCTTTGGAAAGCCGGAACCAGCGCTCGACACCAATCTTCTCCGCATATTTCAACGGTTTTTTGGATGTACGGAAAAAGGGGTCGTTTCGCGTGCGAAAGCACTTTACGAACGAGCAGGAAAAAATGCACCACTCCTTAATCACGCTTTTATGGATTTGGGTTCAGAAATTTGCGGAAGTCGTCGAGCAGAATGCAAAGCATGCCCCTTGCAGAAAAAATGTCATTTTTATACTTCTGGAAAAAAGGAAGAATGGGAAAACACTCAAATTTCTCTTTCTGCTGGGAAAAAGATTTCCGTAAAAAAAACAGCGATAGAAGTGGCGGCTGCGTGTATCCGTCGTGATGGAAAATATCTTATTGCGAGGCGCCCCTTAGAAAAAGGGGGGAATTGGGAATTTCCGGGAGGAAAGCGAGAAAAAGGAGAAGATTGGCGTCATGCAGTAAAGCGGGAGATTTTGGAAGAGCTTGGCATTAATATCTCCGTGCGTCCTCATTTTTTTGAAGAAACGTGGGAGGAAAAAGAGTTCTTTTGGCGACTTCGCTTTTTCCGATGTCAAATTCTCTCGGGAGAACCATTTCCACATGAGCACGATGAGCTTTTGTGGATTTCTCCAGAAGAATTTTCGAAATACAATTTTCCATCTGCCAACGCAAAAGGCATTGCGAGGCTTCGCGAGATGCGGGCATAGAATCTTTGTAGAGATCTTTTTTGTCTCTTTTTTAAAAAGGAGGCAATCTATGATCACACATGAAAATCTGTCTTCTTGTCATCACTGGGTCGGTTGCCGCGCTCAAAGCTCCAGAGCTTATTCGTGCTCTGCAGAAAGAAGGCTTTGACGTTCATTGTGTTGTGACAAAATCGGGAAGAGCGTTTATTACTCCTGCGGCGCTCTGCGCTGTTTCACAAAATCCTGTGCTCGATAACGAATGGTTTTCTGCCGAGAATCCTCCTGGAATTTTGGCAAGCCCCGATTATCAGCATCTTTTTTGGGCGGAACATGCGGACATTATTCTTGTTGCTCCGGCAAGTGCAGATAGCATTGCTCGTTTAGCGCACGGAAGAGCAAATGGTCTTTTTGAGGCCGCTGTACTCGCCACAAAAAAACCGGTTCTCATTGCACCCGCCATGAATACCGCCATGCTCACGGCAACAGCAACACAAAAAAATATGAAAATCCTTGAGAGTCGAAATGTTGAAGTGCTTCCTACCGAATCGGGAACTCTTGCCTGTGGCACTGTAGGGGAAGGGCGACTTCTTCCAGCAGAAGAAATTTCCCTTTTCGCAAAGCGTTTTGTTTCACAGTCAACACTTTTCGGGAAAAAAGTACTCATCACACTTGGAAGAACAGAGGAGCCACTCGATCCCGTTCGAGTGCTCACAAATAAAAGTTCGGGGAAAATGGGGTTGGCATTGGCAAGAGAAGCGTTTTTCCGCGGAGCAGAAGTAACACTTATTTCTGGAAAAACAGATGTTGCTATTCCAAACATTTTCACAGAGGTGCTTCGAGTGGAAACGGCAGAGGAAATGTTCCGAGAAACGCAGAAAAAAATAGCAGAACAAAGCATTGCGATATTTTGTGCGGCGGTAGCGGATTTTTCTTCTGCTGAGAAACAATTGGAAAAAATTCCCTCTCAAAAATGCCAGAAAAAAACGATTTCGCTCAGTCTTGTTCAAACAACAGATATTGCGGCGGAATGCGGAAAAATAAAATTACAGCACCAACGATTTTTCGGTTTTGCGCTCGAAACGTCTGCCAATGCAAAAGTAGTGGCTCGGGAAAAATGCGAACGAAAACATCTCGATGGAATTTTTCTCAATTCCCATAGAACACTAGGAGAGGATTCTTCAGAAGTTTTCTTTCTTCCAAAAGAGACCTCCTCAGAGATCTCTTTTTCTGGAACAAAACAGAAGATAGCAACAAAAATGTGGGATGAGATGGGGAAAATTATACCTCCACAATAACGGGAATAATCATCGGTTCGCGTTGAATCCGCTTGTAGATGAGAGTGCTTAGGCTCCTCTGAACTGCCTTCTTGAGATCATTTCGCTTTACTTCGGCATCTTCTCGTAATGCGATTTCATACGATTTTTTTGCTTGCTGTTGGGCCTCACTTAAAATCTCCTTGCTTTCGCGCATGTAAATAAATCCGCGGGAAAGAATATCAGGATCGCCCACGAGTCGTTTACTTTTTGCCATTACCTTGAGCACCACAACGAGTGTTCCTCCATTTGCCATAATTTTGCGCTCCTCCATCACTTTTGTTCCTACGTCTCCCATGCCGAGTCCATCGATAAGAATAAGCTCTGCAGGGATTTTGCTCTTTGATTTGCGAACACTTCCGTTTTCGTATTCCAAAATATCTCCGTTTTCGAGAAGAGGAATCTGTTCGGGTGGGTATCCGAGATCAATCGCAATATCGCGATGTGCTTCTCGCATAAACATTTCTCCGTGAATAGGAACAATCACTTTAGGGCGCATAAGCGAATGCATAAGCTTGATGTCGCCAGAATGTCCATGTCCGGAGACGTGAATATCCATGGTGTTATTTGTAATAACTCGCGCACCAAGACGAATAAGGTTGTTAATGCTCGAATACACTCCTCGTTCGTTTCCCGGAATAGGCGAACTGCTAAAAACAATAGTATCTCCCCTTTGAACGGTAATTTGTGGATGTGTTCCATGTCCAATACGCGTCAGTGCACTTCGTGGCTCTCCTTGAGAACCAGTTGTGAGAATGAGTACTTGATTTGCAGGAAGCTCATCCGCTGCCGGACCAAGGCGCCGAATGGATCCTTTTGGAACCTTAAAAAATCCGAGTTGAGCGGCAATTTCTAGGGTATTTTGCATGCTCCGTCCCGATATAAAAACCTTGCGATTGTATTTGTTTGCAAAATGCACAACCTGCTGAATACGGGAAACGAGTGAAGAAAAACTTGCAAGAATAATTCTTCCTTGAGCATTTCGAACAACTTCGTGCAGATTCTCGGCGATAACTTTTTCCGAAATACAAAACCCCGCTTTTGGGGCATTGGTGCTCTCGCAAAAAAGAACGTCCACACCCGCTTTTCCAATTTCTGCCATGCGTCCCACTTCTGCCGGATTTCCATCTGCCGGAGTAAAATCGAACTTAAAATCTCCTGTGTGAACAAAAGTCCCAGCTGGAGTTTTTCCATAGACACCCATACAGTCGGGAATGGAATGGTTTACTGGAAAGAACTCAAGAGCAAAACATCCGAGTTGGAACGTGTCTTTGTATGGATCAACCACATGGATTGTTGTTTGATTGTTGACCCCATGCTCCTCAAGTCGTTTTCGAACGAGCCCCTCAGTGAGTTTTGTCATAATCAGTGGCGGAAAACCAACCTTTGGGAGAACGTGTTGTAAAGCTCCTATATGGTCGAGATGTCCGTGGGTAATAACAAAACCGCGAATACGCTTTTTATTGCGCTCGAGAAATGTAGTATCGGGAATGACAAAATCCACCCCGAGCATTTCATCATCGGGGAATGCCATACCGACATCGACAACAATAATGTCTCCGTTACATTCCAACGCAAGACAGTTTTTTCCGACTTCGTTCAGTCCTCCCAAAATATAGGCGCGGAGCACCCCTTTTTTTTCATTCGGTTGAATTTCCCGATTTTCTTGGGAAACATTTGGATGCCCACCTTGTTTTTCTAAAGGAGGTTTTTTGCCACGAAATGATTGTGGCGGTTTTGGTTTTTTTTGAAAAAAACGATTCATCACGGTAATAAGTGAAAAAGCAAAATGTTCATGTATATTCCTTCGATTTTTTAGTTCTGAAGGTGCCGAATCTCAAATGAATTCCAGCACATGGAACGAAAACTTAAGAGAAAAACTTTCGATCAACCTCATTGTAACAGAAGACGAAAAAAAAAACAAAAACTTTGGAAGCAAACCTATTTTATTGGCTTTAAAAAAACAAATTATTGTTTTTGTCTTTGGAAAAAACCACGAGATTATAGTGCAAACACTTCTAAAAGTATCGATAGGCGTAATTCTGTTTGATCAACAAAAGAACGAAGAAAAAACTCCGTTTGTAAAAATTTGGTGGACTTTGTGAAAAATAACTGGAATCAGATTGGGGCAGAATTACTTCTGCTAGAAGAAGCAGTGAATATCTGCAAAGACATATTGTAAAAATTGGACTACAACAAAAATGATTATATTTCTTTATAATAAACTTTTAATCTAAAAAATAGATTATATAAATTTATAGTATATTTTTAGAAATAAAAATAGATTAAAAAATTGCATAATCTATTTTTTATCCTTAAAATAAAGTTAATATTCAAGAAAAATAGACCATGACAGCTTACCTCAGTACTACATTTCCGGGCGAAACGCGAAAAAAAGAATCATATCAATTTTTTCTTCCTGCTGATATTTTTTTAACGCAACACTTAACATTCGACCTTGCGATTCAAAAACAACTGGAGCAAGCAACACTTGTACTTGGTCAATTTTCTGCAAAAATCACAAGCATTCCCAATATCGAGCTTTTTATCAGTTCTTACATCAACAAAGAGGCTGTTCAGTCAAGCAGGATCGAAGGCACAAAAACTGAAATCGATGGAGCTTTTGAAGAGGATGAAACAGAGATCGATCCTGAAAAAAGGGATGATTGGAAAGAGCTCCACCAATATATCGCAGCCCTTAAGAATGCTCTTTCTGAACGCCAAAAATTGCCGATTTGTGAGCGGCTTATTCGGAATGCCCATAGCGTGCTCCTTGATCAAAATCGTGGAAAAAACAAATCACCAGGTCAGTACAGAAAAAGTCAGAATTGGATTGGCGGAAGCCGTCCAGATAACGCACACTTTGTGCCCCCTTCGCCTGAATTAGTCGGTGAAGCAATGAAAAATCTTGAGGCATTTATACAAGATGAAAAAATCCCTATTCCCGACCTCATAAAAATCGCGCTTATTCATTTTCAATTTGAAACAATCCATCCCTTCCTCGATGGAAACGGTCGCATTGGACGGATGCTTATACCCCTATATCTTCTTGAAAAAAATATACTTCAGCAACCCATCCTATATATTTCCGACTTTTTTGAAAAAAACCGGAGAGCATACTATGACTCGCTTGACTATGCCAGAAGTAGTCAGGATGGAGTGATAAAATGGGTTTCTTTTTTTCTTGATGGAGTGGTACAAACGGCGAAACAGGGGATTATTACAACCGATAAGATTAACACATTGCAGAACAATATTTTTCACGAAAAAATTCCCACTCTTGGACGTAGAGCAAAAAATGCTACAAAACTTGCCCAGCTTCTTTTTCACAAGCCTTTTGTTGATTCAATTCGTGTTCGGAGACAATTAGAGATCAGCCCCCAGGCCGCGCAAAACCTATTGGCAAGTTTTGTGAAGCTCAATATTCTCAAAGAAGTAACCGGCTACAAACGAAACCGCCAGTTTATTTTTAAGGAATATTTGAATATCTTAAAAGCATAAAACACATTATATTTTGTTGGTATCACAAACTTTTCTACTTATTATAGTTTCATCTTTAGTTTTCGGAGAATACTCACAGACTACCCAAATATCATTCTTAGAATTGGTATTTAGGAGTCAACTTCATTTGTAATACTTGTGTCACCAAGTGCTCTACGAAGTTTTCGCCCCATGGCTTCTACAATTTGAGTTTCTAATGTTGAATTTCTTTCCCAACCTTGCCGGTTTTCAAAGTCTATAGGTCTTAATTTTTTCTCAAGATAAGCCTTAAATTCTGGAGATTCTCGATCAGGTTCTGTGCCAAATTCCTCAAACCATAGTTCTTCCACCCCCCCCTCGTACATTGGTCTCAGATTGGTGTCTGTCTTGGGTTTTACATTTTCAATCATGATTTGTAGAAATATTTGCTAAATATTATATATGTTAATTTATATTTGTCAAGTTGGTGGACTTTGTAAAAAATAACTGGAATCAGATTGGGGAGGAAATGAAGCTTTTAGAAGAAGTGGAGAATATTTGCATAGGGTTGGACTAATAAGCAACCTCCGTTCGGTCGAGTCTTTTGGACTCGACCACAAAAACACCTCCTCACAACCGACCAGAACGAGTGAGAGAGATTTTTTGAATATCATTCTCATTTCTTATTCTTTTGACAAGTAAAGAAATTATCTTTCATACTCCAAAAGTTGTTCTTTTTTTATATATGCATGAAAAGATGCCTTGCTTTTTTACTGTCACTTTTTTTGGTAATCAGTGCAATTTCTCAGACATCTGTTGCTCTTGCTGAACAACTTTTTCAGAGTGATCCCTTTCAGGGTGATCCCTTTCAGAGTGACCCCTTTCAGGGGAGTCCATTGAATCCGGTTTTTGATCCCTTTCCGGTTGAAGAAAACCCAACAACGACAGAGAGTTATACAGTTCTTATGCGTGAATATCGTTTGCTTTCAGAAAATAAAGCACTCGATGGATCGAGTTTGACCGAAGAAGAGTTACAAGAGAAACAGGCGGATCTCAAGATTCGGCTTGAAGATTTTTTAGCATTTGAACAGGAAAATCTGGCAACAGCTTCTGTTTCTGAGGAGCGGAAACAAAACTACTTCTCACACATTACGGATATGATTGATGCCCTTTCTCTCGGGAAAACAGAAATCATCTATTCTCCTTCTGGTGCGTCAGAGGTGAGTTCGCTTTCAGCTCTTTTCGATTCGTTTTTGGTTGATGCTCCTCTTCTCAATACTCCCTCTTCTTTCGATTTTTCTCAGGAGGAGATTCAGGTGGAGTCTCTTGAATTGGGGAATGTGAATACCCTCATTCAGGCATCAGGAAATATAGTATCACTTTCACAAGAACTTCCGGTTTTGGCAGATGTTCAGGAGGATGGCAATGAAATTATCATAAACGAAGAGATATCTGCACTTGCTGAAGAACTCGGGAAGAATCCGGTACGTATTACCAACTTTGTAAAAGAGAATATCGTTTATGAACCATATTATGGGGCGAAAAAAGGCGCTCTTGGGTGTCTTCGAGAGCGAGTTTGTAACGATACCGATGCCGCATCTCTTGCGATTGCCCTCTTGCGAGCTTCTGGTATCCCTGCGAGATACAGAAAATCACCGGTGCTTATGAGTATTGATCAGCTCAAAAAACTTCTGGCGGTAGAAGAGGCTCGTACGGTATATGCCACGCTCTATTGGAACCTGATTCCCGTTTTTGTGCTGGATGCTTCTGCTCAGGGAATACATCTGGATACATACGATTTCTCGGGTGAAACACATTTTGTCGTGGAATGGGTTCATCCAGAAATGTATTTTGAATATGACCAATTAGCAGGGAACAGAAGCAATGATCTCGATTTTTCATCCGCGACCAATACTGCTGAGGTAGAAACTATTCTTCGCGAGTCTTCCCAATTTTCCAAAAAACAATGGATTGGCATAGAACCGGTTTTGCAGGAATATATTCGGGATCCGAAAGAGATTGTTCATGATACTGCCAGTTTTGACACACAGACCTTTTGGACTGATTTTTTATCGTACCAAGGTGATCTGTCGCCACTCGAAAAATATATTGACGATCTCAAAACCCAAACCGGAAAAGACATCACGGAAGAGCAATATCAATCGACACTCTCAACTGTGGGAAGAGTGCAAGATATTCTGCCACCAACCCTTCCGTATTTTCCGGTAAGCACATCGACCATTGCCACGGAACAGTGGTCTGTTTTACCGAACAGCAAAAGACATCGGGTAGATATTTCGCTTCGAAAACAATCGGATAATACCGAACTCCTTTCGACCACGTTTTATGGGAATGAAATCAATAATGTGCCGGTGGATTTGGGGTATGAAGGAGCCACTGAAGCTGATAAAGACACTATCGCTTCCTACGAAGGAATCTATGCGACTCCGGCTCATCTTGTTGCTATTGTTCCCAAGCTTCACAGTGAGGGAATACAAGAAGTTGGGACAACGCCGATATCCATTGGAGATCGCCTTATTCTCAAGTACGAATATTCACTTGATTCGCAAAATCTGTACGAGGCGGAAAAATTTTCTATTGCCGGGAATAGTGAAGGAATTTTTATAACGCTCTCAAAAGTTGCACCTGATCCAACACTTGACGATGAATCCGACCCCGATCGAAACAGCAGAATTCTTCTGGAGGGCAATGCGGCTCTCGCTCGTGAATATTTGAGAAGAGCACAAGAAAGCGGAGATCTTTTGAAAAAAACCTTCGATTTTAATTTTCAGCTTGGTTTTGCGCAGGCAACGGTGACACAAAACCGAATTCTCGCACCCTCAAACGGAGTTCCCACGGCATTTGATTTTAAAGGGCTCACCATAGATGCCGCCATCGTGTTTGGAGGCATGTATTCTCATAGGGGGAATTATAAAAATCATTTTACGGATATGACTCTTTTGCTTGGTGAGCAGTTTTCTTACGATGAAGCACAATTTTTTGAGGATATTGCTGGGCTAGAGGCAATTTCTACCGTACAAGGTCTTCAGTATGCGTATGCGAATCCTCAAGACTATGCGGTCTATACCATTACTTCTTCGAATGCATCTGTTATTGATTCTCTCAGTCTTTCTCAAAACACAAAGCAAAATATGCATGCGGATGTACAGGCAGGAAGAACCATTATCACTCCTAACAAACCCATAACGAAAGATGGATTTACCGGGGTGTTATATATTTCTCTCAGTCCAGATGGCACTGGAAATTATTCCATTGGGGAGCAGGTGAGTAATGGGGGGTGGACGGTGAGCTTTTTGAAGAATGGGGAAAAGGTGGGAAGTTATTTTTATGAAGACTTATATAACGGTGAGTATGTTTTTGTCTATGGAGATTCTATTTCGGAAAAAGATGAAGGGATGAAGTGTTTTTTAACGAAATCAGAATTTGACAATTTCTCAGTAGAAAATCCCGATTATGGGTATGAATACGGACTTCCTTGCATCCCAAAAACAACAAAAATGTTTGGAGATGTGGATCATACTTATGCCCTCGCAACGCATGGAGCGTGGTTTAAAAGCAATGCAAAAGGGTATGAGTATTGGAAGGAAAGGCGTGAAATACGAGATATGATTGATGTTTATATTACCGATAATTCAGGCACACTTACTCCAGAATTAATAAAGATCGGTAATAATTTCAGTATGTATGATAATTTTAGATTTTCACCAAAGTTAGGCACCTACATAGAAGGTGCTTGTGAAGATCAACAATCGACATACTGCCCAAATAACGATGAAAGTGTTTTGTATTATAGTCCAAACACAAGTGGAGGAAATATCTTTCGGGTAAAAGGAAAAGTTTTAACAAAATTAGAAGAGGATGACCAAAAAGCGATACAAGAATTGGGTATACCTACTGATCACGAACAATATGCAACTGATAGTGGTTTTGGGTCAGGAGGTACTTATCAGAATTTTATGGAAGGGCAAGTCTATATGATGACCACGAAAGAAAATGAGATATTAAGTGAAAATAAACAGAAGGCGTACTATGTGCCTTCTGAAATTGATAATTACTACAACAATAATGGAGGCTCAGGAGGTAAATTTGGCTTTCCTGAAAGTGATCCGTATTCTTATGAATCAGGATTGGCACAAAATTTTGAAGGCACAAGAATAGATAACACGGCAGGTCATGCTCTCCACAGTCCGGTGTTGTATAAAACTGATGGTAATCATCATTTCTTAATTATTGATCTTAATTCAAGTTTGGAAAGAAGAGCGTGTTTTAAGCATTACATCAATTTAGAGGATGGAGTACGAATAGGTGATACAGATTCCAATGGAAACATAAAGAAAAATTTCATTTTAAGTACTTTTAAAAGCATATTGACAAGTGCCGTCTCCAGTGTTGTAGACAATAGAAAGCTAAATGGATTTGAGCCAACTGCTGTGATAAATGGAGATTATTATGAGGATAACCAAGATGATTCAAATTTTGGATTAAGAGATGTCAATTTTAGTTTGGGTCATGATTATTCTGGGGATAGGAGATGGACTTCAGTAGCAATTTCAAGTGAAAACGATGTTATTTTTACTACGGATGATCCTGAGAATATAGCTAATCAATACAAGAGCAACATTATTGGAGGTGGACCGAAATTAATGACAAATGGAGTGCCAAGAACGAATGGTGAGGAAGGAGAAGAAACATGTGAAGAAATAATGGGGAAAGGATCAAAATGGATTCCTTTAATTGATAATCCATGTGATTTTCATGCCCAAAGAACTGTTCTCGGAATTACTGAAGAAAACTATATGGTACTTCTTGTAACAGGAGGTTGGTTTGGATATAAGGGGTTGGATTTTTACAAAATCGATGATGTTATGAACCAATATAAAAATGTATTCGGAAACCTCAAAGAAGTAAATATGTTTGACAGTGGTGGATCATCTAGTTTGATGTTTGAGGGGGAAATAAAACAAAAAAATAAGCCCCTTATGTCTCTGTTAATGGTCTACGAGGGTGAAGCCTGCACGCAATAATGTTTGTTTATTTGAAATGAGAAATTTTAAAATCAGTATGAAAGCTTGTGTGAATAAACTTGTAAAAGAAATATTTATATTTTTGTTTTTTTTCTTTTTCGCTTCAATAATCTTAGCTATTCCGTATGTTTTGTTTGTTGACAAGTTCGGAAAAATGGGGGGAGTTCCAGTATTTATCCAGATTCCGCTATTGCCTTTGGTCACAATTGAATCAATAATATATAAACATTATTGGATATTCCTTTTTATACCGTATATATTATTTATTACTATTAAATTTATTAGTCTTAAATTTGATAAAAGAATAAGTACAAAAAAATTTATGATTCTAATTAGCATTGTTTTTTTTGTGCTCTCTATGGCTCTGACTTCAAAAATTTTTGATTGTGACTTAAACAGGAACTATGCCCCCGGAAATAATAATGGATATTTTTATAAAGCAAAAAAAGATGTTTGTTATGCATGGTTGACTGCAGCATATTCTCCGCTTCCACACTCCACTTTGCGAATACCAGAAACAGATTTTAATACTTTTAAAGTACTGGAGCACGGTTATGCAATGGACGATAGTCATGTTTACTTTGATAATGGGGTTCTTGCCTGCCCTGAATGTATTCAGTATGATTTCGAAATTACAAAGATTGAAGGTGCCAACCCTAATACTTTTATGGTATTAAACAAAATATATGCAAAAGATAAAAACTCTGTTTATTGCAATGGAATAAAAATGAACATAAGTGATGTTGAATCTTTTGAAATAACTGGGGGTGATACTGCGAAAGACAAAAATTATGAATATAAAAATTGTGAAATAATATCAGAATAATCATCTTATGTTTATCGCACATCTCCCCGCTGGCTACATACTTACCAAAAAACTGCAAAAGACAAGCGGTGTTGCAAAATATTTATGGGTTGGTCTTTTGGGAAGTATTCTGCCGGATATCGACATGCTTTACTTTTACTTGGTGGACAATAAGCAACACCTGCATCATGACTATTGGATACATACTCCATTTTACTGGATGCTGATTTCTTTATTTACTTTTTTGGCATTAAGGCTTCTAAAAAAACAAAAGTACTATCTTGTGAGCCTTATATTTTTCGCCAACATCTTTTTGCATCTCTTTCTTGATACCTTGGTCGGCAAAATCAACTGGCTCTATCCTTTTTCTTCCAAGAGTTTTTCTTTTTTTGAGGTGCCGGCTATATATGACTACTGGGTATATAATTTTGTTTTTCATTGGACTTTTCTTATTGAGGTTTTTGTCATTGTCTGTGCCGTACTTTTATTTCATCAAAATAGAAGCTCCTCCGTTCGGTCGAGTCTTTTGGACTCGACCACAAAAAATAACCCCTAACAACCATGGCAAAGAACTATAAATCGAAACAACCTGGCATTCCTTATTTTCTCACTTTCACTATTGTGAAATGGATTAATGTATTTACCAAACCAGAATACTGCCATATTCTTTGGGATAGCCTTCAATACTGCCGAAAAGAAAAAGAAATGAAACTCTATGCCTTTGTTTTTATGACCAACCACATTCATCCATTAACCTTAACCTTTTTTTCCTTCATTTCCTCTTTCTCCGTCCTGTGAAACTCTCTAACATCTTCTCCATTTTTACAGCAGTTACTCTACTCTCTGGCAGTATTCCCTTTCCTCCCTTTCAGCAAAAAACATACGCGGAGGTTATTCCGCTTTCTGAGCTTTCTCAAAACCTTCCTCCAAACAAAGAACTTTGGGAGGCATGGGTCACAAGTCGCAATTTTGATGCTGATTTTGTAAATGAGTTACAACGTATATTTATCGAAATGGAAGATGAAAATCTGGAAGCGGAAATACAAAACCTTCTGAACAATTTGGAAAATATGAGTGACCAAGAAGTGATCAATTTTATCAATGCAAACTATCTGAATGTTGCTATGAGCAATTTCTATTCAGCAGAAATATTCGAAATGCATAATAATGAAGACTCTTCTGAAGAAAACCCGTATGCCGGGTTTTCTGTTAAGAGTATGAATGATTCCGTCACCGTAGATGAAAATGATGTGCAAATGGTCAGTATTGGATCGGCTTTGGGAACCCTTGCTGTTGAAGATCAGCCGACTTTGATAAGCGCTAGTGGTGTTGGCAACGGACCGATTGTTTCGTATTACAATGGAATAGAAAATCATGCAATTGACAATCTTCTCTATTTTTTGACGCAAAATCAAAATGCAGATGGCAGTTACGGAAACATGCGGCAATATGAAATAACATTCAAAATTGCAGAAGCTTTTCTTGGGTATGGAAAAACCGAGAATGATCAATTTGTTGCCATGAGAGATTTTTTGGTGAATACCGAACCAAAGAACCTTCGGGAACAGGCTCTAAGGGTACGATTTTTAAAAACTATCAACGATATATCGTATCAAACGGTATTAAACGATGTGTTGGCACAGCAGAAAAACAATGGCGGTTTTGCACTCTTTCCAGAATACACGAGTGATATTCTTACGACACTAGAGGTTATTCATGCGCTTGAGTCCGTGTCAGGAGAATCGTCTCAAATAGATGAAGCGATAAATAATGCAATTTTTTCTGTTCTTAATCGAGTCGAAGGAGACGGAAGTGTACATTTTGAAGGAAATTCCAGTGCTCCCAGTTACCAGCTGGTGAACATGGCACTTCACTATCTGCGCCCCTTTGCGAACAGAACCGTAACAGATGGAAGTTTAAATATTTCGGTTCAGGGGAAGATAAACGCCATGCTTTCCTTTTTAGAAAACCAATGGAATGAAGCAGAAGAATCATTAGAAAATACCGAGGACGTTTTTGATGGCGTCATGACCCTGAGGAGTTTGTGGCTCTACAATGTACGACCGGATATTCAAGAAGCATTGAAACAACAGGCTTCTTGGCGACAAAATTTTGACGGTAGTTTTGGGGATTCTTTTTTTACTACTGCTTCCGCAATGCAGGCTCTGGCGGAACCAGATGTCACCATAACAAATATCCAAAGCACCGGAAGCTTGGAAAATGGTCTTCCGCAACAATTTACCCTTACTGTAGAAAATAATGGGTATCAGTCGGCTCGTACAATAACATTGCATCATATTGTAGATGAGTTTGCTTTTCAAACTCATGAATTTGAAATAGATATTCTTCCGGGACAGACGGGAACAATAACACTCGAATTTCCAAATACCAGTATGTTCATAGGAGACATGAATATGAAATTTTTTGTAAATGCAGAAAACGAAACAGAGTTTTCCGATAACTGGGCAGAGCAAACATTCTCATTTGCCATCAATAGAAATGGCAATCCGTCATTACCTCTCTATTATGCTTCTCATGCAGATGTGAGCGAATTTGAGGGGGAAGTACTCGTTTCACGTTGGAAGCATGTTGACGACCCAAATCGTGATCACTATTCCTTATTTTACCGTGAAGTGGGTCAGACTCTTTGGAATGAAATTAATTTTCTTGATGAACATCAGGTAGTGTCCACAGATTTGTCATCAGATATTGAATATGAAGTGACAGTAGGGGTTTCAAAAGGGCAATCCAAATATATTATAGCAGATACGACCACGGTTATTTTGAGTGCAGATGAAAGTCGGTATGCATCGAGTGCTTCGGGAACAATATTCGAAAGTGGTGTTCCTTTTGCATCCGCACCTATTGCCGGTTGTTCGAACAAATCGAAGAGTGATGCGGAAGGAAATTTTTCAGGCTCTTCTTTTTCGAATGGGAGTTGTCTTATGGAAGTATCGGAAAGACAATTTCCGGGAACGTATGTCTATGATAGCATACTCCATAGGGTTGAGCTCCCGCCAAATGGAAGCGTGAGTGATATTGAACTCCTGACAAGGTTGACTGAAGATAACGAGTCACCTGTTATTACCGATATACAAATTGTTGGAGGTACTGTGACCAATGGTGCCGAAATGCGTGTGTCACTTAATGCGACTGATAATATTTCTTTGAAGGAAGCAGATTTTTATTTTTGGAATTCAAATGAGCAGTTTTGGTATTACATAGGTACGGATATATTTGAACTTGATTCTGACAAAGATGCTCGTCCTTACACCTGGCATATACCAGAGATGACCTATTTTGTTCCGAAGACTGTTTTTGGTTCGGGTTTTCAAATAAAAGCGATTGCGTATGATCTTTCTGGAAATGCATCGGCGGAATTTGAATCGAGTCTTTTTGATGTCAAGGAAGCCTATTCTGTTTCTGGAAGAGTAACTAGAAATTCTGCCGGTACTGCCGGAATAGACGTGAAAATTTTCCAAAATAGTCAGGAAGTTACCAATATTCAGACTGATGCTCTCGGGAATTATACTGTTCTTTTGGAGCCCGGTACGTATGAAATTGTTCCCCAGAAAGCCGGCTTCACTTTTAGCCCAGAGTCGTATGCTGTTTCTGTTTCCGATTCACATCAATCTGGCTTTGATTTTACTGCTCCCACGGCGTTTGCCCATGTCGGAAACATCGTCCATGATGATGGAGGAGCCCTGCTAGATTCACCAGAGTCTGTATTCGTAAAAGGGGATCATGCCTACGTTGCTTCCCGAAATTCTGACGCACTCGAAATCGTTGATGTCTCTGATCCGGAAAATCCTACTCATGCCGGATCCATTGCTCGTATCGGCAGTACCGCACGAATTCGAAGTCCGTATGATGTCTTTGTGGTTGGTGATTATGCATTTATCGCATCATATTTTTATGACGCACTCGAAATTGTTGATGTCTCTGATCCGGAAAATCCTACTCATGTTGTTGTTGTGGAAAAGGGAGACAATGGAACCACTCTCGATAATCCTCGAGCAGTTGTGGTTTCTGGAAATTATGCATATTTGGCATCTCAAAATTCTGATTCTCTTGAAATTATTGATGTCTCTGATCCCACGAATCCGGTTTGGGCAGGTGCTCTCTATAATGGTGATGATGGAGCAGCTTTGGATGCTCCAAGAGATATTTTCGTGAGAGGAGACTATGCGTATGTTGTCTCGTATTTAAGTGATTCACTTACGATTATAGATATTTCTACCCCCTCCTCACCTGTTTATGTTGGTGGGTTAACCGCGGCTGATGGAGTTCTTTTAGGTCAGGCACAGTCAGTATTTGTTTCTGGAGATTACGCCTATATAACCTCACGTAGTGGTGATTCTTTGGAAATTATCGATATTTCTGATCCTACAAATCCAACAAGAGTTGGGGGCATTGTCGATGGTGACGGAGGAGTGAACCTCAATAATCCAACTTCGGTATATGTGTCTGGAAATCATGCGTTTGTAACCGTGGGGTCTGATGATGACTTTGCTGTTATTGATGTTTCTTCACCAGAAAATCCATCATATTCTGCCAGTTTACACAATGGGAATGGTGGGGCATCGTTCAATTATCCTACATCGGTGTTTATTCAAAATGGGTATGCTTTCGTGACTCTCGATTCTATTCCTGGAGCGTTACAAATTATTGATGTATCGACGTATTACAGTGGAGATGCTTCGATTGTTGTTTCACCATCATCTCATAATCTGGGAGAGAGAAATACAGATATGCAGATAATCCATTCGATTACGGTAAGCAATACCGGAAACACCGACGTTCCTCTTCAATCGATTAGTCTCGTAGGCGACTCAGAATTTTCCCTTCAGAATGATACGTGCTCAAACATCACTCTCAAAATTCAAGGTTCATGTACTTTTGAGATTGTATTTTTGGCAACGATACCGGGAGAAAAATCTGCTGATTTTACTGTTCGTGGAACGGGTGTTGATGCTGTGACAGAAACCGTTACCGCCAATGCCATTGATGCCTCGAAGATCCCCTCCCTCACCATTACAGAACCAGCGGGAAACGATGATATTGCTGATTCCGAATTTACCATTGAGTGGACAGATGAAGATACCGATGATGATGCCTTGATTTCTTTCTCTTATGATTCTGATAATGCTGGTGAAGATGGAGTGTTGATTGTGGAAAATATCAGTGAAGATGACGAAACCGATCAATACCAATGGGATACATCTGGTCTCTCCGAAGGTTCCTACTACGTGTATGCAATAATAGATGACGGTACCACTGTGAACACCGTCTATAGCCAAGATCCTGTCGAAATTATAAGAAATACATCACCTTCTTTGAGCATTCTTGAACCTGATGGCGTCGGTGACATTACCGATCAGAACTTTACGATTACCTGGTCCGATGCCGATCCCGATGATGATGCGGATATCTTCTTGTATTATGACACCAATGATACTGGCGCCGATGGGTCGTCCATCAACTTTATTGCTCTGAGCGAAGATGACGAAACAGATCAGTATGCTTGGGATACGTCGGAAATTCCCAATGGAAAGTATTTTGTGTATGCGATGATTGATGATGGAGTAAATGCGCCAGTTCCCTCGTACAGTAGTGGAACTCTTACCGTTTCCCACAATATTCCCCCAACACTCGATATTGTTGCCATTGATGCGAGCCCAAATCTCAAGACAGTAGTTATTGCGTATACAGATGAAGACCCAGATGATAATGCTCCCATCTCTTTTTACTATGACAACGATAGTATCGGAGCAGATGGAACGCTCATTATTGAAAATATTGAGGAAGACGATGACCACGAAAATGGTACCGATCAATACTATTGGGATGCCTCATCTCTTCCCGTTCAAGAATATTATATTTATGCCGTTATTGATGATGGAGAAAACGATCCGGTGATTACGTACTTTCCCGAACCTCTTTTGAATACGGCTCCTTCTTGTTTTGGAGCAGACACGTTTGCGAGAAACCCCTATACGCAAGAATGCAGCGGATTTACGACGTGCGATGCACCAAAGAATTGGGAATATTGTCGTTTTGACAACACCCCTCCCACTATGAGTGGAAATGGAGGGGTCACACTCCCAGTGGGAAGCGAGAGCACGACTCTTGTGGTGACGACCGATGAAGAAGCTTCTTGCAGATATGACACGGTTTCTGGAACGGGTTATGCCTCCATGAGCCATACTTTTGATTCCGTTGTCGCTCCTTTTAATCCAGTTTTTGTTCCTGTCAATTCTGATAGTTCTTTAGCTCACAACCTTCATGTGAGTGGCTTGAGAGATGGGCAGTCGTATCATTACTACGTTCGATGTGAGGATACGAGTGGAAATGCGAATACCAGTGATTTTGAAATACATCTTTCCGTCGAGAACTCAGGAGAGAATTCCACACTCTATGAAGATGGTGAAGATGCCAGTGATTGGATTGTTTTTGATACAACCCCTAATACTCCTATAGCTCCTTCTATTACTGCCCAAGACGGTCTTCTTATTACCGAAAGCAATGGGAAGGAAAATGGCTTTAAAAAGATATTCACAACGCCAAATACTACACAATTTGTAGCACAGTGGGATTGGAGACTCACAAAAAATCATTATTTTTTCTTGAAACTCACGACAAACAACGGAGTTCGTTTTTTGCGATATAGACCAGAAGATTCCGATTGTGTACCGAATACTAATGGGGAATATATTTATTGTGGAGTTGGTGCTCATGTTGCTGATGGAAATATTCACACCATTACTCGCAATCTTCAGGCAGATATGCATAGCGTTCAGCCCGATACGAATATTACGGGAGTGACCCAAATACTTCTTCGTGGTAAAATGGAAGTCGATAATATCCTTTTAAAGGACTCTTCAGATGGAGGGGAAGGATAGAGCTCTTGTCATTCACCAGTAATGGAAGAGGAGAATACATTTTCGATGCCAACGAATTTCATTTGATAGGTTCTGAATTTAGGGGAAAGGTTTCGTGAAGTTCATCTCTTCCAATATTTGTTCCATGAATATAGAATACTCGTCTTTTTATTCCTCTTATTCCTCCATCTCAATTCTCCGTCTTCGCTCATCCAAGGTTTCTCCCCTTCGTACATCCAATAATCGGTGCCAGCCACGCCGTAGTCATAGCTCAAGATTTGTTGTGCTGATTTTGATAAACTGGTTTTTTCGCCATTGTATTCTATTGTTCTATTATCAATGACCCTCGCCACTATTTCTTTGTCTCCGTTGAAATAAAGTTCTGATCCAACGGGGATATTTGCCATTCTAAAATTAAACCTTGCCCTCTTAGTGCGTGCTTCATTTAGTGCTTGCTGATCCTCAATGTTCTCCACAATATCCTGCTTTGGAGTAACGTTTTCTATCTCTGCCAGTTTCAGGGCTGAAACAACTCTTTCTGGAGCAACTTCAAAAAATTCACGACTCGAACGCACCCGATGATCTAAGAAAGCATCGTGAAGTTTTTTTTCAACAAAGGAAGCATTTTCTACTCTTGCTGCGTAAAAACACTCAAACGGAAGTGGTACACTGGTATTGTCCATATCTCGAATTCGCTGTTCGAGATTTGTTGTTCGACCAATCTTTACATAGTTTGGCATGGCCTCATTGATGAGAATATAGACGATTTCGTTCATAATTTGTAACTTAGAAGAAAAAAGAGAGTATAATTCATCTATCTTTTGATAGATTTCTAGCTCACTTATTTGGTCACCTAGAATATCAATGGCAAGGTATTTTGCAAAATCTATAGCATTTTTAAAGTTATTGATTTTTGTATTTTGATTCTCATTCCAAAAACCATCTTCATTCCAACCCCATTTGAAGGGCTGTATTTCGGATAAACATTCTTCACAAGTACTTACAGTGTCATCAGCATAAAAACCAGTAGCCCTTTTAATATCAGCAACAAAGTGTGCAAAAAACATAATCCTTTTCTGTGCTTCAGTAATATTGCTTGGTGGACTCTCATATAAATTCCAAAGCTTTTTTACGAGTGGCAACTCAAATTCATAATCATAGAATATATCAGTGCAAATACCTTCAATATCAGACCATAAAATATTCTTTTTTTCTTCTGTCATAAAACAATTAAATATTACACACTCCATTCATCAGCAAGTAGCTCAGCTTGCTTTAAGATATTATCTGTTGCCAGTTTTGCCATATCAGGCGGATAGCCGTATAGCCGAAGGGTTCTTTTTACGATTGCTCTTAATTTTGCCTGTACTGTTTCTTTGATTGTCCAGTCAATCGAGGTGTTGGCTTTTACTTTCTCTACAAGGACACGAGAAAGCTCTCTGAGGGCATCATCCCCCAATACTGACTTTGCACTGTCATTGTTCGCAAGAGCATCATAAAAGGCAATTTCATAATCGGTAAGCCCAAGATTATCTGCACGCTCATCTGAGGCTCGCACCTCTTTGGCGATATTGATTAATTCTTCAATTACCTGAGCTGCAGTGATGAGATTGTTTTGATATTTTTTAATGGCATTCTCAAGCATCTCCGAGAGCTTTTTGCTTTGGATAAAGTTCTTTTTTCTTCGCCCTTTGATTTCGTCATTCAATATCTTTTTCAATAGCTCTAGTGCAACATTCTTGCGCTTCATACCCTTTACCTCTTCCAAAAATTCATCATCAAGAATGGAAATATCAGGCTTTTTGATTCCTGCCGCATCAAAAATATCGATTACTCCTTCGGAAACCACCGCCTTGTCTACAATTTGTCGAATAGATGTTTCAATTTCTTCATCACTTTTACCGCTTCCACTTGGTTCGAATTTTACCAATCGAGCCTTTACTGCTTGAAAAAATCCGACTTCATCTTTAATCTCCATCGCCTTAAGATGCGGAACAGAAAGCGCAAAAGCCTTGGAGAGGAGTCCGACTTCCTTTGTAAATCTATTCTTCCCATCCTCTATTCCAAGAATATGTTCTTGAGCCTCAAGAATAATAGTCATTTTTTCTCGGGTGTCAGCCTCAAAATATCGTTCAAAATCGAATCCTGCAAAGAGTTGGCACACCACTTCAAACTTCTCGAGCATTGTTGAAACTGCATCTTCTTGATTCAGTGTCGGTTCGCCTTTTCCGCCGCTTTCGGTGTAGGTTGCAAGTGCTCGCTTGAGGTCTGAGGCGATGCCGATATAATCCACCACAAGACCTCCTGGCTTATCCTTGTAGACACGATTCACACGAGCAATAGCCTGCATGAGATTGTGTCCTTTCATAGGCTTGTCGACGTAGAGCGTATGCAGGCACGGAGCATCAAAGCCTGTAAGCCACATGTCGCGCACAATAACAATTTTTAGTGGATCATCAGGATCTTTGATCCGTTCACCGATTGCCTTGCGATCTTGCTTGGTCGTGTGGTGCTGTTGCCAACTGGCAGGATCAGAAGAGCTCGAAGTCATTACCACTTTTATCACACCTTTTTTCAGGTCAGTGTCGTGCCATTCAGGGCGGAGTTCTATAATTGCTTCATAGAGCTCCACAGCTATTCTTCTGCTCATACTCACAAACATGGCTTTTCCTTCAAAGGCTTCTTGTCGAGTTTCAAAATGTTTAATGAAATCTTCTGCCACGGAAGCAAGTCGGTCTTTGTGTCCCACTATGGCTTCCAGTTGCGTCCACTTTGCTTTTGCTTTTTCTTTGGCGGTTGATTCTTCTCCTTCGGTGATTGCTTCTACTTCATAATCGAGTTTTTCCTTTTCTTCCTCCTTCAGGTGAACTTTAGCGAGCCGTGATTCATAGTAAATGCGAACGGTCGCACCGTCTTCTACTGCCTGAGAAATGTCATAAACATCAATGTATTCTCCAAATACGGCAGGAGTCGATCTGTCCTCACTTTCGATTGGTGTTCCTGTAAAACCGATGAATGAAGCATTCGGCAGGGCATCACGGAGGTATTTTGCATTTCCATAACGAGTTTCGACTCCTTTTTCGGTCTCACGAGTTTTTGCGCCAAAACCATATTGGCTTCGATGCGCCTCATCGGCAATTACGATAATATTTTTTCTGTCAGATAAAAGCTCATATATTGAAGAGCCATCTTCAGGAGAAAATTTCTGAATGGTAGAAAATACAATTCCTCCACCCGATGTTTTGAGGAGTTTTTTCAAATCAAGCCTATCCTTTGCTTGTATGGGTTCTTGACGAAGGAGCTGTTTGCATCCCGCGAAAGTATCGAAGAGTTGATCGTCAAGGTCGTTACGATCAGTGATTACCAGTATTGTCGGATTATCAAGCCCCAATACCACTTTTCCCGCATAAAACACCATTGAGAGTGATTTCCCCGATCCCTGAGTATGCCACACCACTCCTGCTTTTCTGTTCCCTGTTTCTTTGGCAGCTTCCTTGGTTGATTCAATTGCCCGATTCACCGCATGGTACTGATGATACGCCGCAACCTTTTTTACTGTTTCGATTTGGATAAGCCCCGTTTTCGATTCTTCTTTTTTTGTTTTTTCAAAGACAGTAAATTGCTTGATGAGATCAAGCATCACATCTGGTCGAAGCATTCCGCGGATCATGGTATCAATCTGTGGCACCGTAACGGCATCTTCTTTTACACCATCAACTGTTTTCCAATTCATAAACCGTGACCATCCAGCAGTAAGTGAACCGACCTTGGCGTCGAGTCCGTCGGAAGCGACGAGCAAGCCATTGTAAAAGAAAAGGTCAGGAATGGCATTTTTATAGTTTCCGAGCTGAGTAAACGCTTTTGTAACAGTGGCATTTTCATCTGTTGGATTTTTGAGTTCGATTACCACAAGTGGCAGTCCGTTTACCAGAATCACAACATCTGGTCTTTTGATGGTATTGTCATTTGTTACTGTGAATTGATTCGTTACAATCAGATTGTTTGCCGTAGGATTCTCAAAATCTACGAGTTGTACAGAACCCCCAACTGTTTCGCCATTCTTTTGATATTCAATGGGTACACCCTCCGTAAGGTATCGATGAAAAGCTTCATTATTTTCTATGAGACTCTGGCTTGGTAAATTTATCACCTGTTTGAGCGCATACTCTTGTGCATCCGCAGGAATATCTGGATTTAATCGATTAATGGCATCACGAAGTCGCCCCTTCAGTACCACATCAGAAAGATCTGGTCGCTCCTCCTCTTGCTGTTCTGGGGTCAGATATGTGTAGCCCTGAGACTGGAGAGTCTCGATGGTCATTTGCTCGACGTCGGATTCGAAAATTTTGGTCATAGAGAAAATTAAAGTTGATATTTTGACATAAGAATATTCATGTCTTGTTTGCTACTCTTTGCACATAAACTCTCCAATACATATTTTTCAGTTTCTGGTGTCCAGTAAATTTTTAATTTATTCTTAGCCCTTGTAATAGCTGTATAAAAAATATTGTGAGAAATCATTTCTTCAACCTCATTTGTAATTATGATTTTAACTGAATCATACTCAAGCCCTTGGGCTTTGTGAATTGATACCGCATAGGCGACTTGAAAAGGTACAACCGCCATGGAAGATGACTCGTCATCTTCATCAGTGCTTCGATATTTGTTTACGATAAAGCGGATTACTGATTTATTTTCTTCAGAATTATCCAATAATTCAAAATTATACGGATTCGCTTCTAATTGGTTTATTATTTTATCTATTTCAACATCAAATTGTATTTGATCTTCTAAAATCATAATATTTAAAATTCTGCCTTTTAAGTTGTTATAAATAAGGGGTGCAAATCTATTAGACTCATTAAAAAGAATCGGATCACCTACTTTGTAGATTTGCACGCCCCATTCAACAGAAATGTTTGGATTATTGCCTTGCAGAAACTTGTTAATGTTATTGATTCCATATAACCCATCATAATTAAGACATAGAATTATTTCATCGTTACCAGTACGATCAAAAATAGAATCGTTCAGGTTCGCCGAATAATTATTTTTCGTAATATGCTCAAGCATGTTGTCATCAATATTTCGAACGCTATCCCAAAATTCGAGAAGCTGCTTATTTTTTGTGCGATATGGTTTGGTAAGCTCAAATATCGATGTCTTCGGAATAAATTCTTTTGCTAAACCAAACCAATTTCCAAATCGAATAGATTCTATCTGAAAGATGTCGCCCACTAGTACCAATAGAGTAAAAGAGGCTTTTTCTAAGACCTTTAGCATATCAGTATTGCTTACGGTACTACATTCATCAATAATCAGTATGTCGCACTCTGTATCTTCATTGCGACTAGATAAAAACTTTGCGATTGTTTTGAAGTTTGATTTTGAGGCATCGACACGCCTTTTTAGGTTATCAACGGCAGGATTTGTATTTGCCAAAAATAGCTTGTCTTGGTCATTAAAAAAATGAGAAATGTGATTTATCAGTGTTGTTTTGCCAGTGCCAGCCGAGCCATATATTACTGCAACTTCTGATTTTTCAAACATGACTCTCAATTTTCCTATTTTTTCTTCACAGTCAACCTTATGTGTTGAAGATTGAAGCCAAGATTCAAAAGAACTTGAGTAATTTTTTATGCCGGATGATGACAGTTCTTTTAAGTTCCTGATAATTTGGAGAGCGTCTTCCTCATACCCTTTAATAAAAAAATAGTCTTTATAATTTACCAGTTTACGATGCGTGTGCTTGTAATATAGTAGTCTGTTGTAATCAATTGCCAATGTATCTACTCCCTCAAAATCGTCAAGATCTTTAATTGGAGTGTATAATTGACCTTTTATTTCTGTATTATTTTGTATGCGCCTTGCAATTAACTCATGCACCCGACTGGTCGGATTAATACAATCAAGCAAATCTGAGAGTTTTGGGTTATGATAAATTAACGAAGTAGTAAAGGGCATCTTATCAAATGGCTTACAACCAAATTTTAGCTTTAAATCTGAAAGTAATGAGCAATTTTCATATCTGTTGTATTGCTGTTTTATAATTTTATTATTCAGCCTGTACAATAGATATCGTATGACATTACCTCCGGACTTACCACCTTGCATGAGGCCCCTACATTTATCCAGGATATCTAGAAAATGAGTAGTTTTTGTTTTATTTTGGATCACTCCAACAAATTTCAAATATAAATCATCTGAAAAATCTATGATTTCGACGAGATTAAGACCGGTTTTTTTGAGAAAAACCATTAGTTCACGATATTCAGTCGAACCGCTTTGTATTTTTGTGTGGTCTCCAAATATGTTGGCAAAATTATTCAGTTCGCATGGCCGGATAGAAGTCTCCCAGGAATCTATAATTTGAATGGGCATTGTTTTTCCAAAGACCTCAATCTCATCGTGGCTAACCCTCAGTTTAACGGCATAATTTGGTGGAATATCATATTTTGTGAACGCGATAATTCTATCAAACTTACTAGCATGATCATTTGCGGCCGTAAAAGTGATTTCGTAATAGACCTTTAGACCGATGAAAAAAGGCTTAATTTTCTGAATATAATAACGGTCATCATACGTACTTTGCTTTCGCTGTGATTCAGATTCATCAATTTTAACTGCTATCTTTTCGTAGTACTCCCTCAGGGCTGGATCATCGGCAATAGGAAAATCTGCAATATTCTCTAGGATATCCAAATCGTATTTCTCTTTTAGAAAGGATTTTATTCTGATTAGATACTCGAAATACTTAAGCATTAATCTTTCCGAATTCTCCTCATCCAAAGTGTAATGTGAGGCTGTGATCTGCAAATTCTTATGAAATCTTGATAAGAACTTCAGATTACCCCGAGTATGGATGAATTGAAGTGCATTTTGTATATTTTCATAGGTATTCTCGATATCCTTCTGACCTGCGAACATCTTCAAGGCGACATGTTCTATCAGATTTCTAAGTTGAGAAAGAATGTTTTGCGACTGTAGCCCTCTCTCTGTGACATCAAATTTTCGGATGTTACCACAAATTGCTTTATCAATTGCTATGATTTGAGAGTCTATCTTTTTCATATGACACTGCTTAAGTATAAAATTCAGCCACCCTCACCTCACCCCGCATCAACCGCGGAAGCAGAGTGTCGCGAAGAGTGGAGAGGGTTTGGATTTGTTTATTGTTAACATTATCTTTTTTCATTATTGAGATTAACACTTGTTCAAACTCACTCTGTGACTTTATGGAAGGTATTATCACAGGAAATTTTTTAATAGAATCAAAAGTAATTTGAGGAAAGGTTCCAGATCTTGATTCTGCGATAGTATTAAATTCATTTATAGAATTTTGATTCTTTAAGATCAAATATAGAATAAATGGACTAAAACTACTTATCGGTCTGATAACCATAAATTTTGTAGATACAACATAATCAGATGTGTCAAAGTCAACAAAGGCAAATCTTTTATTTTTAGGTCGAATTTCACTATATAAAATATCGTGCAACCCGATTGCCTTCTTAGCTTGTCCGGGAAGTCCGTTAGGGCTAATTTTATTTGAATGTAAAAATTGTCCTTCCAAAACATCTCCTGTGTTAATAAATACCACTTCTTTATCAGAAAATTTAAATGACTCAGAATAGTTTATCGATATATCCCCCAATGTTCCGATTCTCCACCCCTCCGGCAATTCTTCTGGTCGGTCTACAGAATATTTCCCAAACCACTCTTTAAAAATTGCTTGAGCCGTTTCTTCTAATGTTTTGTTTTGTTCTCGCAACAGTTCGATTTTGTCATCCAACGACGAGAGCACTGCGGCGATGGCGCGTTGTTCAGGGAGTGAGGGGAGTATGATCACTGATCTTTTTAATGAAACTATTGTATATGCTTGCTGAGTTGAGCCAATTTTTGAATGTGATAATGATTCTTTTCCGTCTGGTGAAACGATCCAATAAAACAGAAACTTTGGGTCAATGTTTTTATAATTACGAAACCAAGTTAAATTCCCATCTTTGAAATAAAATTTAAAATTCTTTTCCACCAAATACGGGTTTCCAAGAGTTCCAACAGATGTTAGCAAAATGTCATTTTCCTGTGGTACTCCAAACTTACTCTTGATCTCATTATATTTTTTTTCTGTAATAAATAATTCTGTTGAGACATTGTTTCCATTAAATTTTTCCGTGACTTCTTTTCCTCTGAAAAATGGTATACCTGAGGTTTGATATTCTTTTGCAAAAATTCTTTTTGAAGATGAAACTTCGCACACTTCTCCAAGTGTCGTTTCTGTCCAGCCGTTCTGTGTAGTTGCTTGTGTCATTTGGTCTTTATCAAATTAGGTAATTCCTCCAAAAGTTTTTTAATGTGACGAACTAAATAGATTTTTTTATCTCCGTAATAAAAAGCAATATCATCCGCATAATCACAGCCTAAAAATTTATTCCCAATTTGAATCGCTCTTGGCACTTCTCCTGTAATGGTATTAAAAACAAACTTTAGATTTGTGCCTTCTACAAAATTACGACGGCTTTCTTGATGACAAGCTGCATTTCTTAAGTTATTTACCAAGTCAGTAATATCCTTGATCTTCTTGGTTACCTCAAGGTCATCTGTCCAGGTTATTCTTTTGGAATTCTTATCTAAAACTTGGAGCACATAATTCAAACGCACCAGAAGCTCAATAAAAGCTGATTGTCGAAAAACGGAATTATTTAAAAAAACTTGAGAATTAAAAAGATCAACACATCTTTGAACTTCACTTAGAAGCTCTTGTTGTTGCATCCAGCCGTTCTGTGTAGTTGTTGCTTGTGTCATTTAATTTTTTATTGCCAAAATAAAAGTAAAAATAGCTACAAAAAGGGTAAAAACTGCCATCCATACCTCAGCTTTTCTGTACCAAGGTTTCATAATCTCCACCATTTTATATCCTTCCATCGTGAGCGTATAAGGTTTTATACCTTCTTTTGTTATACCAAGAATTGAAAATTTTTTAATCAGGGCACTATCCACCAGTATGCTTTCGATTGCAGTCCTTTCTTTTTCACTCAAATGAAATTCTTCTTGAATATCATTCATATCAGCATATAAAACTCCCCCTAAATATAAAATGACTTTTTTGTGCATCTTTCGAAGTCGCTCTTGATTTATGCCGTTTTGTGTGGTTTCTTGTGGCATTATTTTTTATCAGGAAATATTTCTAAAAACCGATCAAAATCACTCTTAAACAGCTTGTCTTGCGTAATACGGTATTTCTCGAACTGAGTTTCGGCATGCAGTTTTGCTTCCTCATGACTGATCTTCCCCGCATCGGTCAAAAGCACCGCTCCGTTAAACTCAATAAAACCGTCCAGCCGTTTTGCCCAATCCTCCATCATCATCGGAATATGGCGCTCCGCCTGTAACTCCGCATAATCAAGGTACATTGAAACAAGACGCTCCAAAAAGTTCATCTCCTTTGGGGTGAGATAATTTTTTGCAATAGAGACATCAAACTTCTGAATTTTCCCATCTGGCGCGGCTTCCCATGTACTCAGCCCCATATTTTCTTTTTCTGCATTCGCTCGCTTTACAATCAGCTCCGCGGCAGTGTGTCGATGTACGGCGTAATGAAGCTTGTTTTGCACCTTCTTAAAAAAATCTTTTGTGGTGTTTGACGATGGATCATAGTCAACGCTGGTGATATAAATATCGGTAACCTTTTGGTAAAACATCCGCTCACTCAAGCGGATTTCACGGATTTTTTGGAGCTGACGCTCAAAAAACTTTTTATCAAATTGATGAGCTTGTTTCAGTCGCTCCGTATCCATGGTCCAGCCCTGTATAGTATAGTCCTTTACAATCTGGCGTGCCCATTTGCGAAATTGTATCGCTCGTTCATTTTCTACTTTGAATCCAACAGAGATGATGGATTGAAGGTTGTAGTGATCTACCTTTCTTTGTACCGTCCGAACCCCTTCTTTTTGAACTATCAAGTATTGCTTGATAGTTGCTCTATCAAGTTCACCGTCTTTGATCAATGTCTTGAGGTGCTGGTCTATCGCTTGAACAGAAACACCATAGAGTTCCGCCATCATTTTTTGCGTTAACCAGATATTTTCATCCTCATAGCGCATTTCTATGGCTTGTTCCGTATTGCCCGTTGCAGATACGAAAGTCAAATACTCTGCGGCGGATGAGCGAATTGTTGGTGGTTGTGATTTTTTCGTCATGTTATTTCAAGTTAAAGCCGATATTTGAAAGTTGCTTTTTAATTTCTTCGTCCAGCTCCTTCTCTCTCTTCATCTGCTCGGACAGTGTGCTCATCAGACCTGCCATTTTCTCTTCAAAAGGTATTCCATCATCGATCTCATCTGGAATACCAACATACCGCCCAGGTGTCAGTACAAAGTTATGTTTTGTAATCTCATCAATCTTCGCCGATTTACAAAAACCTTTTTCATCCTCGTATTTTCCGCCGTTCTTTCGCCATTCGTGGTAGGTGTCAGTAATTCTTGAAATATCATCATCAGTAAATTCGCGATGTACTCTGTCTGCCATAAAGCCCAGCTCCGAAGCATCAATAAAAAGCACTTCACCCGTGCGCTTGCGGTCGCCGTTCATTTCGTGTCGTTTTTTGGAAATAAACCAGAGACACGCCGGAATACCAGTGTTATAGAAAAGTTGTTTTGGCAGAGCCACAATGCAATCTACCAAATCAGCTTCCACAATCCGTTGGCGGATTTCTCCTTCTCCGCTTTGATTTGATGAGAGAGAACCATTCGCAAGAACAAGCCCCATCGTACCCTTTGGTGCAAGGTGGTAGATCATATGTTGCATCCAGCCAAAGTTCGCATTTCCGCTTGGTGGAACACCATATTGCCAGCGTGGATCGTTACGAAGAAGCTCTTGACCCCATTCGCCTTGATTAAAAGGGGGATTTGCAATGATGTAATCAGCTTTTAGGTCAGGGTGTGCGTCCTTGAGAAATGAACCCTCACTATTCCACTTGATCTGTGAGCCATCAATTCCACGAATAGCAAGATTCATACGGCAGAGTCTATAGGTGGTTTGATTGCTTTCTTGCCCATAGATAGAGATGTCATCTAGCCGCCCTTGGTGATTTTTCACAAATTCCTCACTCATAACAAACATCCCTCCCGAACCACAAGCGGGATCATAAACACGACCTTTGTGCGGCTCGATCATATCGACCAATACTTTTACAATTGATTTCGGTGTGTAGAACTGCCCCCCCTTCTTTCCTTCGGCATTCGCAAACTCACCAAGAAAGTATTCGTACACCCGCCCGAGAATATCTTTTGACTTCGCGGCTTCGCTTCCAATCGACGTATCACCAATAAGATCGATCAGACCGCCAAGTGCAGCTTTGTCGAGATTTGGTCGTGCGTAGACCTTTGGCAAAATACCTTTCAGAATAGGATTCTCCCTCTCAATTGATTCCATTGCTTCATCGAGAATCTTTCCGATTGTCGGTTGTTTTGCTTGGGCATGTAGATGTTTCCATCGTGCATTTGTCGGCACCCAGAAGATATTCATTGACGAGTATTCGTCTTTATCCTCTGGATCTGCCCCTTCGGAAACTTCTTTTTCAAGTTGATTATATCTTTCTTCAAAAGAGTCTGAGATGTATTTCAGAAAGATAAGACCAAGTACGACATGCTTGTATTCTGCAGCATCAATATTTTTTCGCAATTTATCGGCAGCCATAAATAGCTTTTTTTCGAATGTTCCGTTTGAATTCTCATTTTTTGCCATTGTATTGAAAAACCTTTTTTGGAGTATAAATAAAAAACATCATTATTCATAATTTGTTCTCATTTGTATTGAACGAGAATACAATGGGTGAGAATTTCTCAGAATCAATGAGGGGGCCCTACGAAATTTTAATAGATTTAGAGAAGCAGTATGCGGAATGTAACAATTTTGAGGAATATTTAATAAAAACCTTCTTCCCAGAAATAGAGAAAAATATGCCTCTTTGGGATTATTATTCCTCTAAGATATTCTCCTATCGAAAGTTGCATTCAAGTACAGAATTCAAAAAGACTTATGGAAAGCTGCATGACTGTATTGTTGTTATGGTGCATTATGTATACGAAAGCGTGGCGATGCATTCTGAAAAATACCAAGATGAAAAATCCTTCCAAACATACAGAAAGCTTGCTAAACACATTGGAGTTGAAGTATTAGAATCAGAAGGCATTCACGCATGTTTTTTTCAATTATATCAAGCACTTAGAGAAAATAAGCAGATTCCCTTTATGACTATCAAGGAGAATAATACTGATACAAAAAAAGCTGGTTGGCATAGACATTTTTATGATCTTCTTCTTTTGACAACTTTTATTAGGCTCACTACAAGTGAAAATGGTGTCAAGCTCTCCTGTAAGGCAATGCAAGATGCACTTAGAATTATAAAAAATGACCTCATTCTCTTGATGAAAAAGTATCATTCAGAGATGGATGATGACTACAAAGACCTCAGAAAGTATTATCTTAATGAAGTTTTCAGTGCGACTGATGAGAACATAGATGGCTCTATCCACGATAAACTAGCAGATGAGTATGGATACTTTGAAATTACCGGAATCCAAAGTATTTCTTTAAATGAAGCAAGGGACAGATATTTGAGTGTATTTAATGACCTAAAAAATCATTTTTCAGACTCATCAGTTGATCTTGCAGCTATTGGTCAGAGAAAAAGAATGGTGCCGTTGAATGAAGAGCCTATAATGCTTGGCAGAAAAAATCTCCTTTATTACAAAGAAAGCGGACGATTGATAGATAATTTATCAGGTGCAGAAGCAACTTTGGAGTATCCGAAGAATGAGATCTTCTCATATCTTCTTCTTCAAGGTATTTACAGCAATGGTGAACATATTTTTTTAGAAGATGTCGTGAGGCAGGGGTATGTAAAAAAATCTGCCCTAAAAAAGAAGAATATTCTGCCTAATGACCAATTAACAAAAGACAGCTGTTATTCAGAAAGAACACTGCTTAATCGTATTGGCGAATTAAAAAGCATAAAAGTATTTAATGACATAATTTTTATATTTGGAGACACGAGAGAAGGGTTTTACTTTAATCCAGCCCTCCTTCCTAAAACTACACAAGAAACTCCTCAATAACTCCACAAAATTTAGTGAAATAATGTAAAACACAATATACAAAATAATATCAATACAAAGTTTCAGAACCTATTTTTGCCCTTAAAGAAAAAGAAAAGCTTTATATAAAGCATAGTCAGATGCTGTCTGTTATTTTTTAAACACTTGACCCACAAAAAAGTGGAGTCTGTTGTTTTAGTGATTTCTTATCACAATCACCATGAACAATTTTCACAACATAAGTGGATATACCGTCCATCACCGCTATCTCCAGCTACTGGAAAGTCTGCATATTCTCACACAAAGACAAAACACTCTCTATTACAAATTGATCCACGAGGCAGATTGGCGGATCGCCAATAATAGCTATGGTTGTTTTTCTGGAACACGCGAAGAGGTTCGAGAAAGAGTAATGCCCAATATCAGTCAAAATACTTTTAATGAAGATTTTAAAAAATTCCTAAAGATTAAGCTCATTCGATCTGATAAACCCAGAAAGTGGCAGGTAAGTAATTTGCATATTCACCTTGCCACCATGCACTGGCCAAAAGGAATCCGAAAACACAAAAGTGCCCTCTCAAACTTTCAAGAATATTTAAAGAAAAATCTCCAAGATTATGAAAAAGAAATCACAGATTCTGTTATTTCTGAGGTAACAGAAAAATTGCTTTTATTCCTTACGGAAGAGAAATTCTTCATTTTATTTTCCTCCGCTAATGAACGCAATCAAGAAAATGAAAAACCTATGAATAAGAAAGTGGGGGAGAGTGTGGGAGATTTGACACAAAAATGAAAAATAGAGACTACATTAAACAACGGCTTTCTCTTGAATGTGTTTTCCGATACTACGGGGAGCGTGTGACTTTTTCGGAAGGTTTTATCCTTTGTCCTTTTCACTACGAAACGATACCAAGTCTTCATTATGACCTTATAAAAAAAGCTTTCTACTGCCATGGAATGGGGTGCGAAGCCTGTGGGGACATATTCAATTTTATCCAGTTAAAAGAAGACTGTAGCCTTCCCGAAGCAATCAATGTTGCTGAAAGAATTCTTGAAGAATATGAAACAGGAAAAATTTCTTCAACAAAAGAAACTGGAACACAACATGGCGATGTGTCAAAAAAAACAAGAAAAAGGGTGAAAAAGACAAAAAAAATTGTCGGATTTCTCCCAAATTCTCTAAATGCGGTTCGATTTATGGAACTGTTGAGTTCCATTTTAGAGGTTTTTTCTCTGAATGAAGAGAACAAAAAGCTATATCTTACAGGATTTGCTCCGATAAAAATCACTGGTTTTCCTTACAGCAAAAAAATTGGAAAGGTGGTGAAAACCATAGAAAAATATATTCCTCCGAACTTTTCCAAAGAAACAGTTGCAAAATACAAAATCGGATATTGCGGATTGAATTACAAAGATGCTCTCAAAAAACTGAGAGATCAAGGGTTTTTAGATGAAGAACTGATATTCAGTGGGTTTTTCAGAAGAGAGAAAAGAGGCTTTTTGTATTTGGCAAAGCACATGCAAGGAAGGATTTTGTATCCATTTTTGAGGAAAGGAAAAGTAGTTCAGATTGCAGGAAGAATAGCTGGTAACTTTCGCACACCGAACAAGTACTCAAAAACGAAACATTGTCGAGGAATGGGACAAATATTTAACGCTGATGTTTTAGAGAAATCACAATCCATTCTTATCACTGAAGGTGTTACAGATTGTATTAAGGCAAATGAAGTGGGCATTGCATCAGTGTCTCCGGTAGCAAAAGATATTACACGGATTACAGTTGCAGAACTGGCACAAAAACTCAGGGGAAAGAATGTGGCTATTTGCTTTGACAGTGATCTGAATGGAGCCGGCCAAAAGGGGGCGAAATTAACTCAGGAAAAATTCAAAGAGTATGGCATTGAGGCAATCATTATCAAACTGCCGCGAGAGACAAGCAAAGACAAAATGGATGTGTGCGAATTTATCAACACTTTTGGAGAAAGAGCCTTTAAGGAACTTTTAAAAGAACAGGGATTTGATGTTTTTGAGAAAGAAGCATGACAGTATCTGTAGAACAGGCACGGCAGATACTGGGCAAAATATCAGATGATTTTTCCGATGAAGAGTTACAACAAGTGATTGATGATCTTTACTATCTTGCAAATTCTATTTATGATAATCTATGATAACAAATGAAAATATATTCAAAGCACATGACCGACAAAACAGATGAACTCATTACTATAAAAGAGCTAATGGACATGCTTAAGATTAGCAGACCTACAGCATACCGCTATATTGAACGGAAAATATTTGAGGTCTACAAAATTGAGGGAACACTGCGAATACGGAAACAAAGCGTTTTGGATTATCTTTCTCAGCACAAACTATGAAAGCTGTTATCTACTGCAGGGTTTCTACGGATCGGCAGGTATCCGAAGGACATGGACTGAAAAGTCAGGAACAAAGATGCAGGGGCTATGCCAAGCAGAAAAACTATGAAATCGTAAAGGTCTTTCATGAAGAAGGCATTTCAGGTGGCATAACAGACCGACCAGAAATGCAAAACATGCTCTCGTACCTACAGGGGCGCATGAAAAAGAGTACAGAAAAGACAGTCGTTATTATTGATGATATCAAGCGATTTGCTAGAGACGTGATAGGACACTTTCATCTAAAAGCTGCAATTTCTGGTGTAAACGGAATGCTTGATAGTCCCTCCTATAAATTTGAAGACACGCCGGAGGGAAAATTTGTAGAGACAGTGATTGCGGGTGCTGCCGAACTGGAGCGCAACCAAAACAAAGCTCAGGTGCGAAACAGAATGAAGGCAAGGCTTGAAGCTGGGTATTGGACATTCTATGCTCCTTCCGGATACAAGAATACTCATGATAAAGAGGAAGGAAAGATAATAGTACAAAAAGAACCGGAAGCCAGTACTATAAAAAAAGCACTGGAAGACTTTGCTACCGGAAAATTCCAGACCAAAATGGATATGCAGAGATTTTTACAAGCAAGCGGATACAAGAGCAGAGCGACAGTGAAAAGTAGTGGTAGAGTTCATTTACAGGCTGTGCAACGGCTTTTGGTGAATGACTTTTACGCTGGATTCATCACCTGTGAAGATCTTGGAGTAATTCGGGCAAGAGGAAAACATAAGCCACTTATTTCTGAAAATACGTATAATCGAATACAGGAAAGACTAACAGGGAAAGTCCGATCGTATGTTCGGCAAGATGTTCGAGAAGACTTTCCACTACGCGGATCGGTAACATGTGAGTGTTGTGGAAGAAAACTCACTGCCGCATGGTCAACGGGGAGAGATGGAAAGAAGTTCCCCTATTATCGGTGTCTGTCTTCCCGTTGTATCGGAAGCATCCCAAAAAGCAAATTTGAGGAGGGCTTTTTGGATCTTCTCAAGAAATATGAGCCATCTATTGAGATTCTGAATCTCCTCAAAGCAGTATTACAAGATATTCATGAGACCAGATTCAGTATTGCTTCAAAAAATATCAATAACTCGCAGGAGGAAGCCGAAAAAATTCAAATAGAGATAAAAAGACTCGCCAAGCTCGCCGGAAAAGCCGAGTCAGAATCATTACAAAAAATCTATGAAGATGAGATTAAAGAGCTACTTGAAAAGAAAGAACAGATAGAAAGCAAATACAGTAGTAATGACAAGAAGGTGATCAGCACACCTTTTCATGTCACATTTCATACGGGAGAGAACATATTAAAAAACCCTTTGGAAACATGGCGAAAAGGGCAAGTAAAAGAGAAATTATGTATTCAAAACTTCGTGTTTCGGAATAAATTGCTCTACAGCAAAGAAAGGGGTTTTGGAAACAGCGAATATTCGCTTCTGTACAATATATTACAGGACTCTAAAAGCAATAAATCACAGTTGGTGGAGGTGGGGGGAATTGAACCCCCGTCCGGTAAGGGGAAACGAAAAGCGTCTACAATTATAGTTCCATTTGTTTACCGCCACTAAATAAAAACAGAACAAAAACTTAGCAGGCGGAATATTTTTGTGGTACGAACGTTTCTCCAAAAACATCACAAACAAGAAAAATTCGTCTTAGATTTAATGACGCCTGTTCTTAGCCCCCTAAGCGGGTTTAAGAAAGACGGAACCGCATATGTGGGCGGTCACATGCTCAAACTCTTACGCAAAAGCGAGGGCTTTTGGTGCAAACAGGTTGCCAAAGGCATTGTTTACAAGTCCTGCGATTTTACCAGAGCGAGCAGGGTTTTGTGCAGTTGCACTTATGGTGATTTCTATGGATCTATCGGGGATAGAAATCAAACCCCGAAATCGCAACTTTTCCTCTCCTAATCCTCCCGTCAAAAGCCGGTCACCCCCGTTGGTTTCAATGATCATGCGTGCTTTATATTTTGGTCTCTTTTTTGATGAGACGCAAGTACTTTTTCTTTGGAAGGAGATTCTAACCTCTTTCTCCTATTTTTCTTGAATCGCACATGAGGAAGAGCGGCGTGTAGTGCATTCCCAATATTGTCCCGAAAGAAGGGCTGGTGGCGCGACAAGTTGCTTTGCTTTCCCATCTGGAGCAACAAGAAATATCTTTGGAGATGTCTTATTCATGGGAAGAGAAAGTGCCATCTTTTTTCCTGGTGCGAGTTCTCGTCCTGAAAAATCAAATTCTCCATTTTGTGATGTTATTTTCCAACCATCTGTTTGCACGGGAAATGCAGAGAAGTTTTTGAGCACCACCATATTGTGACGCGGATCAACGAGCGTCATACGAAGATGCTCATATCCGGTTTTTGATTCCACAAAAAAAGTAATTTTTTTGGTATCTGTTGCCGTTATTTCTGGTTCTGGAGTAAAGGCAAAATAATGAATGCTTCCAGAACGAATAATAGAAATAGCACTTTGATACATATTTCCCTCTGCTGGAGAACGCTTGGGAAAACGGGTCCAAAAAATCTTCGCATCTTCGCGATCCGTAAAGAATTGCAAGAGAAAGGAAGAAGGAAACCATTGTCCATTTCGAATATTTGTAGTGACGTGAATGTTTTCCGCAAATGTATTTGCAGGGAAAAGGAGAATCGCAAGTAAAAAGAGAGGAATCTTGTATTTCATGCTTGTGGTGGTTCAATAGAGTGCTCTTTCTGAGAAAACAGAGAGCGTATCGAAAGGAAAAAAAAGATTCCGGAAAAGGCTCCTAGGAGAAAAAACCCAAAAAAGGGCAAGGCAAGTGATTGCCCTTCAAATGGGCGCATAAAAAAGAATTCTCCAGAATAATTTGTGTTTCCAAACACGAGTACACCCGAAAGAATAAAAAAGATAAGAAAAAACGTATAGTAGAGAAGTCTCATAAAAGGGGAAGAAACGAAGCCTATTCTCTCAAAGAGATCTTTTCTTTTCAACTGGTTTCCGACACAATGAGGCGCATGAGTATTGTGGAAAAATATCATCGGGTGGTCGATGAGGTTTCCCACTTTTCTGGAGCGCGTTTGGTAGTAGTGGTCAAAAATCAATCAGTTTCAAACATACAAAAAATTCTCGATTTCGGCGCACATATTATTGCCTTTAATCGTATTCAAGAGGCAATGGAAAAGCTTCCACTTCTTCGGGGAGATTTTGAAGTGCATTGTATTGGACATCTCCAGACAAATAAGGTGAAAAAAGCCGTTTCACTCTTTCACGTTATTGAATCGGTCGATTCGGTTTTGTTGGCAGAAAAAATAGGACAAGAGGCGGAAATGTCTGCCAAAAAAATGCCAGTTCTTCTGCAAGTTAATACTGCAAACGATCCCAAAAAATATGGATTCTCTGAGGAGGAGCTTTTTTCTGTCCTCCCAGAAATCCAAAAAATTTCTGGAATTGTAGTACAAGGGCTTATGACCATTGGGAAACAAAACGCAAAAGAAGAGGAGTTTCGAAATACTTTTCAGAAACTCCGAGGCATTTTTGAAAAAATTCGCGCAAAAGGTGATTTTGGAGAAGCATTTCGAGAAATTTCTATGGGAATGAGTGGTGATTATTCCGTTGCTCTGGAAGAAGGAGCAACACTTGTGCGTGTGGGGAGCCTTCTTTTTTCTTCTGTATGAAGCGATTTGATATGTATTTTGTGCTTGCACGCATTCCTCTTTCATTTTTTTCGGGATTCGCGGGGTGGTGGCTCGCCCGTATTGTTCGCCCTATAACCGATCTTATTCCTGGCTTGCACAGTTGGTTTGATCCGCGATTTATTCCAGATGCTTCATTTTTTCTCCCTTTTTCTCTCTACGCGTCGTGCGGATTTGTGCTTTCTATTGCATTCTTGGGAGGCTTTGGTTTTCGGGAAGAAGATTGGACAAAAGAAGCTCCTCGCATCTTGTTGTCGGTTATTGTTTGGGGAATGGGAATTGTGAGCTTTTTCGTTATGGTTGCGCGAGAGGTTATTTTCTCTCGTATGATTCTCATACAAGCCCTTTTCTTTACGACAATACTGTATGGGGTTTTCCTTATTCTTCTTCGGGCGATTAAATATTCTTTGTGGGCGGATAATGTTGGTATTTCTCGGGTAATGCTTGTGGGAGAAGAAGAAAACCGTCGCATGTTTCAAAGGATTTTAAAGAACGCTCCAGGATTTTGTTACCGAAAAGAATTTGGTCCAAAAGATGATATTGACCTCAACCATGTAGATGAAGTGTGGCATGTAGATCCATTTCTTTCGGAAGAAACAGGAGAGCGTTTACGCTCGCTTTGCTACAGAGAACACAGGGTATTTCGCTTTATTCCATGGTCCTCTGTAGCATTTGCTCGTATGGAGCTTCATATTTTTAGTGGAGTTCCCCTTCTTCGTCCTGTTCCAGAGTCGCTCTCGGGGTGGGGACGAGTAATGAAACGTTTATTTGATGTGTGTGCCTCTGTCGTTTTTGCCCTTCTTCTTTCTCCGCTTTTTCTTCTTCTTGGAATTGGGGTAAAACTCACGTCTCAGGGCACTATTTTTTACGGTGCAACACGAATTGGAAGAGACGGAAAACCATTTCGTTGCTTTAAGTTTCGCTCTATGGTTCAGAATGCTGATGCATTTCGGGCAGAGTTAGAAAAAGAAAATCATCGCAGAGATGGTCCGTTCTTTAAAATCCGAAATGATCCGCGAGTTACTGCATTTGGAAGATTTCTTCGTCGGTTTTCATTAGACGAACTTCCGCAGCTCTGGAATGTTTTCTTGGGAGAAATGTCTCTCGTTGGTCCTCGTCCGCATCTTCCGGAAGAAATTGAGAAATTCACTCCCGAACTTCGCCGTGTCCTCTCAGTACGCCCTGGTCTTGTTGGACTTTCGCAAGTTTCGGGGAGAAGCGATCTTCGTTTTGATGAAGAAATGCGTCTCGATATTTACTATTTGGAGAATTGGTCGTTTTGGCTTGATGTAAAGATTGTGCTCAAAGCAACTCTTGTCGTTCTACGAGGAAGAGGGGCGGATTGATGTATACAAAAAAAGCCCCCCGCTTTTGAGGAGCTTTTTTGAAGAACAGTATAATTTTACTGAAAGATGTCTGCCACAAATTTGACGAGTGCCCACGATAAGAGAACCACAATAATTCCAATTGCCGCCCAAATAAGAATGGTTTTTCCTCGACCAACCTGGTCTTCGTCTCCTCCGGCAGTGAGCATAAGAAAGCCCGCAAAAATGACAAATATAACAGCAATAAGTCCAACAAACCCAAGAAAGTAATTAACAACCCTAAGGATAACCTCCCGAGGATCACTCTCTTCGGGGGTAAAGTTTGTTTTATCGTTATTGGTTATAATGAGCTCTGGTGCGGCGTGTGCAGAAGGAAGAAACTCCGCATGAGCGGCAGGTGCAACATTACCAAGAAGAAGTGCGAATGCCATTGTCCCGAGCACAACAAGCATGCAGAATGCATCAAAGAGAGACAGTATTCTCAGAGATGAAGTATATTTTTTCATTTTTGTTGAGAGAAAAAGATCATCAGAGTATTCTCCCACTTTTTTACAAAAAAAGCAAGAAAATACTCCATGAATGAGGACTTGACGCGATTAGACTCTTGAGATGACAGTGGTTGTGCAACTCTCTCTTCATGGAATGTCTCTATAACATTCCATGAAGATCCTTTTTATCTCGCACGTCTTATGATTTCGCTTTTTCCGAAAGAGCTTTTCTTTTTTCGGCACAGGATTTTATGAGAGCCTTGATTTTTTCTTGAATGCCTACGGGGCCATTTTCTTGTACCTTAAAAGTTTGCTTATTCCTCTCTCTTTTGGGATCGGTTCCATATTGGGCAATGTTTCGAAGCGTTCTTCTTCGTTCTTCAGGATTCATATTTTTCCAAATTTCAGAATCTCCCGTAATATATGTTGCCATTGGTCGATCATTGTTCATAAGTGTTTTAAAAAAGAAAGTGTATCTTTTTAAACATTAATTATTTTTTTGTCAATATTTTTTGTTGATATATTTCAAAGAGAATCCGTTTTTAAATTGAAAAGAACGCGGAGATCACTTTCTTCTGCTGTTTTCTGTGGGTTTTTGAGAATCTGCTATTACGAGACCGCCATAACTCCGGGAAGCTCTTTTCCCTCAAGAAGTTCGAGCATGGCACCGCCTCCTGTAGAAATGTGGAAAAATTGATCTTCCGAAAATCCAAGTCGTGCAATAGCCTCAAGAGTATCTCCTCCTCCAAGTATTACTTTTGCACTGCTCTCTGTCATGGCATTGGCAATTGCTCGTGTTCCTACTTCAAACGGAGAAACTTCAGAAAGTCCCACTGGGCCATTCCAGAGAATGGTTTTTGCGGAACATATTTTTTCCGAAAACTTCCTCTGACTCTCCGGTCCAATATCAAATATTTTTTCTCCCAACGAGAGCTCTTGTACCAAAGATATTCTGTGGTGTTGTGCATCTTCCGTGTTTTTTGCCACAACAGCGTCAATCGGAAGAAGAATAGAGCACATATTTTTTGTTGCTTGGTCTAAAATTTCCTTTGCGGTTTCGATTTCCTTCTCTTCATACAGTGATTCTTGTACGTTCACTCCGCTTGCGGCGAGAAAGGTGTTTGCAATTCCGCCCCCCAAAAGAATACTGTCAGCACTTTTAATAAAGCTTCTGAGTACTCCAATTTTCGTTTTCATCTTTGCTCCTCCGAGCACCAAAATAAGCGGATGATCTGGATCTTTCATAACTCCAGAAAGCGCATTTACTTCTTTTTCAAGGAGAAGTCCTGAGTATCCCGAGAGAAAATCGGCAACCCCCGCAGTACTTGCGTGAGCACGATGGGCGGCTCCAAAGGCATCATTCACATAGAGATCACATCCATTTGCGAGGAGTGCAGAAAAAAGTGGGCTATTTGCCTCCTCCTCAGCGAAAAATCGAGTATTTTCAAGAAGCACCACCTCTCCTTCTCTGCCAAGAGAAGATTTTTCTTCAAGTGGATTTGGAAGGAAAACAACTTCTTTATGAAGCAGTTCAGAAAGGCGTTTTGCCACAGGGGCAAGGGAATATTTTTTGTTTGGCATTCCATCTGGTCTTCCGAGGTGACTGCAGAGAATAACACTTCCTCCGGCAGTAAGAATGTGTTGAATAGTGGGAATTGTAGCACGAATACGAGTGTCATCGGTAATGACTCCTTCAGAAATGGGAACATTGAAATCGGCACGAACCAAGACACGTTTTCCCCGAAGATCACCCTGGGAAAGTTGGGAGAGAAGCTTCATTTTGTTTTTAAAAGAACACTCCTATTTTCCTCTTTTTTGGGAAAAAGGGAAAGGTTTTTTTAAAAACACTTTTAAGAACCGAAGCGGAATTTGGTAACGACGACGGTGACTACAAATTTAATGTTTCTTTTTGAATTCTTCTGCGTTCTCTTGGCATTTTGAGCAAATTCCTGTGAGTACATGTTCGTGTCGAACGAGGCGAAAACCATATTCTGCCGCCACGCCCTCTTGTAATTCTTCAACCTCTGGGCAAATAAATTCCTCTATATGTCCGCATTTTTCACACACGAGATGATCATGATGTTCTTCTGGTTGTGCAACTTCATATACCGTTTTTTCTCCAAGAGTGTGTGCGTCAATAAGCCCAATTTGCTTCATTCGTCCAATCATCCGATAGACTGTTGCTTGGCTTGCTCGGGAAGGGACAAGTTGAACAATATCATCTATTGTGAAATGCGATGACTGATGCATAACCACAGCATAAATTTTCCGCCGTTGAGCAGTGTTTCGAACACCAGAACCCGAAAGAAATGCCTTATACCCTTTCATCACGCTTTAGAATACGCCTTTCGGGGGAAAAATCAAATCAAAATTCGTATTTTTCGAGAATACTTCTCACTCTCAAGATGCCTTGGGAAACCCAAAATATTTTCCAAACCGAATTCCTATTGGAAGCAAGAAAAAGAGACATCCCGAGAAAAAAGCAAGAAAGAGAAAGAAGGAAATTCCCCACGCATGAAAAGAAGGGGGAACAGGAAAAAAGGAGAGCTCTGGAAGTGCATCAACAGAAAATACTTTGCCGTTTTCTACAACAACCGAAATTTTTTCCCCTTCAGAAAGTAAAAGGTTCAAAAGCCGTGGAGAAACTCTGTTTGAAATTGGATATTCCGATTCTTCTCCGGTGTCACCGAGCATCACCAACATATTCCCCCGAATACCACCAAATGTTCCGTGAATCTCTTGTCGAACCGGAAATGAAGATGCCTCTTCTGATCCAGAGTTCTTTGATGCTTTTTTCGAAGAGGCGTGAGCAGATTTTTTTGCCTTCACCTTTTTTGCTTTCAAAGGAAGGATCGGAGCTTCTGGTCCTATCCATTTTCCATTTTTTGCGGTTTTCCAAGAGACAGTGGATATTGTGTTTCCATCCGCATCCACAAGAAAAATACTTCCGTCTGTATTGCGAAGAGGGGGAACAAGATCTCCATGCAAAACGCGTGCTTGCCCTGAAAGAAAATCCATTTTTGGGAGATGAATTTCTCGATTTCCACTCCTCAAAACCGCTCCTGCCAAAATGCCAGAGTGATTTTCCGTATTCCGAAGAATAATACTCTCTTGACCCGCGTCCTTTCCCTCGGGATTGGGAAGTACCTGAGCAATTTGTACGCCAGAAAGCCATCCTTCTCTCGGATTTTTACTGAGATAAACCTGCGTGACATCTTTGATAATAAGTGGCAATCCATTCTTTGAAGTCATCACAACATCCGCCCGATGCACTCCAGACGGAATATCTGGCGAAGAAAGGACGGAAAAATTTCCCTCTGCATCAGTTTTTGCAGAAACAATTCGTATATCAGAATGAAGGACAATGTGAATATCCGTTTCGGGAAGTGCCTTTCCAGCAAAGAGAATACCGTCTGGTGTTTCCTTTGCTTCTACTTGCGTTCCTGCGCGTACAAACGATTGAAACAAACGATATTCCACACTTGAAATAGAATTTTTTTCGGAAGGATTGGAGCCTAAAAGTATTTCCGATGTATCGGGAATACCATCTCCGTCAGAGTCTCCCCTCATTTCTTTGGTAAATATGCGATTCTCTGTTTTTGGAGTGGGGAGTAAAGTTGCAAGGAAACCAGATTCAGAGCGCACCATGCTTTCTCCAGAGTGAGAATTTTCTAAAGAAAATTCATCCTTTTTTCCCAAAGAAAGATCGAACACCTGAACGAGCAGATTACTGTTTCGAAGAGCAATATCGGAAAAGACAAAATATTCTCCCCTCCGGAGTTTTTTTGAGAACGGAATGCGATTTTCCCCCACAAAAATGGCAAATTCCTCTGCAGGACATTCTTCTGTAAGACACTGAATTTCTAAAAATTCATTTCCTACATCAACACCGTCGGGATTGACGAGTACTTCAGAAATCACCAAACGATTTGCACCAATATCAGCATTTCGCGCCTCCGAAAGCAAAAACTTTGCAGAAACAGCTTCCCATGCATCTTTGAGGAAAATACGATCGGTTCCAGAAACAGTAAGAAAAGAAAAAGACGATTCATTTGGAAAAAGATCACTCTCTGGAAGTGGCGACACACTTTCTCCTGTCTGAAGCGAAAATCCACGCAAAGAAATCATTCGTTTTCCGGTATTTTGAATACGAAACGAAAGAGAATTGTCGGGGAGAAGAATTCCATCGGAAAGCGAAAGAGAAACTCCCTCTGCTCGAAGCGGTGGAGCAGGGTTTGGTTTTCCCGGAGTGGGCGATGCGTCAAAAGCGTTTTGTGCGGCGGTTCCCACTTTTTTTGGTATTGCTACAAGGGATCGGTCTTTTCCAAGAATACGGGAATCGAAACACACATCCTCTGAAAGCGGATGAATTCCAGAAAATGCCTGCTCACGAATAAGTCGAACAACATCATCCTCTTCTCCCGGTGAAAAGCTTCCGTTGCGATTTGCAATACACAGTCCATCTTCTACTGTTCCGAGTGAGTCGAGAATAAAGAGTGTTTCATCGGTTCCAGTGAGTCCACTTTTCTTTGTCCAAAAGTGCCATATGTTTTCCTCTTGCCGCGCTTCTTGCTTTTCTTTTGCAAGATGGAGCACGACAAATGCGCCACTTGGAAGAATACTCCCCTCGGGAAACTCAAAAAATGTATCGTCATCACCCACACGAATTCCTGATAAATCGGTATCACATTTTTCGCAAAAGAGCTCAACAAAATCCTCTTCTGTTCCATGAAACAGTGCTTCGGAAATTCGCAAAACAATATCTTCTGCTCGAACAGATGAACGAGTTGCCGGTGTTTTGGCAAGTGGTGGAATAGGAGTTTTTCTTGGAGTAGTTGCCGTTTTTTCTTCATACGAAATAATCGGAAAACGGTTTTTTTGTCCTGGTGTTGGAATATTTGTTTTTCGGTATCCGTCTTCTGAAAATGCCCACGATTCCTCTATTTTGAGTGAGGGAAAAACAGTCGGAGCAACAACTTCTGTTTTTGTGGGAGAAAGAAGAGAAATCTCATCACCGCTGTTATTGAGTTTTCCGCTCCATCCAGAGAGTACAAGATATGTTTCGGGAAGAAGCAGGGTTCCTTCGGGAATCTCATAAAACGCGCCAGTTGCATCCGCCAAAAAAAATCCCCCGAGATCAAATGATGTTTCCGCATTAGAAAACAGCTCCACCCATTCCTCTTCTCCCATTTTGGGATGACTCATAATTTCGTTGATCACAATATCAGCGGGAAGATTTTCTTCAGAAACGATTTCTGTTTCTAAAGGAGACGGATCAGAAACCCATTCATTTTCTGCTCCCGCGGTTGGAACTCCAATAACAGATTCTTCTGGTAACCACGATTGCCCTTTGTTAAGCGCCGGAATATTTTCAGCAGAAGCAAGGATTTCGTCATTGGCATTTTTGAGAAATACAGAATCTCCCGTGTTATTAAGTTTGCTTCCCCATCCAGAAACCACGAGAAATGTGTTAGGTGCGATGCTCGCCTCATTTGGAAACGAGTAGATTTTTCCAACGGCATCAAACAAGGCGCATCCAGCAAGACTTTTTTCTTCATTCGCCAGCGAAATTATTTCCACCCACTCTTCTTCGCCTATTTCTGGGTTTGTGAGTACTTCGTTGATTAAAATATCGTCGGAAGTGATTGGAGGAAACACGTTTGGTGGTGTCTCATTTTGCGGAGGATCGGAAGCCGGCACTTCTTCTTCTGGTGAATCTTGAGGTAGCACTTCTTCTGGCGGAGGATTTGGTGCCCATTCATTTTCTGCTCCCGCGGTTGGAACTCCAATAATAGATTCTTCTGGTAACCACGATTGCCCTTTGTTAAGCGCCGGAATATTTTCCGCAGAAGCAAGGATTTCGTCATTGGCATTTTTGAGAAATACAGAATCTCCCGTGTTATTGAGTTTGCTTCCCCATCCAGAAAAAACGAGGAATTCCCCTGGAGTTAAAAGAGTGTTTTGGGGAATGGTAAATATTTTCCCCACTTCATCAAAGAGCAAAAGACCAGAGATATCGCGCGTTTCGTCAATCATTAACGCAAGTTCCACCCATTCCTCTTCGCCTGTTTTGGGATTGGTCACCACTTCGCTGATAAAAATTTCGCCAAATTTCGCCAAAGGAGTGGTGTTTTCCTCGGGGGTGCTTGTTGGAACCTCTTCTGGAATATCTTCTTCGGGATTTATAAAAAGCGTTTGAGACTCTTCATTTGGGAGTGGAGCGAAAAGACCACTGCCCTCTTCTTCTGGTGGCGATACCGTTTCTTCTGATGATTCTTGAGAGGGGTTGGGGTCAACAAAAAGCTGCAACAAATCTTCTTGAGGAAGTGGTGCAATGACATCTGCCAAGGCAGTCGAAGCGGAAAGGAGAAATACTAAAAAAAGCGAAAGCGTTTTACAGACGAATTTTTTGAAGGCGAAATACGGCGAAAAATATGCAGAGCGAAAAATTTTGTCTTCTGGGGTGTTCCTGATCCATTGGGAAATGAAACGTTGAGCAGGGGATGCGATATTTGCGAAAATAGCAAAAAGAGCGCATACTAAAAAGAAGATCAGAAAAAAACGGATCACGAAAAATCAGAAACCAACGGTTATTGTTTCACGAAAAAAATGATGTTTTCCATGTTTTTCACTTGCATTTCCAAGAGAGTGGTAAAGTGAAAAACTTTCTTGCGATTTGTGATGAGAGAGGAATAGGATGAAAAATATTCAAAAAACCTGTTTTCTTTCACCTAATTCTCATGAACAACTCTCTTTTCTCGTCATTTACGAATCAATATTCATTGAGCAAGACGCTGAGGTTTGAGTTAAAACCTGTGGGAAAGACACAGCAAATGTTAGAGGAAACAAAAGTCTTTCAAAGAGATGAAACTATTCAAAAAAAATACGAAGCAACCAAACCATATTTTGATCGACTCCACAGAGAATTTGTAAAAGAGGCATTGGAGAGCAAAGTTTTATCCGAACTCGATGGATATTTTGAGATTTTTAAGAAATGGAAAATCGATAAGAAAGTGTACGAAAAAGAAATACAAAAAAAAGAGGGAGAATTACGGAAAGGAATCGTGCAATTTTTTAACACACAAGGAAAAGAATGGGCGGAAAAATATTCAGGATTAAAGAACAAAAACATAGAAATTCTTTTTGAAGAGGCTGTTTTTAAGGCAATCCTAAAAGAAAGGTATGAAAATGAAGAAGGAAGTATGGTTGCTGATGAATCAACCGGGGAACTTGTTTCGATTTTTGACAGTTGGAAGGGCTTTTCTGGATATTTTGGCAAGTTCTTCGAAACCCGAAAGAACTTTTACAAGGATGATGGAACATCTACGGCACTAGCGACACGAATTATTGACCAAAACCTCAAACGCTTTTGCGACAATATTCAAATTTTTGAGTGTCTTAAAGAAAAAGTTGATTTTAGAGAAGTCGAAGAAAACTTTGGAAAATCACTCTCCGAAATCTTCTCAATCAATTTTTACAACACTTGCTTTCTGCAAGATGGAATTAATTTTTATAATAAAGTTTTAGGTGGTGAAGCGCTCAAAAATGGTGAAAAGCTCAAGGGTCTCAATGAATTCATTAATAAATATAGACAAGATCACAAAGGAGAAAAACTACCGTTTTTTAAATCACTTGATAAACAAATTCTCAGCGAGAAAGAACAATTTATTGATGAAATTGAAAATGACGAAAAACTTTTAGACATACTCAAATCTTTTCACAAAACTGCTCAATTGAAAGCCCTCATCCTCAAAAGACTTTTTGAAGATTTTCTTGTAGATCAGGGAAAATACCATTTAGAAGAAATTTACCTTTCTAAAGAAGCCATCAATACTATTTTTCATAAATGGACAAACGAAACAGAAACCGTTGAGGAAGCACTTTATGAAGTACTAAGAAGCGCAAAAATCATTTCTACTTCTGCCAAGAAAAAAGATGGTGGATATTCTTTCTCCGATTTTATTGCTCTTTCCCATATCAAAGAATCTCTCGAAAAAATTCCTTCAAAAAAATTTTGGAAAGAGCGGTATTATGAAATTCAAAATTTTGAAGAAAAACAAATATGGGAACAGTTTTTAGCAATTTTTGAGTTTGAATTTCTGTCCCTTTTTAGGTCTGAAAAAACAAATTCAGAAACTGGAGAGAAAGTAGAATCTGGATATGAGATTTTTGAAAAAGATTTTTCAAATCTTCTCTCACATTTTGTTTTCGACCAAAACGCAAAAATTATCATCAAAAACTTTTCCGATTCGATTTTGACTATTTACCAAATGGCAAAGTATTTTGCACTAGAGAAGAAAAGGGCATGGCAAACGGATTACGAACTCGATGCTTTTTATACGAATCCAGAAAACGGATATTTACAGTTCTATGAAAATGCATATGAAGAAATCGTACAAGTCTACAACAAACTCCGAAATTATCTGACAAAAAAGCCGTATAGTGAGGAAAAATGGAAATTGAATTTTGATAATCCAACACTTGCTGATGGTTGGGATAAAAATAAAGAATCCGATAATTCAGCGGTAATTTTACGAAAGAATGGGGAATATTATTTAGGACTCATGTCAAAAGGAAACAATAAGATTTTTGATGACCGAAATATTCAGAATTTCTCAAAAAATATAGAACAAGGAAAATACGAAAAAGTGGTATATAAATTTTTCCCCGATCAAGCGAAAATGTTCCCAAAAGTCTGTTTTTCTGCAAAAGGACTAGAGTTTTTCCAACCATCAGAAGAAATTTGGAATATTTATAAAAATGCTGAATTTAAAAAAGGAGAAACTTTCTCAATAAACAGTATGCAGAAGCTCATTGATTTCTATAAAGATTGTTTAAAAAAATATGATGGCTGGAAGGGGTATGATTTTGAACACCTAAAGACAACAGAATTGTATCAGGAGAATATTGGTGAATTTTTTCGAGATGTCTCGGAAGATGGTTATAAAATAACTTTTCAAGATATTTCCGAATCCTACATTAACGAGAAAAATCAAAATGGCGAACTTTATCTCTTCCAAATCAAAAACAAAGACTGGAATGAAGGAGCAACAGGAGCAAAGAATCTTCACACACTCTATTTTGAATCTCTTTTTTCGGAAGAAAACAGAAAACAAAATTTCCCTATGAAACTCAATGGACAAGCGGAGATTTTTTATCGCCCCAAAACAAAAGATCTCAAAAAAGAGAAAATAACAACGAAAAGCGGAAAAATACTCGAAAAAGAAGAAAAAGCCTTTCAAAAAAATCGCTTTACGGAAAACAAAATTTTCTTCCATGTCCCCCTCACCCTGAATAGAACGAAAAGCGACCCATTCCAGTTCAACGTGAAAATCAACAACTTTCTTGCAAATAATCCCGAAATCAACATTATCGGCGTAGATCGAGGAGAAAAACATTTGGCATATTTTTCAGTAATTACACAAGAAGGGAAAATTTTAGATAGTGGAACTCTTAATGAAATTACTGGAGTGAACTACGCTGAAAAACTCGAAGAAAAAGCAAAAAATCGTGAACAAGAACGCAAAGACTGGCAAACAGTAGAAGGAATTAAGGATCTAAAGAAAGGATATATTTCACAAGTTGTTCGAAAACTTGCAGATCTTGCCATTCAACATAATGCCATTATTGTCTTTGAAGACTTGAACATGCGATTTAAACAAATTCGTGGTGGAATTGAAAAATCCGTATATCAACAACTTGAAAAAGCTCTCATCGAAAAACTCAATTTTCTCGTGAACAAAGGAGAGAAAAACCTCGAAAAAGCGGGGCATCTTTTGAAAGCGTACCAACTCGCTGCTCCATTTACGACCTTTAAAGATATGGGAAAACAGACCGGAATCATTTTCTATACGCAAGCAGCGTATACATCACGTATTGATCCTATAACCGGATGGCGACCACACTTGTATCTCAAATATTCCAGTGCAGAAAAAGCAAAGGCAGATATTCAAAATTTTACGAAGATTGAATTTTCGAACGGAAGATTTGAATTTACCTATGACATCAAGAATTTTCGAACCCAAAAAGAATATCCTCAAAACACCATTTGGACGATTTGTTCATCAGTAGAGCGTTTTCGATGGAATCGACATTTAAATAACAATAAAGGTGGATATGATCATTATGCAAGTATAACCGAGAATTTACTGCAATTACTCAAAGAGGCTGAAATCGATATTATGACGGGGAATATTCTTGGTCAGATTGAAAGCTTAAATACGAAAGAACATGTGCAATTCTTTAAAGATCTTATTTTCTATATCAACCTTATTTGCCAGATACGAAATACTGATGATCAAGCAAAGATATTCGATAAACAAGACTTCATTTTCTCTCCTGTAGAACCATTTTTTGATAGCAGAAAATCCGAAGAATTTGGAAAAGATCTTCCAAAAAATGGAGATGATAACGGAGCATACAATATTGCTCGAAAGGGAATTTTAGTTCTCAAGAAAATCTCAGATTTTTCGGAAAAAAATGGAGGTTGCGAAAAAATGAAGTGGGACAATTTGTTCGTAAGCAATGCCGAGTGGGATAACTTTGTTTCACATTAATAAGGATTGGCTTACCTTCTTTTTCAAAATTATGTATCAATTTACCAAAAGCATTGGATTCCAGATAAGAAATGCTTCTCTTCAAAATTTATTGCCTGATTTTTCAGAAAAAAAAGGGGAAGAAATTTTCAAAGAATGTTCCCGACAATTTGAAACACTTATTGAGAATTTTGAAAATGCTCATATTCAAAAATGGATTGAAAATAGAAGACCAAAGAAAGACAAGAATACAAGTGATCTTGACCTTTTCATTTCTGAGAAAGAGTGGGATTTGTTTTTAATTGATCGGGAAGAGTGGAAACGACAACTCTCTTATTTTTCTTCAAAAAAGGCAATGGAAGAAGAGAGAAAGAAGAAATAAGTCGTGAGTCTTATATTTCCTCACAATCCTCAAGAGTGATGAACAACATCATTGTTTTGAGGAACATTTTTTTCAAAAGAACATCTATAAAAAATATGCTATAATACACATGCTTTCGTTTTTCAGCGAAGGAAAACAAAAACATACACATGGAATCATACATTCAAATTACTTGGCTGAACGACTTTGTCTTTTGTCCACGATCACTCTATTTTCATAACCTGTACGGACAATATTCCACGAATGTTTTTCACGATACACCACAGAAAAAGGGAAATATCGCTCACGAAAGTATCGACACAAAAACCTATTCCACTTCAAAAAAATGGATTCAAGGTTTAGAAATTTGGAGTGATACGCTTGGCGTGTGTGGCAAAATAGACCTTTTCAACACCAAAACCGGTGAATTGGTAGAACGGAAGCGAAAAATAACGACCATTTACGATGGATACAAATATCAGGTATGGGCGCAAGCAATATGCTTAGAAGAAGAGGGGTTTTTGGTGCAGAAGATTGTTCTTTACTCGCTCTCGACCAATACGAGATTTGAAATTCCTGTTCCAACGCAAAAAGAAAAAGATGAGCTTTTCCAAATAATAGAGGAATTGCGACATTTTTCTCTCGAAACGCCTTTCGTACCCAATCCGCAAAAGTGCGCCCGATGTATTTATGCGGAACTTTGCGATTCTAAGGCGGAATTATAATTTCCCCTCTTCTTATGCTTTCGTACCCAGACTTTTGCGAAAAACAGATTCTCTTTCTCTCTACCGAAGACGCACGACATTTGCGTTTTCAAAACAACAATCTCATTCTTGAAAAAGAAAAGGAAATTTTGTTTCAACTCCCTTTTCATCGAATTTTTGCTTTATTTGTTATTGGACATGGAACCTTTTCGAGCGTCTTTCTCCAGAAAATAATCAAAAACGGAGTCGCACTCTTTTTTGTAAATCAAAATTTCCGCGTCTACGCCGCGCTTGGGGCAAAAACTGAAGGAAACACTCTTCTTCGAAAACGCCAATATCTTCTATCAGATTCACTGCCCATTGCACGGCATCTTGTGCACAACAAAATTAAAAATCAACTCGCACTCCTCCAATCGATTCGAAAAAAAACAGATATTGAGAAAAAAGCCATCGCAGATATTCGAGAAATAGCAAAAGGAATTCCCGAAGCGAAAAATAATGAATCACTTTTGGGAATTGAGGGAAGCGTGGCAAAACTGTTTTTTGGTGCATATTTTCGGGAGATGAGCTGGCACGGAAGAAAACCACGAACCAAGTTTGATCCAGCAAATACCTTGCTCGACATGGGCTACACCATTCTTTTTCACATTCTCGAGGCACATTTGCGACTCTATGGATTCGACATATATTGCGGCGTGTATCATCAGTTTTTCTATGAGCGAAAATCTCTCGTGTGTGACATGGTGGAGCCATTTCGATGTCTTGTTGACCGTGCGCTTCGCAATGCATATGGACTCAAGCAAATTGATGAAAAAGATTTTGATATTCACGGACACCAATATATGTTGCCATGGAAAAATGGAGGAAAGTACGCTCGTATTTTTACCAATGCCATTGTGGAACGAAAAGAGGATATTTTTCGCCATGTGCAAAGCTACTACCGCTGTTTCATCCGTGATGAAATGGAAAAACTCCCTGTATTTTCTGTCTAAAAAAACAAATGCTTCTTGTCACCTACGACATTCAAAATGACAAGTTACGGACGCAATTTTCCAAATTTCTGAAGCAATATGGTTGGCGCGTGCAGTATTCTGTGTTTGAACTCAAGAGTAGTGAGCGGATTTTAAACTTGGTACTGGCGGAGATTGAGGGGAAGTTTCTCAAAAAATTTAGCCAAGCAGATAGCGTGCTTATTTTTCCTATTTCGCAGTCGGATGAGAAAAAAACCATCAAATATGGATACGCCGCCAACAAAGACGATGCGGTTATTTTTGTATAATTTTCTGGATTTCGAAAACAGAAATGGTATACTGATGGTGATCTTTGGTCGTTCTTTAAAAATTCAATTCACCAATATTTGGTGGAAATCCGTATGGGGCTTTTTGAGAAAAATTGCAAACCTCTGTCTTTCTAAAAAGACACCATGAAGAAAAGCCAAAAAGTCGTCCTGAATATTTTCGGGGTTTGTATCTTTTCGGCTTCTCCAAAACAAATTTGCTCTCTAAACGACCTATAGGATTTCTACTTTTGTAGATAGTTCCATAGGCAACATCATTTTTGTCTCTAAACGACCTATAGGATTTCTACTTTTGTAGATAACCTGTACTAGCAGAATTCTTCATCTCTAAACGACCTATAGGATTTCTACTTTTGTAGATTATTTGACGAATGGTGGAGAAAAAGTCTCTAAACGACCTATAGGATTTCTACTTTTGTAGATACATGACACGGCTGAACGTTATTTTACTCTCTAAACGACCTATAGGATTTCTACTTTTGTAGATTCGTCATCCCATCTTCTCCCTGTGGTAACTCTAAACGACCTATAGGATTTCTACTTTTGTAGATATTCATTTCTTCGTCTTCCTCCGTCGTCTCTCTAAACGACCTATAGGATTTCTACTTTTGTAGATATCATACACTCTCTCAGCACCTTCACCAACCTCTAAACGACCTATAGGATTTCTACTTTTGTAGATCTGTGGCGTATTTTTTCTGTCCGAGACTCTAAACGACCTATAGGATTTCTACTTTTGTAGATATTCTTGGTTCTCGCAAGGAAATAATTCTCTAAACGACCTATAGGATTTCTACTTTTGTAGATGTACGCTCTCTGTTGGAGGGTGTTGTCTCTAAACGACCTATAGGATTTCTACTTTTGTAGATAACAGAGAATATCCTCTTTGGAAAAAAGCTCTAAACGACCTATAGGATTTCTACTTTTGTAGATCTCTCGGCGTCTGAATTGACTATGAGCCTCTAAACGACCTATAGGATTTCTACTTTTGTAGATGTTGCGCGTGCATACGGTTGGTTTCTTCTCTAAACGACCTATAGGATTTCTACTTTTGTAGATTAAAGCCGTTTTAGGAAAATGTTATTTTCTCTAAACGACCTATAGGATTTCTACTTTTGTAGATCAAAGACCCTGCGTTCGTTTCTGAAAGACTCTAAACGACCTATAGGATTTCTACTTTTGTAGATCGTAGATGGGATAGTCTTCGTTGGTTATCTCTAAACGACCTATAGGATTTCTACTTTTGTAGATCAGCTCATCATCTGCGAGAAGTACGTTGTCTCTAAACGACCTATAGGATTTCTACTTTTGTAGATTATTGTCATGAACTGTGCGACGTCATAGCTCTAAACGACCTATAGGATTTCTACTTTTGTAGATAGAGCCGAATCCGTCAGTGACAACATCCTCTAAACGACCTATAGGATTTCTACTTTTGTAGATTAACTCCTGTGGAGTTGTTAATCGTTTCTCTAAACGACCTATAGGATTTCTACTTTTGTAGATCGTAGATGGGATAGTCTTCATTGGTTACTCTAAACGACCTATAGGATTTCTACTTTTGTAGATCAAGATCTCATTCGCACCTTTTTCAGGCTCTAAACGACCTATAGGATTTCTACTTTTGTAGATTAAGAAACGTTATCATCATTCTTATAATCTCTAAACGACCTATAGGATTTCTACTTTTGTAGATTTATAGAGTGGATGGCTTCTGATTTGCTCTAAACGACCTATAGGATTTCTACTTTTGTAGATCCGACTTATACACAGGGCAAGAAGATTCTCTAAACGACCTATAGGATTTCTACTTTTGTAGATTTGATTTCAGTGAGTCTTGCCACAATGTCTCTAAACGACCTATAGGATTTCTACTTTTGTAGATAATGCGATACGCAATGTAGTCTACCACAACTCTAAACGACCTATAGGATTTCTACTTTTGTAGATACAAGAAGAAATGTTTCGTGATTTACTCTCTAAACGACCTATAGGATTTCTACTTTTGTAGATAATATGAACAATTCAACGAAAAGAAAAACTCTAAACGACCTATAGGATTTCTACTTTTGTAGATAAGAGTAAAGTATTTTTCAGGATTATATCTCTAAACGACCTATAGGATTTCTACTTTTGTAGATTTATAGAGTGGATGGCTTCTGATTTGCTCTAAACGACCTATAGGATTTCTACTTTTGTAGATGCGAGCCGACTGTTTTATCGTGTCGGTTCTCTAAACGACCTATAGGATTTCTACTTTTGTAGATACATATGACTTCCCGACTGTCTCTCCGACTCTAAACGACCTATAGGATTTCTACTTTTGTAGATATGTAATTTGTAAAGTAATTACATATTGCTCTAAACGACCTATAGGATTTCTACTTTTGTAGATAGAATGGCGAGGTAGTGGCTTTTGTATTCTCTAAACGACCTATAGGATTTCTACTTTTGTAGATCGGTGGTGTAAATGTTCTTTTGTCTCTCCTCTAAACGACCTATAGGATTTCTACTTTTGTAGATAGGAGATTTTATTTTCCCCTTATTTAGCTCTAAACGACCTATAGGATTTCTACTTTTGTAGATCGGTGGTGTAAATGTTCTTTTGTCTCTCCTCTAAACGACCTATAGGATTTCTACTTTTGTAGATAGGAGATTTTATTTTCCCCTTATTTAGCTCTAAACGACCTATAGGATTTCTACTTTTGTAGATTTAACAAATGAACGAGTAAATCTATGTGCTCTAAACGACCTATAGGATTTCTACTTTTGTAGATTTCGCCTGTGTCCACATTTGTTGGTCTTCTCTAAACGACCTATAGGATTTCTACTTTTGTAGATAACGCTTACCGCTTAGGTGCAATGAACCTCTAAACGACCTATAGGATTTCTACTTTTGTAGATTCGTCTTTCTTGATTGCCCTATATTATCAACAGTATCTCTTGCTATTTTTATCATCCCTAGGTCATCTTTTTTTACTGATTTTTCTAAAAAATCCAATACTGATGATACTTTAACTTTTCCTGATGAGTCAGTTGCAAATGCTGTTTTAATTGTTGGTTCAACTGGCTTTGTAACCGTTGACTTTACTTGCGTTTTTTGCTTAGGTATAGGTGGTGTTTTTTCATCTATGACTTGGGGATTTGCAGTGCTTTTCGTACTCGGCTGGATTGGATTTCGATTGTTTTTTGATGATTGAGGTATAATATTGTCCTCTGGTGCTCCAGGTAGATTAATATTTCTATCTGTAGGATTTGATAATGGTGTGTCTACGAGGTCTTGAACAGTAAAGCCTTCACCAACAGCTTTCCCTTCCAGTCTCATCTTGTAGATATACTCAGCGACCTTCATTGCCTCTTCTTTGTTTTGTGTTTCTTTTATAAGAAGTTGCTCTTGTCTTGTAAGTGGTGCAGTATCGGTCATACTAAAGCCATCACCCATTTTTAATCCTTTTTTCTGCAACTCATCAGCAAAAATCGCCATGTTCTCTTGTTCTCTTTTTATAGCTTTCTGGGTCTTAACGGCTTCTTTTGTTTTGCTCTTTGCAGCCGCTTCTTTTAGCTTTGCTTTATTCGCTATTCGTTTTAATACAGGGTCTACAATCCCTTCTTTTGTGCCTTTCCCACCAAACATTCTTATTGCTACTCGCTTGGCTCTAAACGACCTATAGGATTTCTACTTTTGTAGATATTAAGAGGCAGACAATACAGGGCACAACTCTAAACGACCTATAGGATTTCTACTTTTGTAGATGGCGATAATAATATCGTTTATTTCCGACTCTAAACGACCTATAGGATTTCTACTTTTGTAGATGGAGGGCATCATCGGTTAGCATTTCGTCTCTAAACGACCTATAGGATTTCTACTTTTGTAGATATTTCTTTAAAATCGTCGTCAATTTTTCTCTCTAAACGACCTATAGGATTTCTACTTTTGTAGATCAAGCGAAAGCCTCAGTTGAGTTGTGCTCTACTTCTCATTAGTATTCAATTCAGAAAATCCTGCTCTTCTAAATCCCATGAACTTTCTCATCCTTCCCATCGGCATCACTGCTAGTATTCTCTTCCTCGACCTTATCAGCAAATATGAAGTACAACAGTATTTTCAAGGAAACACGGTGGAAATTATCCCTGGGCTTTTTGCCTTTGAATATCATCGAAATACTGGCATTGCACTCTCTCTTCCTGTTCCGCTCGTTTTTCAGGTTTTTCTCACTATTTTCCTTCTACTCGGACTCTTGTGCTATGGCAAAGAAAAGGCAAAAACACAATGGGAACAATGTGCTATTGCAAGTATTATTGGTGGCGCACTCGGAAACTTTTGGGAACGCGTTGCATTTGGCTCCGTGACAGATTTTATTGCAGTGTGGAAATTCCCTGTATTTAACGTGGCAGATATTGCTATTTCCCTTGGAATAGCCGCATTAATTCTCTACGAACTCTCAAAAAAGAAATCGGAGTAGTTTTGTTATATCACCATTTTTCGCACGAGTTTTTCTACCAAGGGGCGAACGAGAAGGATAACAGGAAAAGCAACAAAAATTGATTTCAAAAAAGATTTCATCCAAATACTTACAAAAAAGGAGACAGCACCAAGATTGAAAAACGTCAAAACACCAGACATAAGAAATGCCATGATAACAGACATAAGCGCCGAACCAAGAATATTGGCATATTTTTTGGGAACACGAAAAGATCGAACATGAACCCACAGCGGAAAAATATAACACCCCAAACAGAATCCAAAAATCGCCTCAAGACCGGCGGCAAACACGAGGAGAATTGCGAAGAAAGATGCTATCTCAAAAGCCCCAAAAAGGAGAGAAAGGAATATCCCCGCCGAGAAGAAAAACCCAAGTTTTGCTGCAAATTGTTTTGGTCCAGCGTTTATTTTTTTCCCAATTCCCAAAAAACGTGCAGATACTCGTGCCGTGCATCCCAAAAGTGAAAATCGGCGAACAAATCCCCGAAGAAAAAAATCCACTGTCAAAAGTGTAGCAATAAGAATATTTGGAGTAATAACAAGAGAAAAAGCGATAATCATCACTCCTCCTGCCACAAAACGAACTTGTACAGAATTGACGGTTTCAGCAGAGAGAGGGCACGCTTTTTTCATAGGAAAACAAGAAAGATTATAAACGAGAGAATTGGCGAATAACCTCAAGAACCTCTGAATCGTTCAGTTTCTTTTGACGAGCACAACGATCGAGATACTCTTCTAGAAGCTCGATTCCTGTTGATGAAAACGCCCTTTGCACGGCTTTCCACTGAACAAGAATATCTTTACAATCAGACTCGGAAGCAATCATGTTTCGAATGCCATCAATTTGTCCGCGAATAATAGCAAGCCGATGAAGTATTTTCTCACTCTTCTCTTTCATATTGCGATATTTACATATACCCCATAGGGGTGTCAAGAAAATGCGAAAAACTGGCAGAATGCAAGTTGCAATTTTTTTGAATGAATAAAGAAACGAATATTCTCATTCTTGGCGGAAATGGATTTACTCGTGCGCCTTCTCCACGTCAGCTCTACTACTGCCCTTGGATTTTCTAAACAGAGATGGATTTTCGCTAGAAAATGAAAATTTGCGCTCCTAACATTTTGTATTTTTTGAAAAAAAAGCCATAATTACATTAATATTTCATGAAAAAACATGAAAGATATTATCTTGGTCAATCACAATGGGTATGTCTTGGTAGATGTCTTTTTTTTTGGAGACCCAAGTGTACCGCTCGATATTGTGCTCAACTGTCCTCATGGATGCAGGGATATTGTATTTTTAGAAGCCTTTCCACAGATAAAGAATGCGTTCTCTCATATTCCCGAAGAGATATTTCAAACATATCTTGAGCTAGAATATGATTTTGGAGCACGAGATCTTGCCTTTTCTGTCGCCACAGAGCTTTCTCATAAACGAAACGTGGCAGTAACGCGAGTACATTATCACCGAGGGATTGTAGACGCGAATCGCACAGAAGCATTTGCTGTTCGAAATATTTTTGACAGAGAGCGCTTTCCTGAAGTTGATATGCTCCTAAAAAAAATAAGTCGAGACACCGAAGCCGCTATAATTGCATTTCTTCAACAACATCTTTCGCCCAATGGATTTTTTTACGATAACCACACCATGTGGCCCACTTCGCAATACATTTCCCCAAGAGAGCATGAGAAACCAGATACCCTAGAAAAATACATTGGCGCTCTTTTGGAAACAGAGAATCAAAAAAAAGTTCGATCAGTAAACATGATAACATCCGACGAGAATAATGTTTGTATTGCGGATGAAATTCGTTCAAACATATTTGCAAATACTCTTCAGGAATATGGCTATCCTGTGGATTTTAATACTCCATATCGCCTTTTTCCTCAACAACACCTCGGAGCTCGGTATCTTTCCCTCTTCTCTGGCGTTGCGGTAGATATTCCTCGCCCATTTCTCGGGAATCCAGATGAAAAAAATATTGCTCAATGGAATATTGATGAAACCAAAATGAAACGGCTTATTCCTGCTGTATCAGAGGGGCTACTTCTCGCTTATGAAAAAAGAGTTATCCCAAAAGAGCGATAGTATCGCGTACTCGTCGCACATCAATATCCTGAGGTCCAAACTCATGTCCAAATATTTCAAGCGCCTTCTTGAGGTAAGGTAGTGCTTCTTGAGGTTTTTCTTCCGCCAAAAAAACACGTGCTAAATTCTCGTATGTCCTTGCGGTCTCCACTCCATCCTTTCCAAAAAAAGAAATATTTATTTCCATGGCTTTCTGATGATATTCTCGAGATTTTTCGATTTGCTTCTGAAGACGAAAAAGTTTTCCCATCCCATTATAACAACTGGCAATACTGGGGTGAAAATCCCCAAATATCTTTTGAGAAATAGCAATCGACTTTGTATAGAAATCAAATGCCTTCTCAAAATCTCCACGCTCTCGAAGTGCTCCAGCAAGATTGTCATAAGCAACCGCCACGGCCGCCTGTTCTTCTCCTCCATTTTTTTTGAGAATTTCGATGGCTTTGTCATAGCATTCAATGGCATTTGGATATTGTCCCATCCCCTTCCACACCCCTCCAAGATTGCTGTAGGTAATGGCGACGTTGAGATGCTTTTCTCCCAATATTTTTGTCTGCACTGAAAGCGCTCGTTGATAGAGTTCCATGGCCTGACGAAATTCCTTCTTTGCAAACAGTGCCCCTCCAAAATTATTCGACGCCCGAGCGACAAACGAGTGATCATCTCCGTACCAATCCTTATAGAAATTAAGGGATTTTTGAAAGGCATCTATCGATTTTTCGTAACTTTTATTGAGATAATAGCAGATACCAATTCGTTCTAAGGTAATGGCAGAAAAGTGAATGTACCCCGAAGCAACTCGCTGTAAAATGTTCAGAGATTGTTCATAAAATTTGATGGCTTCTCCGTACATTTTTGCTTCTTGGTGCGCTTCTCCCAGATTAAAGAACGTATCAGAAACGGAAAGGTGTTTCTCTCCAAAAAATCGCAAAAATACCGAAAGCGCTTCTTCATAACATTTTACCGCATCGGCTCCTCGTCCAAGTTCTAAATACACCTTCCCCAAAGCATTGAGGTATGTTCCCGTATTCGGATCTTTATCAATAAGGTATTTGCGGACAGTGTCAACGAGGGGCTCCTCAGAACCCAGCGCCTCTTGGTAATTTTCTTCAAAAAAATCACAAAGGGCTAAGTCGCCAAGAAAACGAGAATACTCTTGCGAGCGAGCACCAAACGCCCCTTGTTCCAAATCAAATGCCTCTTGAAGATTCTTCCGTGCATCTACGATATTTCCCAAAACAAAATATTTGTGTGCCAAAGAAAAAAGAATTTCTTCTTCATCTCGGATTTTTCGTTCTGAAAGAAGACGGAGTCTTTGGAGAACAGCATCTCCTGTGCTTACAAAAGAAGCATCGCCCTTCAGGAAAGCACTATCAATCGCCTCTAGGGAAACAGAAAGCTCTCTTCTGTCAGATGCCCTGAGCTGTAAAATATACCCCTCCGACTGACCCCTATGATCTTCAAGCCGCTCAAAAAAAGCTGTAAGTGCTTCTCGCATATCCTCTTGTATTGCTCCATTCTGAAACCACTTGTTGACTTGAAGAATCTTTGCACCCAAAGAAGAACCGAGATCTATTTGAGGTAAAATTTGAAAAAAAAGCTTTTGATCGACCTCCTTTATCATTTGTCCTCCCAAATGCCAAAGCACAAAACGTGCACCACCGTTTCCTACTGAATGAAAAAAAAAGTCTTTTGGAAGCGATTTTTTTTTGATTTCTTTGAGAATCTCTTTCCTTTTGAGCCACAAAGCATTTATTTTATTCGCCAAAAAACTAAATATCACAAGCCCAAACACCCCAAAAAAGAGATAGAGCATTTCTATTCCATATTCACTATAAATCTCAAGAAGTGGACCGAATCCTAGTTGAGAAGCAAGAAACATTTTTGAAAAGAAAAAAAGTGCATTGAGGTTTGTGTTTTTATTTTGCAAATCATTCCCTGCATTGTGCCAAAAAAAAGGGTTTTATGCAACGATTCTCCCATTCGTACATCGTAATTACCCCTCGCCCACTCCTGCTTCCTAGAAGCACTCTTTTTTAAAACACACGTTTGATGAATTTGGAAAAACCGACAAGGTATAATGAGAAAATCAGAAAAGCCGGTATGAGAGTGGCACCACAACAAAAACAGAAAGAATAGCCAAAAAACACGAAAGAGTGTCTTTTGACTTTTTCCCTCTTGGTCGGAACAATGACAGGGTATATTTTTTCCCCCATGCTTCGTCGCTTTTTACGAAAAATTGGAATTGCCATTCTCTCCAATAGTCTCGCGGTATGGCTTGCCGCTGAAATAGTTCCGCAGTATTTTCATATAGAATCTAGTCCCGTGTGGATGGGGTTTGTCTTTGTGGGGATTGTTGTCGCCCTTCTGAACACCTTTGTAAAACCATTCCTTAAGCTGTTGTCACTTCCGTTTGTTTTTTTTACTCTCGGGCTCTTCCTCCTTATAATTAACATGATCATTCTGCTTCTTGTGCAGTGGGTTTTTCAGGAGATGTCTTCATCAATTATGGTCAATATCGAAGGAGGTTTTGGGGGATATTTCTTGGCATCAGTTGTGTTAACTCTTACGAACTCGGTGTTTCGCTGGGTTCTTCGTCCACCACGAAAATAATATTAATATGAAAGAAAAAAAAACCATTGTGCTCGCTTCTCCACGGGGACCATGCGCTGGAGTAAATCGTGCGCTTGAGATTATTGAAGAAGTACTTCGTCGCTTTGGAACCCCTCTTTATGTCAATCACGATTTGGTGCACAACCAACACGTGGTAAATACTCTTCGCGAACGAGGAGTTCTTTTTTCAAAAGATTTGGATGCCATTCCCAATCGGTCCATATATCTTTTTTCGGCACATGGAGTTTCCCCAAAGTTTCGTCAAGAAGCAGAAAAACGAAACCTCATTCTTATTGATGCCACTTGTCCACTCGTAACGAAAGTTCATATTGAAGCAGCGCGACTTACAAAGACAGGACACTTTCTCTTTTTTATCGGGCACCGAGGACACCCAGAAGTAGAAGGGACAACAGGTGTGGCAGAAATGCGACTTATCGAGAGTGTTTCAGATGTAAAAGCGCTCTCAGCACAAGATGTTCCAGAGGGGAAACCAATAGCAGTACTCACACAAACAACCCTTTCGGTTCGAGAAACGGAAGAAATTTTGACAGCATTAAAACGTCTTTTTCCCGAAATCGTTCTTCCGTCAAAAAAGGATATTTGTTACGCCACCACGAATCGACAAAAAGCAACAGAAGAACTCGCAAAGCAATGTGACTCTATTCTTGTTGTGGGCTCCAAACATTCCTCAAATTCTAATCGTCTTCGAGAAACGGCAGAAAATGTTGGTGTTCGTGCGCTTCTTGTTGATTTTCCAAAAGATATTCCTGACGATTTTTTACAAGAAGCACAGAGAATCGGAATTACCTCTGGTGCATCGGTTCCAGAAATACTCGTGCAAAATGTCATTGATCATATTCTTCAAAAATTCCCCAAAACAGAAGTCCAAAACCTCTCTGTGCTTGAAGAGAATGTTCGATTTCCATTGCCAAAATTTCCGACATAAAAGAGGAGAATCCGCGTTTTACTGCTCTTTGCAGACCTTTCGAAAATCTTCAAAATCAGAAATATAATTATCTGGTAAATATGAAGTAGAGGAAAAACAAAGCAAAATAGCATCTGGAGAAAAATCACAGAATTCGTGCCACACAAGGTTGTCTACAAAAATACCGCGCCTAGGATTGTTAAGGCTAATTTTTTGGAGTGGTGATCCGTCTGTAGAAAATTTGAGCGTGCACCGTCCCCGAAGACAGATAAAAAATTCCTTCTCAATAGTGTGTGCGTGTCCGCCACGAACTGCTCCCACTGGAACACCCCAAAGGTAATACACACGTTTAGTTGGAAATGGAATAGCAGAGTCAAGTTCTATGGGAACGAGTTTCCCACGGGCAGCTTCTTCAAAAGAGGGAAATTCTGTTTCTCGGATTATACCGGACATGATTCAGGAAAAAAGGAAAATATAACAGACGGAAATTGCTGCTGAAGCATCGGAAGCATTGCCCGAACTCCAAATGTTTCAGTGGTATAATGCCCAAACACCAAAAACGGCAATGGGAATTCGGCAAAATCGTGATAGTGATGTTCTGAAATTTCTCCCGTCAAAAAGACATCCACTCCAGCAGAAAAACACTTCTCGGCGTAATCCGCTCCACCACCGGAACAAATACCAATGGTTTTTATTTCCTCTTTTTCAAAAGATTCAGAGAATACTGCTGATCGCCCAAACACTTTTTGGCATTGCCCCTCAAAATCGGAAAAGGAGAGTGAATAAGAAAATTCTGCTATGGCGCAAATATCTTCCATCCGCACTGTTTTTGCGCCCAATGCGTGAGCAATGGTGACGTTGTTCCCCACTTCAGGATGGGCATCGAGTGGAAGATGAAAGGAGAAAAGAGAAATTTTATGACTCATAAGAATGCGGAGGCGTTCGGCAAGAAGAGGAGAAATGGTTTTTACTCCGCTTTTCCAAAAAAGTCCGTGATGCGTAAAAACAGCATCCGCCCCCCAATCTGCCGCCTGTTGCAAAAAATTTCGACTCGCACTTACTCCAAGTGCCACTTTTTCAATGTTCTCCTTTCCTGGAACTTGTAATCCGTTGACACACCACGAATCGGGAACCTCTGACACTCGGAGAAAGGCATTGCAAAATGCGGAAAAGTCATCTCGTAAAATCATGTTTTTTTTCTGATCGAAAAAAGAGTTTACACGTTGGTTTTTTCTTCGGATTCTTTCTGGCTTTTTGCCAATTCGTTGAGGTCGCTGAGAAGATCTTCGATTTCCTCTGGAGTAAATCCATGTGCTGCCGCCCCATCGGCAATCGATTCTATGGCACCGATATGACACATAGAGCATCCTAATCCCCATTCTCCGAGCATATCTGCCGCCTCAGGGTAGGTATCAATAATATCTTGCACGGTCATATCTCCGGTGATGAGCTGATATTTTTCTGGCATACCAAGAAGGATATTTTGCATACACCATAGCACAGGAAGTATTCTTTGGAGAAACAAAAAATAAAACCGCAAGATATTCAAAAAATTACTTCCGCCATAAATAAAAATCATGTCAAATTGCTTCTCTTCTGTTTGTTCGTTACTCTGAAAAGTAGACTTTTTCTTGTGGTGAATATACAAGCCATTCTTCGCGATTTTCGTCGGCTTCCCATTTCGATGAAATATGTGTTTTTTGGCGCAATATTGGGAATCCTCTTTGTGTTTCTTCCCTGGTTTCAGTCGGATCAGCTTGTTTCTGCAGAGGGACGTTTGCAACGAGTAGCAGATATTAAGAGTGGATTTGGCATTTTTCCCATTTTTGGACTTCTCTCACTTTTCTTTTCTGGAGGATCACTTCTCATTTTTATTCACCGCTTTTTGGGATCTTCAAAAACTTTTGGCATTTCGAGCAATAAGCTTTGGACAGGGATTGGAACGCTTGCCATATATACGCTTTTTATTAATATTTTTGTCTTCTCTTCGCTTATGCAGAATGATTCCACCGCACAAATTCGTTTTGGGCTTTTTGGAACTATTCTTTCTCATACGCTTGTTCTCTTTGGAGGATACCTTTCACTTCGAGAAGTAAAAAGAGAAGAGGTGCAGAGCGTATTTTTGTCAAAAAATTCCCCCTTTACCCCCAATTTAAATATTCGTCCAGAAGAACCACATATCGATCGACAACAACTTTCTTTCTCCGATACCGATGAGCGAGAGTCATCAGTTTTACGCTGATAATGAAAAAGACGATGCAAACACCCCGCTGAGTGAGATAGATCTCTCAATGGCGTATGAAATTAAATCGAGAGCAATTCCAGAAGAAGAGTGGGAGAATCAAGAAATTGTGTTTTACTGCCACAATTGCGAAACGCTTGTGAGCGTGAAAAAGAGAGAGGAAAAAAATACGAAGTTTGTCTGTCAAGAGTGTGATGGCGAAAGTATTTCATTTGGAACCGATAAATCTATTCGCGGATATTTTCGCATTGGAGAAGGAAAAAAAGAGGGGAAAAAGTAAAAAAGCTGTTGCCAGAAAAGGATCATCGTCATTTTCTCTTTTTTGGGATGACAAAGGTATGGTACACTCTCCTTAACTATTTTTTGCTGTGAAGCTTAAGACTGAGAGAAATTTTGAAAAATCATACAGGCAACTTGCGCCTTCTGATCAAAAAAGAGTAGATAAGGCAATGGAGACGTTTAAACGAGACCCCCGAGATCCAAGACTAAGGGATCATCCTCTCAGAGGACAACACCAAGGGGAAAGGAGTATTTGCGTTGGGTCTTTTTTAAGAATTCTTTACATACTGGAAAAGACACAAGAGGATGTTAGAGCTGTTCTGATGGACATAGGAACACACAGAGAAGTCTATGAGAAGGAACATAAGCCACGAAAAAACAAATTATACTCATGAGAAATTTCGCTTTCGCTGTACCTCGTAGAGAGCAATACCGGTGGCGACCGAAACATTAAGCGATTCTTTTGCTCCATGCATCGGAAGGAAACAGGTTTTATCTGCAAGAGACAAGAGCTCCAAAGAAATGCCATCTACTTCGTGTCCAAAAATAAGTGCTATAGGTTCGGGAAAAGAGGGTTCAAAAAAGAGGTTTGTTGCTTTTGGCACTGTTTCCATTGCCAACAGAAAAAACCCTTCTCGTTTAAGGCGATGTGCCGCATCAACTGAAGAAGGTACATGACTCCAAGAAAGAGATTCCTCGGCACCAAGGGAAACTTTTTTCATTCGCACATCATCTGGACGAGGAGTATATCCAGAGCAAATAATATGCTGAAATCCAGCACCATCTGCACTCCGAAAAATCGCTCCAACATTATGAAGAGAGCGAATGTTTTCGAGGAGAATAACACGAATCTCCTTCATGATCAGTCCGATTCTGCTTTAGGAATTACGGCATCCATAGCACCCCATTCAGCTTCCTGATTTTCTGGAAGCAAAATGGTAACCTCGTCTCCTATGTCTGCTCGATAAAATGTAACGGAAGCGAGAAGAACTTTATATGCTTTGCCATCGGCGAGTACTTTATATTGTCCATTTTCATAGGTAAGCGGACCCACTACTGAACGACGCTCTATGGGTCCAATTTGTTTATAGAGAAACTTTCCGTCTTCTGTAATGGTAAGCTTCATGTGGTCGCCTACGACTAATTTGCTTTTGCTCGCATAATTTGCGGGAACAGGATACGACCTTCCTGTGGAATCGATCATATTTTGTCCGTCAAATGCCCCCTCAACAACACGTACATTTCCTTCTTCTACCTGAGGAGAGGAGAGATTTTTGGTTCTGCTCTGAATAAAATCATCGTCATCACCAATTCCTTCTCCAGAAATATCGGAGATAATTCGCTTTGCAGAGCGGATTTGCTTTTCCGCAATTTCCAACATTTCTCGCAAAAGAGCAATCTTATTGATATCTGGCATATTTACGCCGAGAGAGGAAAGGTTTTTGTCTCAATGTGAATCTTATCTGTAAGTTTTCGAAGATTCTCATATGACTGAAGGCATGTCTGTGATCCATAACAGGAGACAACATGAGCCGCGTTAATGGTAGCAAGTTTCAAAGAAGAGGGCAAATCTTCTCCGAGTAAAAGCCCACCAACGACCCCTGTCATAAAACTGTCGCCTGCTCCAAGAGTATCTTTTCGGTCAAGTCCTTCATATACCGGACAGGTATATGTTTCTTTTCCATTGCATCCCGTTGCACCACGCATTCCATCGGTAATAATGACATTTCCCTGAAATTGAAATTTGTAGAATGTTCGAAACATCTCTTTGAGTTCTTTTTTTCCAGTAAAGAGCTGTGCTTCCTCTCTGTTAATAAGAAGAACGTCGACTACTGGAATAAAATCGGCATACGCCTCGCACCCCTGTTCTAATGATTCGCGTCCGGGGTTCCAGCTGAGGAATTTTTGTGGATGCTTTACAAAATAATTTCGGATTTTTCCAAAAACATTTACAGAACATCCCGACAAGTGCTGAAGACACACACCCTCGTAGTCTTCCATAATGGATTCGTCAAAATCACAAAAATGGTCGTTCGCACCGGGTGAAAAAAGCACGGTTCGCTCTCCGGATTCTGAAGAAAGTACAACGGAAAAACCGCTTTTCCCACCTTTCTCTTGTTGAATATGCTGTACTCCCACTCCTTCATTTCGAAGATTCCGAAATATCCTTTCAGATGCCAATCCATCGCCCGTCATACCGAGCATATCAGTGGGAACACCGAAACGCGCAAGTCCTACTGCGACATTGCATCCGCCGCCGCCATAGGTGTCGTGACGTTCTTCGATGCGAACCTTGTCTCCGAGACAAAGTCCAATAAACTCGTGACCTTCTTTGTGAAAAATTTCCTGTCGCCGCGGTCTGAGAAAGAGGTCACTTGTGAGTGATCCCACGGCAAGAATTCTTGCTTTCATGAAACATGATGAATATGAAAGAGCTGTGGATGAAGTGGATGGATGTGGAACGGATGATTTTTGATGACCGTTTGTTCTTGAAGATACCATTTTACAACGACAGCGCACAACGCAAAAAGCACAGTAATGCCAGCAATGGTGAAAAACGCGGATTGAATACCAAAATATTGCGACAAGAATCCGGTAAAAAATGCTCCAAGAAGAGTGCCAAAACGTTGAAAAAGAATTTGAAGAGATGCTATTTCTGGAGCTTTTTCATGAGAAGTTTCTGCGGCAATACTTCCCAAATTTGCTGGAAGGACAACCGCAAGGGAAAGGGAAATGAGCACGGCACAAAGCCCAACAAGAAGCGGTGCTGTTGTTTGCGAGAGAATGAGCAGTGGCACAGCGGCAAAGAAGAGTCCTCCAATAATAAAAAGCATGCGATCGGTTCGATCTTCAAATACAGAGAAGAGTGCCGAAAAAAGGAGTGGACAAAACATCGTCGCCATGAGAAAACCAATTTCAGGAAGTGAAAGCTTGAGTTCGTTCGCGAGAATTGGCAAAAAGAGGAGAAGCGATATTTGAATAACTTGCAGAAAACAAATAAGAAGCATGAGATACTGTAATCGGAGAGGAAGAAGAAAAAATGATCGAAAAAGAGATTGCTCTTTCTGGAAAAAATTTCGAGGAGCTAGTGCACTTATAGGAAATGAAAGGCTTGTTTTTTGAGGAATACGGCGAAGAAGGAGGAACGCAACAATAAAGAACGGACACACCAAAAGACACAGTAATGGGAATACTCGAGCGTATTCCGTGGAAAAAATATCTGAAAGCAAGAGAAGAATTATTCCAGAAAAAGCGGCAGTAAGAATCCAACATCCACTTCGAAATGAGAAATTTGTTCCCAAAATGGTTGATGCATTTTCTTTTGTGCTCGACTCCATTAAAAAATCTCGACACGATACGTCTCTTGCAGAGTTCCCAATTCCCTGAAGAATTCCCCCTATAAAGAGGAGTGACGGGAGAAAAAAAATACCTGCTGCTGCATAAAAAGAAATGGCAAAAAGAGTGCAGATACGAGCAAAAAGTGCGACCGGTGGTGCAGAAGAAACTCGAATCCACTCTAACAGGGGACCAAGTGCAAAAAGACCAGATACTCCCTTAAGAGCGGTAATGAGACCAACAAGAAAAAAACTTTTGAGAAGCGAATGGGAAAATAACGAGAAAAAAGGATCGAGAAATCCCCACGCAAAAAAATCAAATCCAATGGCGAGAATGAAAATGCGAACAGATGTTGGAAAGTTTTTGGTGTTGAGAAGTGTCATATCTTATTCCACTCGAAAGAGAACAAGCGAACGCTGAAATGAAAACATGGCAAGCGCAAAAGAGAGTCCAATAAAAAGGAGAAAAATATGTTCTGGTCCATTCTTGCCAGCAACTTCTTCCGTTCCATTTTCTCTTTCTAAAACTGGTGGTGGATTAATGGGGGGAGCTCCATGAATAGGTGGTCGCACTCCCGAAAAGAGTGGTTGCGCACTTTTTTCTTCATATTTATCTCCCGTGAAAATTCCATCTTTATCAAACGGCTGAAGAGAAAAATAATACGGAATACCATTCACCAAATCATCAACAATAACTGATCGTGTCTCTCCATCAACCGAAAATTGTTCTCGATATTTTTCACTCTCTATTCCAAAACGAACAACAAACCGATCGGTTTTTTGAAGCGGATCCCCCCATGTGAGTTTTACTTTTCCGTCTCCTGCTTCTGCCTGCAAAGAAAGAGATGGAATATCTGGAGGAATAATAATATCGGCACCTTCCGGAGTAGCAGAAACCGTTTTGGAAAACTCACCCTCTTTTCCCTCTTTGTCAATAGCACGGATGCGCAAAAAATACATGGTGTCGTTTTCGAGGTTGGAAAAGATTTTTTCTCGTGCTGTTCCAAGAGTTTCCGATACTTTTTTCATATCTTCTTCATCATTTCCTCGGAAAATCTCAAATTTTGAAACAGAAGATTCTTCTTCAGAAGAAATCGACCACGAAAACTTAATTTCTCGATCCCCTCCTTCTGCCACAACATTTTGTGGAATAGGAGTCGAAGCCTCTTTCTGAACAACAACACTCTTTGTAATATTTGGTTCAGAGATGAGCCCAAAACTGTCTTTTAGACGCACAGAAAGAATGTACGTTCCTGATTCTGCAGGAACGGCGAAAGAAGACTTATAATTCCCCGGATTACTTTCAGATTCCAAAAGGGAAAAACTTCTTGTATCAACGCTGTCTCCGGTCAGAGATATTTTGACTTCTTGAAGATTTGCTTGCGAGACCACGGTGACAGAGGCAACTTCTCCGGGAGAAAATGTTCCCGTTGGAGTGACCGAAAAATCGAGAAGTGCTGGAGGGGTATTGCGCACATTAAACGAGATGGGGTCAGACACCTTTTCAGGATTGGCAGAATCTTTCACAACAAGAACGTGCCCCCCTGTTGTGAGAACAGAAATCGTTCCGGCGAATGATCCATTTTTTTCAACAGGAAATGTTGCGAGCGCAATATTATCTACGAACGCACGCACTTCTCCTGAGAGACTAGCCGTTCCTGCAATAGGAACTGTTGTTCCCAAGGTTGTCCCACCAGAAGGAGTGGCAATAACAATATCCTTCTCTGGACCGGATGGGTCTTTACCTTCTGGGTCACAATTTCCGTTCGTACACGACTCGACAACAGTAATTGTTTTTTTTCCTATGATGTTTGTTACCCCTCCTGTATCGAGATCCAATTCATATGCAGTAATAGTTTGTTCCCCAACCTCACTAAATCTTATGGCGAGAGATGCGGTCACCACTCCCATATTTTTGGCAGAAAAAACCATATTTCCAGAATTTCCCGCGCCTCCTCCCGGAAGAGAAACTCCTTTTGTTGATGCGAGTACTACCGTTCCTTCGTAATTCGTCACCACTATACCATCTGCGTCAACTGCACGAATAGTGAGATTGTAATCTCTTCCAATATGAACCTCATCTCCTTCACTTGGTTCAATTTCTATTTCAAAATGATGAAGAACCCCTGCTTCTTCGGGGGGATCATATCCAATAAATCCCAATCCCTGTTCATCATTGCTGTCGTCAATGGTTTGTGTATTTTTGTTATCCGAAAAAAAAGAATCTGTGTGAAAAAGATCTGCTTGATACGAAGAGGTTTGATCTGTTCGTGAGCGAAAAAATACTGCTTTTGCCCGATCTTCCAGAGTCACTCCTGCATTTCGATCGAGTGCGGAAAAATAGGAAATACCATCTTCAGAAGATGTTACGTAAAAATAGATTTCTCCGAAGGCGTTTGTGGCGCCATTTCCAAGAGGATCAATATTTTCTGAGGCACGAGAAGAAATAAGATCGACAAAATGATTAGAAATGGGATTTCCATTACGATCTCGAAGGGTTACTCGTATTTTTATCGTATCTGCCCCATTTGCTTCTGCACTATCTTTTATTGCCATTACCTGAGAGTGAATGGGGGAGGTAACATCTGGAAATACCTCAAAAGTATCGGAAAATTGAGTGTCACCAACATATGCAGTAACATGATATATTCCGACTTCTTTCGTGTGATAACCGAGAAAATCTATTTTTGCGACTCCTGCCTCATCTGCTTTTCCTTCTAGTTCTATAAGTGATCCATCTGGTTTTTCTATACGAAAGATGACACGATCTCTCGGATTTCCAAGAGAGGTGCGAATGGCAGAGGAATACCCCGAAATAGTGTCAGTTGCCACGATTCGAAGAGAATTCGTAGCCAACACCCCTTGCGGAGAAAAGAGAAGTGCGAAAAAAAAGAGAAAAAAAAGTTTTGTTTTGAGCGTCATTTTTGGTGGCTTTTTTCCATGTATTTTCTCATAGGACACAAAAAAAATCAATCCTCTTCTTACTTTTTTTAAGAGAGACTTGACGGAAGGCTTCTTTTCCTGAAAAATGGACAAGCTTTAATTTTTTGCGAAAAGGGAATGTTCGCCATTTTTACGACCGGAGGAAAACAGTATCGAGCGGAAAAAGGAGGAGTGCTTCGTGTAGAAAAGCTCTTAGAAGCGGAGGGAGAAGAGGTAATTTTTCCCGAAGTCTTTCTTGTCTCTGATGAAAAAAAGACTGATATTGGAACTCCGTTTGTCACAGGAGCAAGAGTTGTCGCAAAGATAAAGCAACAGGGAAAGAATGATAAAATTCGAGTTTTAAAATTTCAGCCAAAAAAGCGACATAAAATAGTTCGTGGACATCGCCAGTCTTTTACTGAAATCGAAGTAGTGAACATCGTTACCGGAGCGCCACAAAAAAAAGCTGAAAAAACATCTTCTCCAGAAAACGAAACACCTGAAACCTCATCGTAATCCACCGAAAGGTCCTTCCGCTTTTGTATTGGCAAAAGCGCATTTTTTTGTCCATGAAGACCATGACTCACCCTTCTCCTCTTCCCGAATACGAGGTAACACTCCTCCTCATTCCTTCTCTCTCTGAAAAAGAGACGCAGGAGTATTTTGAAAAAGTGCTCCAAGAGAAGTTTGTAGAAGAAGGAGGCACTATAAGTGTTCGTGATTTCTGGGGAAAACAAGTACTTGCCTACCCAATAAGAAAAGAAGAGGCTGCTTGGTACATGACTTTTCGTGCGACACTCCCAAAAGAAAAGCTTGCGGAGATTGATGAGGAAATTCGTCTTGATGGAAAAATCCTTCGGCATCTTATTGTCAAAACAGAAAAGGATGAGATATTTATGACACTTGAAGAGATAAAAAAATGGAATAATACCCATCTCGCCAAGGACGAAAAAGAAGAGGAAGACGATATTCTTCCAACACGAAAGAAAACACCTTCACCACGCTCAGAGCAAAAAGAGGTAGAAGATTCTTCGGAAAAAACAAAAGAAGTCAAAAAACCTTCGTCTTCTGAAAAGCAGGTGAGCAAGGATGAAATCGATCGAAAAATTGATGAGATCCTTGGAGGCGATCTCGATCTCTAATATTTCCCTTTTTCTCTACTCAATGTTTCAGAAAAAAAAGTGTTTCTTCTGCCAGCAAAAGATGAAACATATCGATTATAAAAACGCATCACTTCTCCATTTGTATCTCGATTATTTTAACTCCATTAAGAGAAGGGAGCACACGGGGACTTGTCTTCGACACCAGAAAATATTGTCCTGTTCTATTAAGCGCGCTCGGCACTTAGCGCTGTGTGGGTTTGTACGATAAGGGGTTGCTCGTCATTATTAAGCTGTCTTTAGTTCTCAGCGAAAAACAGGTCACCTGTTTTTCGCTTTTTCCTGATGAATCGCCTTTATGAAAAAAAGGGAAGTGCAAAACTTTACACTTCCGCTGTCTCCCCTGGAACAGGGATAGTTACCGTAAGATCTGGACGAGTTTCTTGTAATTTTTCTTTGAACGCATTTGATTGATCGGGATCACCATGAACGAGAAAAACTTTTTGAAGTCCTGAAATGCCGTTGATATTTCGAAGAAGATCCTCTTGATCTCCATGACCCGAAAGTCCATTGAGTACTCGTATTTCTGCCCGTACAGGATAGATTTGATCAAAAATTTTCACTTCTCGAAACTTTTCCACAAGCTTTCGTCCAAGAGTGTGCTGTGCCATGTATCCAACAATGAGAATGGTATTTTTTGGATCGGAAATAGAATTCTTCAGGTGATGTCGAATACGACCTGCTTCACACATGCCACTTGCAGAAATAACGATAAACGGTCCTGGGCGACTATTGAGTGCCTTGCTTTCATCTGTTGTGTTCGTGTGATGAAGTGAAGAGAAGGTAAACGGATTCATGCCGTTTGACGTAAAATATTCTCGCGTTTCTTCATCGAACAACGATTCGTTTTTTTCAAAAATCTCAGTAAATTTTGTTGCGAGAGGAGAATCAACAAATACAGGAATTTCTGGAATACGAGATTCATGAAAAAGAATATGCAAATCGTAGAGAATCTCCTGTGTTCGTTCGAGGGCAAAGCTTGGGATGATAATCTTTCCGCCTCGTGCGGCGGTGTCATTGATAATGGTGGCAAGTTTATCGAGAGTTTCTGATACCGGCTCATGAAAACGCCCACCATAGGTTGATTCTGAAATAATGACATCTGCCTTGGGGATAACATCGGGATCACGAATAATTTTTCGTCCTTTTCGTCCATAATCTCCGGTAAAGGCAATAATTTTTCCATCTCCTTCAATAACAATTTGCGCGCTTCCAAGAACATGTCCGGCATTTAAAAAAGTCACAAATACTTCTGGAAAGATTTCAAGTCGCTCCCCTCTTGGTTGTTTTCGAACAAGAGTAAGTGTTGTTTGTGCGTCTTCGGTAGTGTAGAGCGGTTCAATAGGAAAAATCGCCGTTTCTCGGAGGTGTTTTTTTCGGAGGAAGTATTGTGCATCTGCCTCTTGAATGTGAGCGGCATCAAGAAGCATAGGTGTCAAAATGTCGGCGGTAGCAGGAGTGCACCAGATATTCCCCATGTAGCCATTTTTTACGAGAAGTGGCAGGAGTCCAGAATGGTCGATATGGGCATGGGAGAGAAGTACGGCATCAATATCTTGCGGATTAAAGGGGAGTGTTTTGTTGAGTTCCATAGATTTTGTTCGTTGCCCTTGATACATACCACAATCGAGGAGAATTTTTTTTCCTCTTACTTCTACAATATGTTTCGATCCGGTAACGCCCCCAGCAGCACCATGGAAATGAATTTGCATTTTTTTTAAAATATGTTTCCTCTATTATTGCATATTTTTTTTGTTTTCTCAAACGCTCACAATCTCAAATATACAAAGGAAAAACTTACTTTTCTTGAATGGTTTCATGAATTTCTTCTCCAAAATGTCGTCCGGCACCACTGCCAAAAAAAGCGAGAACTTTATCACCCTTAATAAGACGCGTTACAGAAGCTGGTTTTCCCTCGGGAGTGGTGAGGCGAATCGTTTCTGCATTTTGAAGAACCAGAGAAACTTTTTTTCCCTCCTTATTCTCTGCTATAACAAGAAGCATGGGGCGTCGTTCAATTTTATTTCGTCCCACCGCAACCACCTGTCCTTTTCCATCGGGACTCACGGCGAGCACTTCGTCTCCCGAATTGAGTTCGCAGAGATATTTTGTGCGGTTATGCGGCAAGCGAATATACGCATGAACCGCACCGGAGTTTACCCGAAATGGGCGCGTTGCACAGTACAGACCTTCTACATTTTCGTTGTGTACGAGAAACATTGCTTTCCCCGAATCTCCCACAAGAAAACCTGTACCCGAAGGAAGAAGCGAGGTGGTATCGATACAACACCGATCACTCATAGTAACTGGTTTCATTTCAGTAATCGTTACGATTTCGAGCACAAGTGTCTCGCTTTCTGCATCTCGAATCGTTCTTCCGGTTTCAAGGATGTCGTTTACAGAGACTGGCTTTAAAAGTACTCCATCAGCACCACGTTCCATTACCTTGAGTGCGAGTTTTGCTTCTTGTGGAGAAGATACGCTTTGAATAAGGTTTGTTGTTTTAGAGATAAGATTTTCTAGGGGAATAATGGTCCAATCCGCATTTTCTAAGATGACTGGTATTTTTCCATGAAAGCTCACCACAGTATCTTCATCCGATTTTTGCGAAATATTCACGAGTTCTACGTCTTTTCCGAGCACCAAATCGCCATCTTCTGCGATGGTCATTATTTTGGCGAGCTCTTTTGCCTCTTTTGATTTTCCTTTGGAAAGGAGTATAGCATCTGCCCCAGCTTCTACTGCCGCAGTAAAAAGATTTTTCTCGAAATTGCGAAGATCAACCCAGAAGAGTTTTTTCATATATCGTAATATTTAAAATGGCAAATCTTCGGGCTTGATATCTGACTCGTATTTAATCTCTGGAATTTCGGGAATTTTTGCATCAGGATTTTCTTCTCCTGTCGATTTTTTTGGAGAAGGTGATGCTTCAGTATTTCCTGTTTGTACTGGAGCACTTACAGCGAGTTCCTCATTTTTTCCGCCCGGAAGAACAATTTTATCTGCCACAAGCTCTGTGCTGTAACGCTTTTCTCCGTCTGGTGTTTCCCAGCTTCGGGTTTGCATTCGTCCACGAGCATAGAGTTTTGCTCCGGTTTTTATGCGCTCTGCCGATTCTTTTGCCAATTCTCCCCAGACGACAATGGCGTGATATTCCGTTTCTTCACGTTGTTCCCCTGAATTTCGATCTTGCCAACGTCTATTGGTAGCAACACGAATAGTTGCGACATGTTGTCCATTTGTTGTTTGGCGAAGCTCTGGTTCTTTTGTCACATTTCCAAGTATCTCTCCTGTGTTCACACACCCAAAAAGCAGAGAGTCTTCTGAAAGAGACTCTGTATTTTTCTGTGATTCTAAAAGGATGAGATCATCCGCAATAATTTTCGTTTTGTAACGCTTCTGACCATCTTCTGTTTCCCATGAATCAGTTTTGACACGACCACAAATATAGATGGGACTTCCGGCTCGACAGTAATCTCCGGCAATTTCTGCAAGTCGGCGCCAAGCATTTACATTGTGATAGGTGCTAATGGTAATGGGTGAACCGTCTTCTTTAGTGATATTCTCGATAGTTTTGATATTTAAATCCGTTACGCTTGTCCCATTGGCAATTTGTCGAACTTGAGGAGTTTCGGTAAGATATCCGATAATTGTAATGCGATTAAGAGAAACCATAGAGTGAGGGAAAAATATCGGTAGCACTATGAACTTTTTCTCTCAAAAAAAGAAGTTTTTTTCTTTTCCCTCGAGAATATGAAAGGATGGTTCTTGATATTTTTGAGACATGTCTTCAGGACTTCCCCCTTCTCTTGAGCGACTTATAGAAGCACTGAGAATGCTTCCAAGTGTTGGACAAAAAACCGCAACGCGTTTAGCTTTTTTTCTCCTCCGAAAACCGGAAGAGGTGCGACATCGTCTTGGAAATGCCATTCTTGAAGCAGGAATATCTCTAAAAAAATGTGAAATATGCGGTCATTTTTCTGAAGAGACATATTGTGACATCTGCCAAGATGACACACGAGAAAAAAATCGTATTTGTGTTGTGGAAGACTCCCTCGATCTCCTCGCTATTGAGCGCACCGGTTCGTATCGAGGACTGTATCATGTTCTTGGTGGAGCACTGGCACCACTTGAAGGAATTGGTCCGGGAGATATTCGTATTCACGAACTTGTTTCGCGTCTTGAGCACGGAGATGTTTCTGAGATAATTCTTGCCACAAATCCAACGCTCGAAGGAGAAGCAACTGCAACGCTAGTAGTGCGAAAATGCGAATCATTTCAAGGATTGATTATGACGCGACTGGCACGTGGTATTCCGGTAGGAGGAGACGTAGAATATGCGGATGAAATTACACTTACTCGGGCACTGGAGAATCGACTTCGGTATTAATCTCTTTCTTTGAAAATACTTCATAGAATATCTCTGAAATCCTGTTTTCTGCATCTTCCCAACGTATCTTTTCCCCAGAAAACGACTCAAGATGCTCTGCTCCAAAAAATACCTCCTTATTCGCAAAGAGCTCCATTCCTTCTTCTGAAAAACCCCCAATGAGAATGGTTTTTCCTTCATTTCGAAAAACGAGAAGATATTCCTCTTCTTCTGGTTTTTGTATTTTGGAAAGTATATTGAGAATGCGTTGTTGTTCGCTTGAGAGTTTTGATATTTGTTGCTTTCGAAGTCGTGTTTCTCGAAGAAGTTGTTCTTCAAGAAATTGAATCCGCTGAGAATCTCTTGAAGGATTTTCTCCAGATTTTTTCTGTAAATTGAGCGCGCGTTGAAAAAGGAGGACTCCTCTTTTCCCTTTTTCTTTTGCCGAGTTGTAGCTCAAACCGCTCTCAAGAAGTTCTGCAACAATAGGCATTTTCCACCATTTTCCCATATTCGCTTGAAGTATTCCGGTGACTGCCATTGCGAGTGAAAGGAGAAGGAGCCAACTTAATTTTCCCGGAAGAATGGCAAAAAAAATGGTAACGAGAAAAAGAACATTTGCTTGTCGTGCATGAAATTGAATAAAAGGGGAGTCTTTTCGCCGATAGTAAATAAGAGGGGCAAATACGAGAAAATAACAGAGTCCTGCTACATCCGAATTATTTGTAACATCACCTTCTTTTTCTTCTGGTGGCATGCCGTCAATTTTTTCTTTTGTGTTTTCCATTCCTCTTATTGTACTGATTTTTGGCTATTTCTTCAAGGGATTGTATACCGAAAAAAGAAACCTTTTTTCTAGAAATACGTTAGGATAGATTGGGGATGGATATTTGTATAAACCATGGAAATCTTTCTCGAATCGGCAAAACTCTTTGTAGAAGAATACGGACTTCTTGGGCTTTTCCTTTTCTCCTTTACCGAAGCATTCATTAATCCTATTCCAGTAGCACCTGTTCTTGGGTTTGCATTGCTTCTCGGTATCTCTCCTTCTTCCGCTTTTTGTGTGACGCTTATTGCCAATCTTCTCGGCGGATGTATGGGATACACGCTCGGCATAAAATTGGGGCACCCCGTGGCTCTAAAAATATTTGGGGGGGGAAGGATGGAAACGGCAGAGAAGTTTTTCAAAAAATGGGGAGACGCAAGCATATTTCTTCTTGCTTTTACTCCACTTCCGTTTAAGGTGGGTACTTGGGCGGCAGGCATTTTTGAAATGCGCTTTTGGCGATTTTTCGTGTCTGCCACTATTGGTCGAACACTTCATTTTGGACTCGTCGTAGGAACTGTACTTTTTGGATGGGCTTTTTTCTCATTTCTAACATCATGACAACGTGGGAAGTACTTTTTCTTGGAATGTTTCAGGGGATTACTGAATTTCTCCCCATTTCAAGCTCGGGACACTTGGCACTTGCGGAACATTTTTTTGGGCTTCCCGCAGAGCGACTCCTTGCCTTTGATGTGGTGCTCCACGGAGGAACACTTCTTTCTCTTCTTATCCTTTTCTGGCGAGATCTCTGGGAAATGCTTTTTACAACAAAAAAAACATCATCAAAAGAAATTCACGGAAAAAATCTTCTTCTCCTCCTGTTTCTCGCAAGTATTCCGGCAGGACTCTTAGGAGTTTTTGCAAAAGATTTTTTTGAGAGCATGCGTTCCCCTATGGTCATTGGCTATGGATTCCTTTTTTCTGGTATTTGTTTTTTGCTTGCGGAAAAAATCCCACGAAAAAAATACCCTTCTCTCTCATTTTTCGCGGGAATGGTAGCAGGTGTTTTTCAGGCATTTGCACCATTTGCAGGTGTTTCTCGTTCTGGTATCACCACAGCAGGTGCCATGTTTGCCGGCGTAGAGCGCGCTACGGCAACACGATTTTCCTTTTTTCTTGGCATCCCAATTCTGTCTGGAGCACTTCTCTTGCAGCTTATTTCGCTTTTTTCTGGAAAATCGGATTTCCCTTTCTCCTTTTTCGTTGTCAGCATTGGCTTTATAACCTCCGCTCTTATTGGGTATGCGATAGCAAAATACTTACTCAAATTTTTCCAAGAATATTCCCTCTATCCATTCGCTTATTATCTTTTGGGAACAGGGGCTCTCCTTGTTGTTTTTCGGTGGTGAGTTTTTTGTTCTCATTTTGAGGAAGAATGCCAAGTTGTTCTAAGAAATGGGATATTTCCTCGTCTGATGCGAAAAAGCGAGAAGGATCTTTTGGCGGAACGCCGTTTTCATCAGTTCGGGGATAAAATGTACACATCCACCTCTCTTTTTTCGATTGAAACTTTTCGGTGCTATAGCACTGCCAAATCGGGAAATCTTCACCTCCTTCTGGGCAATAATCACCGATACACGTGTCGTCATTTTCAAGATAAACAATTCGCATATTCTTTTCTTCCTCTGGATTTACTGGAATATCTCCCTCTAAAAATTCCTGCTCACCATGAGGTAGGCGAAAAGAAACAAAGTGGCTGTCTTTGCATATAGTTGGCTTTGTTTTATCTGTGGGATACAAACACGTAACATCACCTTCTGATTCCCTTTTTCCTGGAAGCGACTGAAATTGTGCAAAAAGTTCATCAAGCAGTGTTCTTCTTATTTGTGCGGTTATCCTTGGAATGGGTAAATTGGGGTTATTCTGCTCTATCGACGGGTTATTCTGCTCTATCGACGGTAATGAAGTTGCGCATCCAGAGAGCGCAAAAACTGATGCGGTAGCGATTTTTCTAAATCCTTTCATGAGTAAAAAAAATGAAGGGAGCACTTTTCCCGAAAATCCTCTCTCTTGTCAACATTTCTCAATCTTCTTGACACTCTCGTGTTGAGTCTGCCAAAATTAGCACTCGGAGGGTGGAAGTGCCAAAAAAATATTCCTCTCACCAAAAACATTTTTTCTTTTTTTTCTGCCCTATGGCAAAAAACATAACTCCGCTTTTCGCCCGTGTCGTGGTTCAACCAAAAACAAAGGAAGAAACCACTGCTTCTGGTATTGTCCTTCCCGATACTGTTTCTAAAGAAAAACCAATGGAGGGTGAAATTATTGCCGTAGGACCAGACTGCAAAGCAGTAAAAAAGGGTGATACGGTGCTGTTTAAAAAGTATTCTCCTACTGAAATCAAAATTGACGGAACGGAGTACTTTATTCTCGACGAAGAAGATCTTCTCGGGAAACTTTCATAACAAACTGATTTTCTCTTTTTCTTTTTTCTTATAATCGTATGGCAAAACAAATTACTTTCTCCGATGATGCCCGAAAACAAATGTTTGAAGGTGTTCAGGAGCTTGCGGACGCTGTTCGCATTACCATGGGACCCAAGGGACGAAATGTTATTCTCGAAAAGAGTTATGGTGGACCAACTGTAACGAATGATGGTGTTTCTATCGCAAAGGAAATTGATCTCAAATGCCCGATGAAAAACTTAGGGGCACAGCTTGTAAAAGAAGCCGCAAGCAAAACGAACGATGTAGCAGGAGACGGAACAACAACCGCAACAGTACTCGCCTACTCCATGATTTCTGAAGGACTCAAAAATATCACTGCAGGAGCAAATCCTATGGTGGTAAAATCGGGGATGGAAAAGGCAGTGGGAGCGGTAACAGCAGAGCTCGAAAAGCAGTCGAAAAAAATCAGTAAAAAAGAAGAGGTGGCACAAGTTGCCTCTATCTCTGCACAGAACGAAGAAGTGGGAAACCTTATTGCCGAGGTTATGGATATGGTAGGGCAAGACGGAGTGATTACCGTAGAAGAAGGGCAAACCTTGGGACTTTCAAAAGAGGTAGTTGAGGGAATGCAGTTTGATAGCGGTTATATTTCTCCATACATGGTGACAGATACAGGCCGTATGGAAGCAATATTTGAAAAGGCGAAAATTCTTATCACCGACAAAAAAATCTCCTCCATTCAAGAAATTCTGCCACTTATTGAAGCACTCGTTCAATCGGGAAAAAAAGATCTCGTTATTATCGCGGAAGATGTTGAGGGTGATGCGCTTGCAACGCTCGTAGTAAATAAACTCCGCGGAATGTTTAATGCACTTGCCATTAAGGCTCCTGCCTTTGGAGATCGCCGAAAAGCAATTCTTAAAGATATTGCTACGCTTACAGGTGCTACGATGATTTCTGAAGAAGTCGGGCTCAAGCTCGAAAACGCAACGCTTGCCGATTTGGGAGAAGCACGAAAAATTATCGCCACAAAAGAGAATACAACTATTGTTGAAGGAAAAGGTTCTTCCGATGCGGTTCAAGCTCGTGTTGATGAAATAAAAGCAGAAATTGGAAACACGAAAAGCGACTATGATCGAGAAAAGCTTCAAGAACGACTTGCTCGTCTCTCGGGTGGTGTTGCCATTATCCGTGTGGGAGCCGCAACCGAAGTGGAGCTCAAAGAGCGAAAACACCGCATTGAAGATGCGCTCTCCGCAACTCGTGCCGCAGTAGAAGAAGGTATTGTTGCTGGAGGAGGAACAGCTCTTCTTCAGGCATCAAAAGTACTAGAAAAACTTATTGATCAGGCAAAAGATTCTGATGAAAAGGCAGGAATTCGAACAGTGTATTTCGCGCTTTCGGCTCCTGTACGACAAATCGCAGGAAATGCCGGAAAAGAAGGTGGTGTGGTTGTAGAGCGTGTTCGAGAGAGCAGTGCAGGAACCGGATACAATGCTGCAACTGATGTCTACGAGGACATGTTTTCTGCCGGAATTATTGATCCAAAAAAAGTGACACGTTCGGCACTTCAAAATGCCGCAAGCGTAGCATGGGTATTCCTCACTTGTGATGCCGCGGTCACCAATATTCCAGAAGAAAAAGAAGATCATGCACATGCTGGAGGAATGGGTGGTATGGGAGGAATGGGTGGCATGATGTAAAAAAGAATGTTGACGAGGAGGGGGAATGATGCCCTCTCCTCGTATTTGTGGTACGAGGTTTTTGTATTCTGGCATGAGCAATAACTCCCTATATTTATTTGCAAAATAACAGAAATGCAACGGAAAACTTGTATCAGCACTCTCGAGAGTGCTTTTCTTATTCTTTGAAAATCCTCATGTTCTCCGGTAAAGTGCAAGTACATTTGTCTTCTAGAACATGTCGCAATGGGAAATGGTTGCCGGACTCGAAATTCATGCTCGCATCAAAACGAAAACAAAAATGTTTTGTTCGTGTTCAAACGACACCTTTGGCAGAGAACCGAATACCACTATTTGCCCAGTATGCACGGGTTTTCCTGGCTCGCTTCCAGTGCTCAACCGTGAGGCGTTTCTCCTTGGTATTACTACTGCTCTTGCGCTCAAATGTCATATTCCATCACTCTCAAAATTTGATCGAAAGAGTTATTTTTATCCCGATCTTCCAGCAGGATATCAAATTTCTCAATACGATGAGCCTGTCTCACAGAATGGAGAAGTGTCATTTTTTGTCGGGACAGAAAAGAAGACTATTCGCATGAACCGTCTTCATCTCGAAAATGATGCAGGAAAACTCATTCACGCTGGAGAAAAGAGCCTCGTCGACTTGAATCGTGCAGGAAGCCCTCTTATGGAAATGGTAACGGAAGCAGATTTTCGTTCGCCAGAAGAAATTCCCGCGTTTCTCAAGGAGCTCCAAAAAATTCTCCGTACGGTTGGAAGTTCGGACGCGGATATGGAAAAAGGAATGATGCGGTGTGATGTCAATATTTCTCTTCGTCCAATGGGAACCGAAGCATTTGGCACCAAAACAGAACTCAAGAATATGAACAGTTTTGGGAACATTGAAAAGGCAGTCCGCGCGGAAATTGTCCGACAGCAGGAGATTTTAGAATCTGGCGGAAAAATAGTACAAGAAACTCGCGGATGGGATGCAGAAAGAGAAGTTTCTGTTTCTCAAAGAACAAAAGAAGAAGCGGCAGATTATCGCTATTTCCCCGAACCAGATATTCCTCCCATCACGTTTTCTCGTGAAGAAGTTTCAGAAATCCAAAAGAATCTTCCAGAACTTCCTGCGGCAAAAACTGAGCGTTTCGCTATAGAACACAACATTTCGTGGGAGGCGGCAGAAATCATTGCGGGAGACAAAGAACTTTCTATCTATTTTGAGACATCGCTTCTTATCTCTGGTGATGCGGTAAAAACCGCAAATTGGGTCGTGGGAGATTTTTTGGCGGCACTCAATGAACATCAACTTTCCCCAAAACAGTCACCTCTTTCTGCAGAATACCTTGGTTTGCTCGTAAAAATGATTGCTGAGGGAAGCATTTCTGGAAAAATTGCAAAAGACATTTTTCCCGATCTTTGGAAGACAGGAAAAAATCCAGAAGAACTTGTGAAAGAAAAGGGGCTTCTTCAGGTTTCGGATGTCAGAGAAATAGAGAGTATTTGCCAACAAGTCATTTCGGATAATGCAGGAATTGTAGCGGATTATAAAGGCGGAAAAGGGAAAGCGCTTGGCGCACTTGTTGGACAAGTGATGAAAGAATCAAAAGGAAAAGCAAACCCACAAATGGCAAATGATGTACTTCGAAAGTTGCTTGCGGAAAATTAGGTCCTTTCTGGATCTTGATGTACCAAAATATCTGAATGGGGAAATTCCTGTTGAATGTTGTATTTCACTCTTCCAGCAATGGCATGGGCTTCTTTGAAGGAAATATTCGCATCAAGCTCAATATGAAATTGAATAAAAAGTGTTTGCCCCGACTGTCGTGTTCGAAGATCGTGCATGCCAAGGACATTGGGATGTGACTTGATAATGCGCGTAATATTCCGTCGCGTTTCTTCGGATGATTCTTCATCCAAAAGTGCCTGAATGGAATCTCGAAAAATATGAAACGCACTTCCAAAAAGATAGAAGGCGATAATTGCTGCGAAAAATGGATCAAAAAAACTCCATCCAAAAGAAGCGAGAATAAGAGCGCACAAAACCGCAATATTTGACAAAATATCAGAAATGTAATGAAGAGAATCTGCTCGAATAGCAACCGAATGTGTTTGTGCAATTGTCCTTCGTTGAAAATACAAAAGAAGAATGGTTACCATGAGAGAAAAAAGAATAACTCCTATTCCAATGCTACTTTTTTCAATAGGAATAGGAGAAAAAAAGCGTTGTTCAGCACTCCAGAGCAAAAAGAATGAGGAACCCAGAAGAAAAAGTGATTGTCCAAGTCCTGCGAGTGATTCGGCTTTTCCGTGTCCAAAGCGATGCCGATTGTCTGGTGGTGAAAGCGCATAACGAACCGCAACAAGATTTATTCCCGAAGCGAGAAAATCGAGGAGGGAATCAAAAAAACTCGCGAGCATACTTACCGAATCAGTAGTTTGCCACGCAAAAAACTTCACGAGAGAGAGAAGAAGGGCAGTTCCCACAGATGCCCCTGCGGTCATTAAGAGAAGAGTTTCTGTTGCCCATTGTTTTTCCTTTTTTTTCATACCCTCTATTTTTCTCAAAAATATTTGCTTTTGAAAAGCTTCTTTTGTATAAAGGGGTACATTTTTTAAATATTATGGAAAAAGAAGAATCTCGCGAACAAATTCGAAAACCGTCACTTCCTCAAATTTCTCTTAAAGAGCTCCTTTCTTTTCAAAGAGCTTACCGAGAAATGGATCATTTCAAAATCACTAACCTTGAACAACTTGTACAACTTCAGGGGACCTACAGAGAGCAACTTCTCTCTCTGATTCCCAACATGAAATTATCAGAAGAGGCGATAAAGCTTTTTCGTGAACGCACACAAAAAATAATAGATTTCTACAATGATTGTACAGAAAAACTAATGGAGCGTTGTTATAAAAATACGCAAGATTTTCAAGATGCCCTCTTGCGTTTTTGGCTCGCTCCTCATCATTCCATAGTAGAAAGAGCTATTGTTTCTCTCGAAGCAATAGACGATATTCTCAAGGGAGTATTTCCCGAGACAATAGAAAAAGCTTCTCAAGAGGCGACAGTAGTTTGCGAAAAAGATCTTCCATCCATGGAGAACTTCTTAAAAAATCTTCTTCTCTCGGAAGGAGGAAGGGTGGCACTCTCCAAAAGGTTTGGAAATACACAAAGTAAATATTCCCTTGAGGAATACCTTTCTCATAAAAAGGAAAAAGGATTGTGGTTCCTTCTGAAAGACATTGATGGTAATACCATTGGGTGTTGCGAGGCGTACCCTATAGATAACGAAAATAAGGAGGTTGATATTGCGTATATTGTTCACCCTGATTTTCAAGGAAGAGGATATGGGCGAATGCTTTTGTCTTTTGCTCTTGAACGCCTCAAAAAAGAAGGATTTTCTTCTATTTCGGCAATGCCAACCAATCCTGGATCTGAACAATTTTTTAAAGGTGTCGTACCAAACGCTGAAATAAATGGAAACCACCGAGAAGACAACCGCATCATTACTGCTGCCATATAATTATGACCTCAAAAAAAGCGTGAGAAATGCATTCTCACCCACAAGAAGATCGGGGAATGATTTTGGAAAACGTTCACGATAACCGGAGGTAATTTCTCTGTATCGATGCTCTTCCTCTTGGCAAAACTCCTCTGCTGTTTCCATTTGAAGAAGTGTCATTTGGACACACTCTATCATTTTTAGAGCGTGATGATGTCTTATTGCATCGATCTGCAACAAGATTTCAAAAAAATCATGAATTCTTTGGGTTTCTTCCACAGAAAAATGATCAAAGGAGAAATTAGCAAATCCTTGTTTTAAAAATGCTGTCACCTGCATGCTCGATTCTCGCAAAAGATCTCGCTCTCGCATGGCCTCTCCTGTATTTGGGGCGTTTACCAAAAGCCACATCATCTCGCGAAAATGCACAAAATATTCTTGTCGCAAAACACGTTCGGCTTCGAATTGCGAACGAGAAAACTCATGGTCAAATCGAACAGAAAAAGGAGTTGCATCAAAGAAAAGAAAAAGAGTGGCGATTATTCCGCTCACAACAAAAAGTCCCAAAAAAAAATTCTTCTTTTTTTGGGACTTTGAGATTCGACACCCTCTAAATGGATCGCTTCCCGGGGAAATAAACGGATCAAACGCCATTTCTGAGCAAAGTTAGAACTGTTTTACAAAATCAACGAGAAGACGGACATTTCGCCCTGTGGCAAGCCCTTTTTTCTCATCAAATGCAACAGAAGCAATATCAAGATGACACCATGGTGTTTTTTCGGATACGAAATGCTGCAAAAAGAGTCCACCCTCAATGGTTCCGGGTTTCAGTCCATCACTACAGTTTACAATATCGGCAATTTCCGACTTGAGTGCTTTTTTGTATCGCTGATGCAAAGGAAGTTCCCACATCGGCTCATCAGTATTTTCCGCGGATTTCTTGAGTGCATCGAAGAGTTTTTTGTCATTTGTGAGTGCAGCAGTAAAATCGGTTCCCACAGCATACACACAAGCTCCGGTAAGCGTGGCAAGATCGACTATAGCACGCGGTTTATATTTCTCTTCTGCGTATGCAAGCGCGTCAGCAAGAATAAGACGCCCTTCTGCGTCGGTATTGTCGACCTCTACCGTCATACCATTATACATGTGAAGTACATCATCCGGCAGGTACGCATCTCGACTCACTGTATTCTCCACCACTGGAAGCACGGCGAGTACATTCTTTTTGAGCTCAAGAGAAGCAATTGCGAAAAAGGCACCAAGCACTGTTGCCGCTCCGCCGAGATCTTGTTTCATCCAACGCATATAGCGTCCTTTGATATTGTTTCCTCCGGTATCGAACGTAACCCCTTTTCCCACGAGCGCAATAGGTTGTTCTTTTTTTGCCCCTCCAGAATACTCAAGCACAAGAAGGCGTGGAGCAAAGCGACTTCCTCGACCAACGTTCACAATACCTCCACAACCCAGTTCTTCTAATTTTTTTCGGGAAAGCACAGAGACACGAACATTTTGAATTCCTTTTGCTATTTTTTGCACCTCCTCTTCCATAAAATCGGGATTTGCCACTGAAGGCGGAGTATTGATGATATTTTTTGTGAGCCGAACCCCCTCCGCAACAACCCGAACATACTGGGAAATCTTCTTATTTTCACGAGCGGAAAAAACCACTTTGGTCAGTTTTTTTTCTTCTTTTTTCTCTTCTCCCCCTTTCTTTTTTCCTTTGAAATCGAGAAATTCATAACTCCCCAATAGCACTCCTTCCTGAAAAGCGGAAAATTCTTTTTCGTTCAAACTTCCAGGTACCACAATAATTTTTTCGAGTTCAAATCCAGTTGCAGAAGAAAAAACTGTTTGTCCTGCCTCAAAAATCTCTCGTCGCTCAGATTCTTTCCGATTCCCCAAAAGGAAAAGATATACCGGTGCATCACCAGAAAATATGGGATGTACACCAGCTTTTGGAAAAAAACCCCTGAGAAGTACCGAGCGAAGCGCGCGCTTTTGTGCACGAGTTAGCGAACGGAATACTTTTCGGCGTTTTGGATCGAGATCCTCAAGAAAAAGTGGAACAAAAACGGGCGTTTCACCATTTTGCGTCTGGGAAAATGAGAATGAAATCATCTGTATTTAAAAAAACTACGAGAAACCATATCACAGAGAGAAGGAGTGAACAAATTCATCACAAAAATTCTTGCCAAAAGGAGCCACAGAAGGGTAAAATCCCTCAGCACGAAAGATGACTTTCATCAGAGTAAAGTCAGCCGTGCTTTTTTCGTGAAAATGGCCCGTTCGTCTAGTGGTTAGGACGCCAGGTTCTCATCCTGGTAACAGGAGTTCGATTCTCCTACGGGCTACCAACTGAGGAGAATAAGAAAAATTAAAAACTCCAATAGAAGGTTCGGGTAATGCTTAAGAAATTCCCCCCTGCTACTTTTTTAACATTTTTTTTTCGATATTCTGTTTTTGAGAAAAATTCTCAAAACTTAAGAATAGTGCCTGCACATTCAAAGAGCCTTCGCAGATGTCGACGCAAATTATGCTAAGAAAAAAGTTTTGATTTTTTTAAAAACTGGTACCATAGAGATGTAAGATTTCTATATTTTTTTCTATGAATCACATACATGGTGAACTTTTTCGTGTGCTCAAGATCGGAAAACCCTATGTACTTTCAGTATATCGCTTCATTCTTGGGTTTTTGTTTATTGAACACGGATTTCAAAAAATATTTGGGCTTTTGGGATCAAGAATGCAACCCGAACCTCTTACTCTCATGTGGACAGCAGGAATGCTGGAACTTGTTGGTGGAATACTGTTGATGGTTGGGCTTTTCACCCGAAGCACCGCCTTCATCCTTTCGGGATTCATGGCAGTTGCCTATTTCATGGTGCATGCCTCCAGCGGGTTTTGGCCTGTAATGAACAAGGGGGAGGTCGCTGCACTCTACTCGTTTTCATTTTTTCTTCTTATCTTCCTTGGGGGAGGAAGATGGAGTATTGATGCTCTTTTCTGCAAAAAAAGCGCATGTTGTTGTGAAGGGAAAAAAGAAAAATAAGCAAGTATGCTTCATTTTTTAGGTCTATAAACCATATTTTAAGCATGTTTATTAAGAACAACTATGTTTTTTGCTCCGCTTCGGAAGGCGCTTGAAGAAAAAAATGAGAAGAAAAACGATATTTTAAAAATAGAAAAGGCATATCTTCTTGCAGAAAAGGCACACTTCGGACAAAAACGAAAAACAGGGGAGGACTACATTACTCATCCCGTTGCAGTTGCCATCAGTCTTCTAGAAATGGGAGCAGATGAAACGACTCTTATCGTCGCCCTTTTGCATGATACCGTGGAAGATACCGCGCTTTCTTTGGATGCTATTCGAAAGGAATTTGGAGAAGAAGTTGCCAAGTTGGTGGATGGACTAACAAAGTTTGAAAAAAATCACTTCAGCGAAAGGACTGATTTGGATGAAAAAATAGAAACACTGCGAAAATGGCTCTTTGCTCTTCAACAAGATCTTCGTATTGCGATTATTAAAATTGCAGATCGACTCGATAATATCAAAACACTTGATGCTTTTCCCAATCCTCAAAAAAGAATGCGAATTGCCCAGGAGACGCTTGAGGTATACGCACGAATATGTGAGTGGCTTTGCCTTTTGGATATTAAACAGAGCTTAGAGCAAGAAGCGCTTCGCTATATAATATCAGAAAAAGAATATGAAGATATTAGGGGGAAGATTCGGAACAAGAAAGAAAAAACAGAAGAAATAGCTCAATCTTTTCAAAAAATGTGGGAATATCGAGGAGAAAATCTTCAACTCACATTCTCTCCTTGGGACATTTCTTTTCAGGAGGAATATTTTTCATCATCTCCGGTTAGTATCGCCTGCATCACAAAAGACGGGGAATCCTGCTATCATGCTCTTTCATTTTTACACGGCACTTGGCAGAGCAAAAAAAATAGTTTTGAAGATTTCATCAGCACGCCAAAGATAAACGAATATCAAGCACTTCACACCACTATTCTCCTTCCAGAAGGAGGAGAGGTGCTTGTGCGTATTATGACCCCAGAAATGTTGAAATATTCCAAAAAAGGTATCACAACATTTTGTTTTGAGGAACAAAAAGAACAAACGCATGTCTTACCGTGGATAGAGAAGCTCAGCCAACTTCTCATTTTGAATAAGGAAAAAAGTCTAGAATTTTGGAATGGCCTTCATTCGGATCTACTCGAGGGATTTATTGTGGTATATGGTCCTGAAGGAAAAACTCTTTCGCTTCCCAAAAAATCAACCTATCTCGATGCAGCGTTTGCATTTTTAGGAGAAAAAGCACTTTTTCTCGATTCGGTTTTTGTCGGAAAAAAACCAGTTACTCTCCAGACACAGGCAGAAGACGGGGGACATATTCATTTTACACTTTCGGAAAAATCGACTTTTTCACACGAATGGATTCTTTTTGTGGACAATGCTGTGAGCATGGAAATTATAAAAAAAGCACTTCGAGAAAAAAATCAAACAGAGAAAGAGGTGCTGGGGAAAAAGCTTCTTCAGAAAGAATTTGATAAAAATAATCTTGGATTTGTTGAAGAGGTAAATGAAAAGGCGATTCTTATCTCTTGTAAAGATTTGGAAATTGATTCCTTCTCTGATCTTCTCAAAAAAATAGGAGAGGTATATATCTTCCCAGAAGAGGTGGTAAGCAGAATATTTCCGAGAAAAAAAAGAAAGAACACAAAAGAAGACGAAAAGAATGAAGAAAAACTAATCTGTTTGGTGGAAAAAGACGATCTCAGCTCCTTTTTTGATATGATAGGGGATCGGGTTAAACAGCTCAGTGTTCATTACACGAAAAAATGGAAAGATATCTTAGAGATAAAGAGTGTCTTACGCCTTTCTCCTGAAGAAAGAAATATTCTTGTGCACTCCATACGAAGGGCACCAGGGATGAGGATTATCAGCATTCGGCAGTCAGAAAAATCATATTGGTTGTTTTTTATTATCATTTCCCTTCTGTGGGGACTCGACCCTGTATTCGCCGCTTTGATGATAAAGAAAAATTGGTTTACCCCAGAGGAATTAACCATTCTGAGATTTTTTTCCGTTACTTCGTTTTTAGGAATTATTTTTCTATTTCAAAAACTCTTTTTTCAAAAATTTATATTGCAGAAGAGTCTATCTTTTTGGGATAAAAGAATATTCTTTATCTCCCTGAGTCTTTTTTTAGTTGCACTCCTAAGCTATTTCTCCCTAAAAAGCATTTCTCCCTCAGACTACAATATTAACATTGCCCTTTATGGTTTTTTTACTGTTCTTCTTCTGGGTGCCCATTCTAAAAACCTTATAAATATAATGCTGATAATATTCATTTTTTTTGGGTACCTTCTACTGTGTTTTCAAGGTAGTTCAGATACATTGGGGAGAATATTGCTTCTTCTTGCGACAGGAGCTTTTTTTGTTTACAGCTTTCTCGTAAATAAATATAGACACCGTGAAAATGTTCTTAGTAGACACTTGCTTTTTCACTTTTTCACAGTAGTTTATTGTTCTATTTTTTGCCTCCTGCTCCTCCCCTTTATTAATTTAGATAATAAAAACCCTTGGCATTATATCTTGGGTTTTGCTTTTGCCATTATTTTTACAGGAATGCCACATGTACTATTTTTATTTTCTGCTCAAAAAATCAAAAATCCAATTCAAACAAATTTTTTGCAAGTATTAGTGACAGTAATAATTACAATCCTTTTAGACATTATGTTCTTAAAAATAAATTTTTACACAGCGGTAAGCATGTTTGCCATTTTAGGCAGTCTTTTGTTTCTGATGAAAAGGCTCTCAACAAATGGGGCTCTAAACGACTCTAGGGTAGAGGAGAAAAGGGGAATCTTTTCCTAGGGAGCCTTTAATTCTTTCAATGCCTTCTTCAATATCAAGTGCATAAAGCTTGGAAGTGATTTCACATATGCCCCCACTGGAAAGCTCCTTTGCAAAAACCCCTACCGATCCTATCCTCATTGCCCCAAAGCTTTCATGAAGTCCTATACTGGCTGAATTTGGAAGCTGACACCTTTCTTCAATTTCCCCTCGAATAAAAGAAAAAATATTATATATTTCAAGGGTGGCTATTGTAAAACCTCTTTCCTGAAGTTCCTGCAACATTGCCAGATAAAGAAGCCTCCCGTAACCATGTCTTTGAAATTTTTTGGCAATAGCAATAGCCTCTATGGTTACAATGTTCGATCGAAAATTATCCTGAAGAGCCGCTATGATGTACGATTTTTTATCGGCGGTGGCGTCTTCTGGTATTTTTTCAATGGCACTTCCTAGCGGGAATTTTTTTTTTGTATTTGCCCACATAAATCCCACGAGTTCATTTTTTCTCGTCCCCAATACTTCTGCAAGAATGGGTATATTTTCCTCATCTGTAATTGCATTTTGCGCTTGTTTTGGAAAATTTTTATCAAAAAACCCTCCGTGATTTGAAAACCCCCCAGACTCAATCCTGTTTTCACCTGTAGCAATATCCTTTATGAGACCTATTTTACCAAGCTGAATTTTCTTGATAAGCTCTATCACTCTTTCTGCATCCTGAGTAGTTGCAGTTCGAATGACGCCAGAATCACCACTTCTCGTAAAATTAAGAATATTTTTTGCACCTCTAGCTTGAGTCCTTCCTTTGAACGACCGGAGAGTTCCTCCTAAAAAAGGATTTGTGGGGAACCCTAGGGCTGCATTTGGTGTAAGTGCTTTCATGATTCGGATTCCAAAATAGTGCGCAATGTAGAGATAACGGCTTCTCTTATTCGAGAATCAGGGTCCACCTCTTCACTACTCTGCATTTCCATGTACGCATCATTTAATTCTTTTATAGTAAAAGCCCCATCAGACCCTTGTACTGGAAAATCTTTGGATAGCAACAACGCGCAAAATTTTCTGGAAACCTCACCATTTATTTGCTGTAATGGGTTAATTTTTGTCAAACGAAGCATCTCTTGCTGTGTTATACTGGTGTCTTCAAGGTATTTTCTAAAACCCAATGTTATACTATCAAGCGAATAGAATACCAATGATTTCAAGAGAATCTCTAAACCCGAAAAACTCTTTGGTTTTTTCTTGGAACAGTGTTCATCAAAATAAGCAATAAAACTTCTTTGCTGAACTTTGACATATTCTAACGGAAATTCATTAGAAAAAACATTTGTTAGCCAATCATGAATTTTTGCAATTGCCTCAAGACAAACGGCATGAAAGAGCAGTCCCACCTGCTCTTGATCTATATACATCCCCCTATCCCTACCATCTTTTTCTATGTCAACACCATCATTTTCTGACATTAGAGTCAGCATTTTTTTCATAAAAAAGGCTTTCTACTTTATATTCTATATCACCCCATTGTCAAGATGTTGTGAGTTTCTCAAACACCCCTTTTTCCCTGTTTTTTCGTACAAAATTCCAAGGAAAAAGCTGTCCATTCATAGCAACAAACACTCCTGTTTCCACAATTTGTACTGCCATGATGGCTGTTCCAAGGTTAAAGAGGGCATCGCTTCGAGAATTTTCATAGGGAATCATAGCACCAAAAAATACTACTCGTTTTTTTATTCCGTGTTGCTCAAGGTGCCTTGCCACAACTGTAGCGGTTTCTACCATGGTATCGGTTCCGTGAGCAACGAGAATTTCTTCTTCACTCGTTTTGGCACATGCCTCTACTACTTGTTCCCGATCTTCATCATTCATTTCTAGGGAATCTTTCGCAAAGAGTGAATGGACTGTAAGAGAAATATCGAAAAGGTTTGCTCGAGCAATCATCTCGGAAAAATGGGTTTTGTCTGACATATATTTTTCCAGCTGAGGAATATAAGTTTTGTCGATCGTTCCACCGCAGAGAAGAAGAAGCATATTTTACAAAAATACCCACCCTTAGAAAAACCTATTTCTTCTCCTTTTGACAAGAAAAAGCGCAGTTTTTTTTCCACCACTCTTTTTTGTTTTCGCAACCTGCTTTTATTGCCCAAAGGGAGTAGTTTTCTGTAGAATACAAAGATATTTTTACTGTCGTTGTCCGAAAAAAACACATCAACAAAAAACACCGAAAAACAAATTTTCTTACCAAATTTTTTCATCACACCAGATGAAGACTCTTTTTTACCGAAGAGGGCAGATTTTGTCTGGAATTTTGACATTCCGAAACGCCTTTCACCATTTGCACGAATCCGAAAACGCAAGAGAATCCAAAGTCCTAAGCGTGCCGCATCACTCTTTTCTCTTGGAATTCTTGTTGTTGAATCGCTACTCCTCTTGGGATCCTTGTTTCAGGCACTCTTTAGCAACCATCTTCCTGCATTTTGTGGAACGGAGAACGGAACCTGTCAACCAGAAACAGAAATGCTTCTCCTTTTTTGCATTCCTGCACTTATTGCCGGCATTCTTCTTGCTCTTCCAGAACGTTTTTTTGGAAAAGCGCATTCACGATCAGCACTCCCAGAGCAACGCGACACTCTTGGAATATTGCAATCGCAAAAACGATCCGCAGATACGCTTGTAGAGCTTGGAGAATATGCTTCTGCACTTTCTGTATATGAAGAAATTCTTCAGGAAGATCCCTGTTTTGGAGACACCATCTTGAATGCAGGAAATGCATTGGCAGAAACTGGAAAAACAAAAAAATCACTCCAATATTTCCAAAAAGCGGCGCAACTCGGACTCGGAAAACATGTTCCATTCTTTGCCCAAGGAACTCTTTTTCTCCGCGAAAATAAAAGAGAGAAGGCCATCTCTTTTCTCAAAAAAGCACAACAAATTGCTCCACAAGACATATCGGTCTTACAAAATTTGGGAATCACTCTTTTAGAACAGGGTTGTAGCAAAGATGCGCATGATATTTTTCAAAAAGCACTCTCGCTCTATCCAAAATCTGTGGAATGTCTTTTTGGGTTGGGAATCTCACTTTTTCGTCTTCAAAAGTACAAAGAGGCACAGCACATTGCAAACACTATTCTTCAAAAACATTCAGAAGAACAACGATTTCTTTTTTTTGGCGGAGTACTTGCCGTAAAACTTTGCGACTGGAAAACGGTCGAACGTCTTTTCTCTGTATTCCTCTCAAAAAATTCAGAAGAGGAGAATCCGAGAATCTTTATGGGAAATGCGCTTGTTGCGCTCAATCATCTCACGGAAGCAGAAGAAGTATTCCGAAAAATTTCTTCTAATAATCATGATGCCAAGCAGAATTTAGCAGGAGTTCTTTTTCTTCTCGAAAACTGGAAGGAAGCACTTTTGCTCTATGAATCACTCCCCAAAAGCCCTAATATTTTCCTTCAAATTGCAGAGTGTCAAAATGCACTCAAAGAAGGTTCCTCGCTTCTAAAGACAATAGAAAAAGCGATGAGAAAGGTGCCTCGTTCTGCACGACTCTCGTTTTTAAAGGGAAATGCCCACCTCCGCGAAAAAAACTTTCAAAAGGCAATACTTTGCTTTGAACATGCGCTTTCTCTTGATGAAAACCTAGAAGAAGCGCACCTCCAAAAAGGAGAGATTCTTTTGGAACAATTTGGAAATCCTGCAGAAGCAGAAAAGTGTTTTCGAAAGAGTACAGAGCAGAATCCAAAAAATGCTGTGGCATGGTATAAGGCGGGAATATGTCTTGTAATTCTCCAAAAACCAAAAGAAGCAGGAGAAATGTTTACCAAAACAGTAGAAGTGGATTCATCATATTCGTCCGCATACTTTCAGCGTGGCACTATTTTTCTCCAAACGGGAAATGTTCAAAAAGCTATTATGGATTTTGATGCCTATCTTAAAGAAAATATAAATGATCTCGAGGCACTCTACAACAAAGGTCTTGCGCTTTTTGAGCTTGGAAAGTACCGAGAAGCCATTACCGCATACAATAAAATACTCGCCACAAGCCCTGCACATCTCCCTGCACTTATTAACAAAGGAAATGCGCTCTTTGCGCTCGAAGATTATTGGGGAGCAGTACGAGCGTACGACGAAGCACTTTCGTATAACGAGCGAGATGCATTTGCGCACTACAACAAGGCATGTGCCCTTAATCTTTTAAAAAATAGAGATTTGGCACTCAGAGAGCTTGAGCTGGCAACCATTCTTGATGAAAGTTTACGAGAAGAAGCACAAAAAGAAGAGAGCTTTAAAAATATTCGCAGACTCAAAATATTCCGCATGATTGTCGGATTAGCATCGTAAAAATTGCTATATCTCGGCTTTTTGGATTTTGAGCAGGACTATTCACAAGAAAGAAGGTGCTTTTCTTTTTGAGAGATTCCCCCTAGAGTACAAGGGATTTTCGCTCATCATGCAGTGTCCACGGTGCCACCATTCGGAAACAAAAGTCATCGACTCACGTCCCGAACGAGAAGGGCGCTCTATTCGACGACGACGGGAATGCGAGAAATGCGAGTTTCGCTTCTCGACACTCGAACGAGTGATTACCGGAAATCTCATAATAAAAAAACGGGATGGCGAAACAGAAGCGTTTTCCGCAGAGAAGCTAGAAAAAAGTATTCGAGTGGCATGTGGAAAACGTCCGATTTCTCGAGATCAAATTCGAGAAATGGTGAATGAGCTTTCGGAAAATTGGGCAGGACAAAATGAAGTGCAAAGCTCTGAAATTGGCGAAGCAGTAATGAATGTTCTCAAAAAAATAGATCATATTGCCTACATTCGCTTTGCGAGCGTCTATCGAAAATTTAAAGACGTGGAAGAGTTTAAAAAGGAAATTTCGGAGCTCCTCCCGTAGATCTCTCCAGCCTTCTTTAATAAAATGGATTCTAGCGAAAATTCCTTTGTTTTTGGTGCAAGGGATTACCGATGAAACGGTAAATTTTTCAGAATAGAAAATCCGCGAAACATTGTTTCCAAAAATACAATGCGTGCCAAATCTTGAGTGAGTGTCATTTTCCCAAAACTTATTACCGTATTCGCTTTCTCGAGAATCGAGGCGTCGAGTCCATTTGCGCCACCCATGCAAAAGAAGGCATCTTTTCCGTCGAGAAGGAGTTTGTCTAAAAAATGAGAAAATTCTTGCGCAGAAAACTCCTTTCCACGTTCATCAAGCGCAATAACCGTAGACCGATTGGGAAAAGTAGAAAGAAGACGTTCCGCTTCACGCTTTTTTGTCACTTCTTCAGAAGTATTTTTCGTCAACTTTTCTTCCGAAATTTCTCGAATATCAAATGTACAAAATTTCTGAATCCGTGAGAGATATTCTTTTTGTGCTTCAGCAAAAAAAGAATGTTTTATCGTACCAGGTGTAAGAAGAGCAAAGCGCATAGAATTTTATGAAACATCATCATCATCTTTTTTATCATCCTCTCGTGAGGAAGAGATTTTGTGAACTCCATAAGTCGAAAGGGAAAACTGCATTTCATCAATTCGATCGGTAACAAAATGGAGTACTGCTCGAATTTTCTCTAATATTCCTTTCAAAATTTTGTGTATTTCTGATGAATCTTCTCGAAGTTCACTCCCCCTCAATGCTCCTTCTGGAGTATTTTTTAAAGACATTATTTTTCAAAATTCGTTTTTTAGTATGCCATTTTGAGTTTTTTTGAAAAGCAGGCATACTTTATTTTGGTTTTTTTCTGACATGTCCTTTCGTAAAAGCATTCTTACTTCCAATGGTCATTTTGGCTCCTATGGTGGACAGTATGTCTCTGAAATGCTCATACCCATTATGCTCGAACTTTCGGATGCCTTTGAAAAGGCTATTACAGATGAGTCTTTTCGGAAAGATTTCCTCGATATTCAGCAAAATTATGCCGGAAGACCAACACCACTTTATTTTGCAGAAAATCTCACAAAAATACTTGGCGGAGCAAAAATATTTTTGAAAAACGAAGGTTTAGTACACACGGGAGCACACAAAATGAATCACTGCCTTGGGCAAGGACTCCTCGCAAAGCGGATGGGAAAAATGAGAGTCATTGCAGAAACCGGTGCCGGACAGCACGGACTTGCCACGGCAACCATGTGCGCCAAATTGGGGCTTGAGTGCGTGATTTATATGGGAGCAAAAGACGTAGCACGACAACGACCAAACGTGTTTTGGATGGAGAAACTCGGTGCCACAGTTATTCCCGTAGAAAACGGCGGACAAGTCTTGCGAGATGCTATCAACGAAGCGTTGCGCGATCTTGTCACTAATCCATACGACACACTTTATCTTTTGGGAACCGTTTGCGGACCGCATCCGTATCCCAAAATGAATACCTATTTTCAAAAGATTATTTCCGAAGAAGTTCGTATGCAACTTCAAAAGCAAACCGGAAGAGTGCTTCCTGATGCTGTTGTAGCGTGTGTTGGTGGGGGAAGTAACGCCATGGGCGCATTTTTTGATTTTCTGGATGATATGGATGTTCAACTTATTGGAGTAGAAGCAGGAGGACTTGGAATCGAGGGAAAAGATCATGCAGCACGCTTTGTCTCTGGAAAATTTGGTGGTTCCGCCGGAGTTTCAGAAGGAATGAAGTCCTATTTTCTCCAAAATGAAGATGGACAAATGCGAAATACACACTCTATTTGTGCAGGACTCGATTACTCTGGCGTTTCCCCCATTCATGCGTGGCTTCGAGATGAGGGACGAACGGAATATGTTGTCGCAACAGATGAGGAAGCTCTGGAGGGATGGAAAATGCTCGTCAAACACGAAGGAATCATCCCAGCACTCGAATCGGCACATGCGGTTGCAGAAGGTGTGCGGCGAGCAAAAGAAATGCAATCAGACCAAATACTTGTCATCAATGTTTCCGGACGCGGAGATAAGGATCTCTTCATTACCACAAAAGCATTTGGTGATGAAGGATTTACGGATTTTCTAAGGCGAACAGTACAAAATCTGTAGGGACAAATCGCAACTCATCCCTGCAAAGGAGTAACTATACCATTGCCATTTTTCCGTTTTTCTTAGAACCCTTCTTTTTTGGTTCAGGTTTTGCAGGAAGAATAGCAACAAGTAATGTGTTGTTTTCCACAGAAAGACACACTGTGGCATTTTTGGTGTCTTTCACCCGAAGAATTTCCTCAGCAATACTGTCTTCCACGAGCTCCGAAAGCACCTTCCGAATTTTTCGTGCTCCAGACTTTTGATCAAAGCTCTTTTCTGCAAGAAGATCAACGACTTCTGGGGAATATTCGAATTGCATTTCTTTTGCAAGAAGTCGGCCACCAAGTTCTGAAAGACGCATGGCAACAATGGATTTTAGCGATTCTGCCGAAAGCGGACGAAACACAACAACACTATCAATTCGTCCCAAAAATTCTGGTCGAAAATGACGACGCAATTCATCAAGTACAAATCCTTTCTTGTCTTCAAAATCTTCCTCTGCTTTTTTGAGAGAATCTCCTTTCGCGGAAAATCCAATCTTAGTAGCCTCTTCTGTAAGGGCTTCTGCTCCTAAGTTGGAAGTCATAATAATAACGGTATTTCGAAAATCTACTTTTCGTCCCTTGGCATCGGTGAGTTCTCCGTCTTCGAGAATCTGAAGGAGAATGTTCTGAAAATCACTATGTGCTTTTTCAATTTCGTCAAAAAGCACAATGGAAAATGGCTTTCGGCGAACTGCTTCTGTAAGTTGCCCTCCTTCTTCGTGCCCTACATAGCCCGCTGTAGCACCCACAAGGCGAGAGACATTGTGCCGCTCCATGAATTCACTCATATCAATTTTAATGAGATGCTCCCGACTTCCAAAAAGCTCTTCTGCAAGTACTCGGACAAGTTCGGTTTTCCCAACACCTGTTGGTCCCAGAAAGAGAAATCCTCCTACTGGACGACGTGTATCAGAAATACCAGCACGACTCCTTCGAATCGCTCGTGCGATTTCTGCAATTGCCTCGCGTTGTCCTACTACTTTTTTCGTTAACCCCTCTTCAAGCAAGAGGAGTTTTTCTCGATCACTTTTTACAAGACGTGCTACGGCAATTCCGGTTATTCTTCCAACCGTAGCGGCAATATCAAACTCGGTGATGGGAATGGGAGGAGTTTTTGGTTTTTTTGCAGAACGGATTTCAGTGATGAGTTCCCGCTGTTTTTCTTCCTGTTTTTTCCATTCGAGTGCCTTTTCGTAGTTTTGGCTTTTTACTGCCTCTTCTTTTTTCTTCACAATTTTGCCAATACGTTCTTCGATTTTTTTAATCTCTTCTGAATGTCCTTGGCTCCGTCCACCTTTTTTGGCACACGTCTCATCGAGAAGGTCAATTGCCTTATCGGGAAGAAATCGGTCAGCGATATAGCGCTTTGAGAGATTTACCGCCTCCAAAATTGCCGCATCGGAAATGCGAACATGATGAAAAGTTTCATATTCCTTTTTAATGCCACGAAGAATAGTAATGGCATCTTCTATATTTGGCTCCTCTACAGTGATTGGCTGAAAACGGCGCTCAAGCGCCTTATCCTTTTCGACATGTTTTCGGTATTCATCAAATGTCGTCGCACCAATAACTTGAATACGCGCTCGTGACAGAGCTGGTTTTAAAATATTTGCCGCATCGAGCGATCCTTCTGCAGAGCCAGCACCAACAACTGTGTGAAGTTCGTCGATAAAAAGAAGAACATCTCCTTCAAATTCTATGAGCTCTTCAATGACTTCCTTGAGTCGCTCTTCAAACTCTCCACGATACTTTGTCCCTGCGACCAAGCTTCCCATATCAAGTGCGAGAACACGTTTTCCAAGCAAGGAATCGGGGACAGCACCACGCTCAATTCGCTGAACCAAGCCCTCTACAATGGCAGTTTTTCCGACACCGGGTTCTCCAATGAGAACGGGGTTATTTTTTGTTTTTCGATTGAGAATGGTCACCATTCGCTCAATTTCTTCATCGCGTCCAATAACGGGATCAATTTTTCCTGCCCGAGTTTCTTCCGAAAGATCAGTGGAAAAAAAGTCGAGCGCTGGCGTTTCTGACTCTTCCTCCTCTTTCTTTTTTTTGTGCTGATACGCATCGGAAAAATCTTCCCCCGGACGCATTCCGGCAATAGCCCCTTGTAAACCGCTTAAAAGATTTTCGAGTGCGTGAAGCATATTTTCGGGTGGTTTTCCATTTCGGCTTCCTTCTGAAATTTGCGTAAAAATCTCCTCGAGCTGACGGCGAATTTCTGAAGTGTTTACCTGCATTTTTCGAATGATTTGCGTTCCTGCCGCTTGATCGTGCTCGAGGAGAGAAAAAAGAAGGTGTTCTACACCAACAAATTGGTGACGAAACTGGAATGACATTTTAATAGCGCCCTCCAAAACTTTCTTCAGTTCTCGTGAAAGTCCTCCCCCTTCTCCAGATTCTGAAACTTCCGAAAGAAGCGCTGTAACAGCAGAGACATTAATTCCTGCTCGATTGAGAAGAGAAAAGGCGATCGTCTTATTTACACGGAGAATTCCAATGAGAAGGTGTTGAGTACCAATGGAGGATGATCGTCCAGATTTTGATTCCGTTTCTGCGAGGCGGAGCACTTGCTGCGCCTCTGGAGTAAATCGATCAAAAGGAGTTGGCGTGCCGTTATCACCGTTATTATCGTTTGACATGAGAGAAGAAAAAATCCAAAAAAATTTCAGCACATTTTCTCATAGATAGCGAGAAAAGAAAAGAGAATGTCAAAAGGAGAGAAATATGCCACACTCAAGAAGTATAAAAGTTTCCTGAAAAAATGTCTGCTTTTGAAGAGATTTTGCATCGGGTTCGCGAAACAAAATCAAAAGCATCCGAAGAGCAGATACAGAAAGCGTATACAATTCTTAAGGAGTTTTCACAAAAACAAAATCGAATTTCTCCACATCGATATAAAGACCGGGCAATAGAAGTTGCTCGAAGCCTTTCTATAATGCAAGCAGAGGAATCGCTTATTATTTCGGGTCTTCTTCATGGCGTATTTTCTGATTTTCCAGAACAACAAATTTTTTTTCAAAAAACATTTGGACCTTCTGCCACCATGCTTCTCGAAAGATCATCCCATATTGCTTCTTCCTCCACAAAAACAAGCCTGAATAATCCAGAACTCCTCCGAAATATGATTCTCACAATGGCACAGGATGCTCGTGTTATTCTTTTAAAACTTTCGGAGCGTCTTTATGAAATGCGAAATCTCGAGTGGAATTTACCAGAAGAACAGCAGGCATTTTCACGCGAAACACTCCTTATTTATGCTCCCATTGCAAGCCGTCTTGGAATATACGCCATGAAAGCGCCCTTAGAAGATCTCTCATTTTTCTATCTCTCTCCAAAAGAGCACAATAAATCGAGTCAGCAAATGATCCAACATGAACACTATCGAGATCGCATCATTCGTAATGCATCAAAAAAAATACAACAACTTCTCGAAAAACAAGGGATTTCCTCAGAAACATTTGGTCGAGTGAAACATCTCTACAGCATTTCCCAAAAAATGAAACGGAAATCTGCAGACTCAATTCATGAGATTCATGATGTTTTTGCCATTCGTATTATAGTATCAAATCTCTCAGAATGTTATGCGGCACTTGGAGTGATTCATGAACACTTTATTCCATTGCCAAATCTCTTTAAGGACTATATTGCTGTTCCCAAACCAAATGGATACCGAAGTCTTCATACAACAGTTATGGGACTTTCCGACGCCTCTCGAAAAACATTCCCCGTTGAAATTCAAATTCGTACCGAAGAAATGAATCGGGAAGCAGAATTTGGTGTAGCGGCGCACTGGTATTATAAAGAAGGAAAAAAGAAGTGGCAGAAAAAAAAGGCGGTTGATTGGCTTGAGAGCCTTTTTGAGACAGGGCATTTTTCAGAGAAAAAAATAAGAGATGCAAAAGAAGTTCACAGAGATGATCTTCCTGCAAAACGAATTTTTGTGGTGACCCCAAAAGGCGATGTTCTCGATTTTCCTGAACAGGCAACGCCTATTGATTTTGCCTTCTCTATTCATTCGGAAATTGGGCTTTCCCTACGCATGGCAAAAGTAAACGGAAAAGTAGTGCCACTCGATCATCCACTCAAAAGTGGAGATATTATTGAAGTTTCTACTCGTCGAGACACTGTTCCCAGTCAGAGCTGGCTTTCTATGTGTGTTACCAGCAAGGCAAAAAATCGTTTGCGGAGTTTCTTTCGAGAAAAAGATCCAGATGCACTTCTTAAGGAGGGGCGTACACTGCTCAATCACCAGCTCACTCGCTTAGGGCACCGCGAACTTGATCCACATTTTTCTCTCCTTCAGCATTTTCGCGGAAAAAATCTCCCCCGAAAACAACGAGAAGAAATTCTCCATCATATTGGCGCGGGAACACTTTCTCCCGAAACCGTTGCGAGGGAAATTTTTCAGGAATGGAAAAAACGAGAGGGAGGTTCTTCTAAATCTTCTTCTCCAAAAATAACAGAAGAAAAAGGAAAAATTCTTATTTCTGGAAGAACAGATATCCCCACAAAAATTGCCTCCTGTTGTCATCCAAAAATGGGAGATGCGATTCTTGGTTTTATTACTAGAGGAAAACACATTACGATACACAGAATTGATTGCAAAATTCTCACTCACCTCGAAAACAGTCGTATCATTGAAGCTCGATTTTCAGGAGAAGAAAAGAAGGAGGTGGTATTTCTCAAAATCACAAGAACAGGAGACCGTATTGGTATTTTACACGACATTCTCTCTGTTTTTGTCAAGTTTGGTGCCAATGTGAACAATTTTGTCTTTCAAGAGCGATCAAAGGCGTTTGCCACAATTTTCTTCTCCTTAGAGATTCAGGATTTTCAGGATATTTTTCCTATTATGAACACTATTGAAAAAGTGCAGAACATAACGTCTGTAGCACATATTGAAAATATTCCAGAATTACCGAAAATATAATTTCTCCAACAATGAATCACATAAAAAGATGGACACAGAAAATTGCTACGCCCATCTCATTATTTAGCGAAAAAATTCTCTTGTTAATGCACAGAAGAGGAGTGTTGTGTGTACAACGCCTCAATTCTTTCCCAATGAAGACTTTCAAAAAAGTGATTGATAAACGCCGGACGAGCGGGCCCATCTTGGTGATAATACGCATGCTCAAACATGTCGAGCGCAACAATGGGAATTCCGCCCCATAAAGCACCATTCTGATGCTCATCAACAAGAATATTAAGGAGTCGACCAGAAATAAGTGTATCAAGCGTCAGCACTGCCCATCCACCAAGTTTTGCCGCCATCCCGGTGGCGATCATGTCTTCTTTCCAAGCCTCAAATGATCCAAACTCTTCTTCTATTTTTTGAAAAAGCTGAGGCGCCTTGCTCACATCGCCATTTCCACCGACATTCATCCAATAAACATCATGAAGAATTGTCCCTGCATGATTAAACGGTTGGCGTCGCTTGAGTTCCCCAAATCCAGAGTAATTTCCATTGGAGCCATCACGAGTGACATTTTGCAGTTCTTTTTCAATCGTGTTCAGGGCCACAACGTATCCCGAGTGGTGTTTTCGGTAATGCCACTCTGTTGTTTCTGGACTCATAAGCGGAGTGAGGAGTTCTTTCGCCTCCTCATCAGAATATGGTCTCGGAGTAAGTTTCCAAGTAAACATAGGCGAGAAAAAAGAAATTCGTACAAAATGGTACGACCATAACGCAAAAAGAACAACCTCTCTGTCTTGAAAAAAAATGAAAAATATGGAAGAATATGGGGAATAAAAAACAAAAAAATGCAAAATGCGACTTTCAAAAATACAGCAGGCAAAGACTATGGTCGCGCCATTATGAGCTGGAGTGCACCAGAATTCAGGGAAGTAGAAAGAGGAGACGCTTGGGCACTTCGGGGAGCAATAGTCGCAATAATGCTTGTTATTTTTGGAATCTTTACAGGAAACCTTCCATTTGCCTTTATCGTTCTTCTTATCTCAGGACTTTACTACATCAACTACAAACAAAAACCGAGGCGCATTGAGATTGCTCTTACCACCAGTGGTATAAAAATAGGAGATGTTTTTTGTGCGTATCAAAATATCCAGACATTCTGGATCTTATACCACCCTGAAATACACGTAAAGCGTCTTCATATTAATCTCAAGGCCGGTTTTCTTCGAAATATAGAATGTGAGCTTGAAGATCAGAATCCCGTAGAAGTACGAATGCTTCTCAGCGCACATATTCCAGAATCAGAAAACAAGACGGAAGAACTGACAGATAAAATTTCCCGTCTTTTACGGTTGTAATATGGAATCATCAGAAACAACTAAAATAGTAGAATCCTCTGCTTCAAGTCGCCTGTCGGCATTAAAGGAAACCATTGAAAGCGCAAAATGGGAAAAAAAAGGAGAGAGTTACACAGAAGACATCGCAACACTTACCCTATTACCACTTAATGAAGCCGATATTTGTCAAAGACTCCTAGCTGGAATCCCCACCACAGGAGTGGAAAAAAAGGAAACCATTGAAGGAAAACTCTTTCAAAAAGCATTGGTACATCCTATTATGCAAACACGAAAAGAGATAGCAGACCTTCTGAGTGCTTCCCCTTCTTCACAAGATGCACTCATTATACAGCGCTACTCCGATCTTAATGCGCTGGCAAAAGACATTCCAAATATGTCAGAAAAGACCTATTCTTCTTGGATAAATTCTCTTTCCGAAATTTCTTCGTCCGCCCCCATCTTGGGACAAATGGAACAAAAACTCACCATTGCTGGTGCGCTTTCTCGAGGAAATTTTCAAAAAATTGTCCAACAAAAAGGAATATCACTGCCAAATGATATGGCAACGATGGATATGCTTGCCCTTCAGAACACGATTCTTCCACAAGATGCCGAAAAAATAAAAGTATTTCTTGGCATTTCGGGGAGCACTGAAAAATCACCCATAGGAATGCTTTTGCGACAACGTGAAGAAAAAAAGATGACAGAAAGCGAAAGGGAGGCATACGGAGGACACCTTCTTGCCTTTAGTACTCTTCTCCTCTCAAAACTTCTCACCTCGGGGATGATAGAGGCTCCACAAGTAGAGGCGTATCTCAAAAATATTCCTCTCGGAAAAAATTTTACTCTGGAGAATGCGACAGAAAAAATAGAAGGATCTCACAACGAGTTCAGTCTCCCAAGCGTGGCAAGGGGGCAGGTAGATGCTATGAAGACCAACCTTTTGGTAAGAGGGGGGGAAGTTGATACGCGCCTTGCACCGCTCATGGAATACCTCCGCACGGGAAAAGTAGAAACTCCTGATCGTGTATTAGAAATACAACAACTCATCGCAGATATTACAGCGGAAGGCGAAAATATTCGATTCTCACCAAAAAATCTCGAAAAAATAGCTCGAGAAATAGGAAAGGCCGATGCCACAAAGGGCAGAGAACAGGCGACGGCAGGAGAAGAAGAAACAGGACTTTCCGCAAAAGGCATGTCGAAATTTCAAAACGAACTCCTCCATATTGCACTTTATGAATTGGCGATTGATGCTCAAAAAAAACTCGAAACAGATTTCAAAAAAATACCAGAACAATACAAAAAAAACCTCATGGAAGGCTCGGGGTTTCAAATACTCCCTCAAGGAAAAATGATACTTGGAGCAAACGGAAAGATGGCAAATAAAGAAGATTTCGACTATTCAAATGCCGGAAATTTTGCAAAACAGCTCACTAGTTTTGAAGGACTCCCCGCAGGAATAGCTACCATGAGTGGAATAATGATGTTTTTGATGAATATCCTTGTTTTTATTCGAAAACCGAACTCCACGAGTCTTGCCTACGCTATGGCGGGGCTTGGCATAAGTCATGGTGGTGTAACAATGTTGCAGAAAAAAACAATCGATAGTGCGTTGCACCCCGAAAACATGGTCTTCAACAAGCTTCAATCACTGAGTGGATCAGAAGAGCAGAAATACTGGAATCTCTATGGGAAATATGAAGATTTTTTCTCGTGCATTGATTTTGGAGAACGGGGAAGCGGAGCTTTTCGTCAAGCACTAACGAGAACAAAAAAACAACACAATAAGCAGGAATCGCAAAAACAGAATGGTAATCAGCAAACAAGAACTCCTGACGATAAGCTCAATGAGGTAGGAATAGAGGAGTTCTTAGAGGTTTTTTCGGGAATCTTTCGTGGAGATGGTGCAAAAAACCGAGTCGCAAGTGGGTCGGCTTCTTCCCCTCTCGGACAAAGATACGATGAAAAATACAAAGAAAGCGCCCCTATTTCTATGAGCGACATGATAAATGCTCTTCAGTGGATATACTACAATAACATCCCCAACGATCGTATACATGAAATGTCACTCGTCTCACGAGACCTAGAAAAGAGAAGCGTAAGAATACTGGCAAAAACAACAGTAAATCCACAGCTTAACAACCCCCAAACCCCTTTAGTATAGTTTTTTCCAAATGTCAGAAATGAATCTTCGAGACGAATTTCGCCAAAATGTTTCTCACTGGAGAGCAGAATACACTAACACAAATACATCTCTCTCTGGTTCATCTGACCCGCGACAAAGAGAGATTGTTCCTTTTTTCTGTGCTGTTATGACAGAAGAAAGCCCCGAAAGCATTTCTTCTGCGCAAAAAACAGAAACATTAAAAATAGCAAAAGACCTTTGGGAGGAGCGAGCATCAAGAATACTTGGAGATGCCGACTCAAAAATACAACCCTTTGGAGTAGATACGAAGAGCAAAATTCACCAGGAAAAGGCGATTGTTGCCGCCATAAAAATTTCTCTCAATGATGAAAAATGGAAAGCATTTGAACTCGGGAATGCCATCCAAAAAACCGAAATCATGCGAAATGCGACTTTTATAAAAAGTGCCACTATGGCACAGGCTATAAATGCCTTCGGAGTTCTGCAGAAAATAGAACACGGCATTCCTCCGCTTGTTCACAACCTCTATCTTTCCGAAAGATACTCTTCGTACAATGCTCCTATGCCCGTTTCTCTTCCGTCATCTTCAAAAATATCGTCCATTTCTCAGCGACTCGGAAGTGGAGGAGAAAAAGAAGAAGCATCACCACACACTGAGCAGAAAAAAAATCAACCTCAAAATGCGCCACTACCTCGCGCGCCTAATCAAAAACCAATACAAAAAAGACAAAGGAATCAAGAACTTTTTAGTACCAAAAAAGGAGGGGTGATAGCAGGAATTACGGGAGGAATTCTCTTTTTTGGGATGATGTTCTTCTCGTAAGATTTCGACTTCTCAACAGAAACAAGATTCCGCAGAGCGCACCTTGCTGAAAACAAGGTTTTTCGCTACAATACAAGGAATATGTCAAACAAAAAAATAGTAAAACAGATGACAGAAAGTTTTTGGAGGCGTGCTCAAAAAAAAATAGGCGTGGGACTGCTGTGCTTTACATTTTTACTGGGGGCATTTGGTCCGAGTATTTCCATTTTTTCTGGAACATGGGCTCCGCAAACACATGCGGCAGAAAGTGACTATTCGGATTTGAAAAAAAAATTCAGTGAAGGGGCAGGATTTATAACAGGGCTTCTCGTTCCGGTGATTGGCATTGAGACCGCCATGATCGGTATTTTTATGGATAACGAATTTATTATTGGAAAAGGAGGAGTAGTCGATGCATCACGACCTGTGACGGAACAAGTGAAAGAGACACAAGACATTGGTGTTCTGCTTAATTATGTATGGCAAATTGTTCGGAATATGGTAAACGACATGTTTATCGTTGTCCTTATTGTTATGGCGTTTATGGTGGTAGCAACAGCGGGTGGCGGTATTGGAGGAGGAGAGACCTCTCTTCAAATCGGAAAGGTCTTGCCGAAGCTTGTTATTGCAGTAGTGGCGGTTAACTTTACTTGGTTTGGCGCCAAAATAATACTTGATGCGGCAAGTATAGCAACCGATGTTGTCTTTTCTATTCCACAATCTGTTGGAATAAACACTGCCATTAAAAACTGTATAAGCCCCTTAGAAGCAAGTAAACAGACAGAAAAAAATCCAAGCCCCACTTGTCCGGTATCTCTCGTTAAAATGGATATTCACAACGGAAAAATAACAGGAAACGCAAAAGGAGGCTGGGATAATGGGGAAGGAAAGGATCAGATTATTTATCGCACCGATTTAGTAACCATGACTTTTGAGTGGAAAAAGGAGTGGAAGCAATTTTCCCACAAAACGTTTGCAAGCGTTTTTGCATACTCCATTCTCCAAGTGCAATCTCTCCCCATGACAGATGGAAAGCAGATAGACTGGGCAGATCTCACCCTTCAGGCGGTGTTTTCTTTTCTCGTGATGCTCGTTATTATTGCTATTTTTACTATTCTCTTTCTTGTTGTTCTCGAGCGTGTTCTTATTCTTTGGGTGAATATTGTGCTTTCGCCCATTGGTGTATTGGTGTGGGTCATGAAAGACATTATTCCCATAAATATAGGGAGTGACGACAATAATATTCTCGGATTTAATGCCTTTGTTCACCGCGCCTTTATCCCAGCAATTATTGGAATTCCAGTTGTGTTTGCGACAATCATGATCATGGTAGCAAAATCGGCAGAAATGGAAAACATGCAAGTGGCGAATGGTGGAATCGAAATCATAGGAGCCAGTAAGCTCATCAATGGCGTCGACGATTTTCAGGCGCTCTTTTGGTATATTTTAACTCTTGCTGTGTTGTGGCAATCAGCAAACCTTGCCTCAAAATCTGCTGTTATTGTAAAACCTGCAGTCGATGGAATAAAACAAGGAGTAGAAGGTGTTGGAAAATTTATTATGCAAACCCCTGCCTATTTGCCATGGATACCAATAGGAAATTCAACCGGTGGTAAAAAAGACGGCGCCGCATTCGCAGACCTTTCTGCCATGTTGAAAGACTTACCAAATATTCATACCAATGAACAGTATAATAGAATGAGTAGACAAGGAATGCTTTTTGGTGGTCAACAAGGAGGAAATAGTGTTGATTCACATCTTCAGGGGCTCGATTCCACTATACAAAATCAAATGCAAACCCTTCTGAACAACAAAGGAAACACTCTCGAAATTGCAAGAAAACTGGCAAGTGCATCTCGCTCTGAAGAAGCAGTCAATATTCTCAAGAGGAATGGAATTAACTCTGCCACAAAACAAAATGTGGCAGACCTTTCTCAGCGAGTGGTGAATGCCGCACAACAAGTCTATAGCGGACCAGCACAGAGTCCTCAATTAAAAAATCAACCTTGGCAAATTGCAAGTACGATCAGTATAAACATGGGAAGCAGTCCTGCTGATGTTGCCAGAGCACTCAAGAATGCGGGATACAGTAATTACGATGATGCTAAAAAGGTTGTTGTGGAACTCAGGGAGCAGGGCAAAACAAATGCACTTGATGATGAAATAAAAAGGAATTGGAGTTCATAAAAACTTTCGTGGATTCATTTTTCTGCATTCATCCAATACGAAGACTATTTCTCGTAGATTATTTGTTCCTCATTCCACGCCAAAAGCTCTATTTTTCCGGAATCTGTTATTTCTCCGCATATTTGTGCGGAAACGCCGTTTTCGCCGAGTAAAGTAACCGCGTACTTTGCCTCTTCTTGCGGAATCACGAGGAGCATTCCATTTCCGCCATTCCACACTTGGTAGAATTCTCGAGTATTTACCCCACCTTTTTCCGCCAAAAAAATCATTTCTTCTGGTGGAAAAAAGAGGCTGTTGAGCTTTGCTCCACATCCGTTTTTAAGAATACGAAAGAGATTCCCCGAGATTCCACCACCCGTTATGTGTGCAATGCCCGAAACAGAGATCTTTGCTGGCTCTCTATACCTTCCGCACAGCGAAAGAACTGCCGAATGATACACCGTTGATGGGCGAACACACTTTTGGAGAAGCGAGGAATCTGCAGAAATTTCTTTGAGAATTTTCCGCACCAGTGAATAGCCGTTACATCGAAATCCCGTTTCTTTTAGCGCAATAATTGCATCCCCTGCCCGAACTTTTTCTCCGGTGATTACCTTATTTTTTTCAACGATACCAACAGCATCTGCCCCCCAACTCGTTCCGTTTACTTTTTTTCCCACTTCTGCAATTTCTCCACCAGCAATAACAATATTCTGATCTCTACATGCGACAGCAAGAGAATTCATCATCGCTCCAATTTCCTCGGAATTTATGGCTCCTGTTTCAAATGTATTGGTGAGCGAAACAACTTCCGCCCCAAGGCACACGGCATCATCTGCCACCATAGCAAGAAGATCGAACCCTAAGCCGGAAAAATCTCCGACTTGTTCAGCAAGATCAATTTTTGTTCCCACTGTGTCACAACACTGCACGAGATAGAAATCGCCAAAATCGAGCATGCCGGCAAATCCACCTGGCAAATCAACTGGAGCACCAATTTTTCCAACTCTTCCAGAAAATGTTGTTTTTGCGGCGGTGGCGGCGAGACGACTCGCGGAATCCCCTGCAACAATATCGACTCCTGCATCTTTGTAACTTTGCGACATGAGCTTAAAAAATGTAGTGCAAGCGTATCACCTTTTTCTTTTGGACAAAAAATGGAATTACAAAAGGTGTCCCATCTTTTCCTTTTTCGTCTGAAGATATGCGTGATTCTGTTCCGATTCCCCCACGAGAAGCGGGATCCGTTCATCAATAGAAATACCATAGCCAGAGAGTCCCACAATTTTTCGAGGATTATTGGTAAGAAGGCGCATATTTTTCACACCAAGTTGTTTCAAAATTTGTGCCCCAATACCGTAATCGCGAAGATCATCACGAAACCCAAGACGATGATTTGCTTCCACCGTATCAATGCCGTGTTCGTCCTGAAGAGCGTACGCCTGAATTTTCGCAGAAAGCCCAATTCCTCGTCCTTCTTGGGACATACGGAGAAGTACCCCTACCTCTTCTTCGGCAATGCGATCGAGTGCGGCATCAAGCTGACTCCGACAATCACATCGAAGAGAACGGAAAACGTCGCCTGTAAGACACTCGGAATGAACTCGAACAATAGGAGAAGGAGAATCAGCAGGATTTCCACGAATCATGGCAACATGTTCTGCTCCCGTAAGCTTTTCTCGAAAAACACGCACTGTGAAAATACCAAATACTGTGGGAATAGTAGCAGAGGCCACTTCTTCCACTAGTGTTTCGCATTCCCGACGATACCGAATGAGGTCTTCAATAGAAATAATCTTGAGTTTGTGCTTCTTAGCAAATGCAATAAGCTCGGGGAGTCGTGCCATAGTACCATCGGGATTCATAATTTCGCAGAGTGCTCCTGCTGGTGCGAGCCCCGCAAGTTGTGCTAGGTCGACCGTTGCCTCAGTATGTCCTGCACGAACAAGTACTCCACCTTCTTTTGCATTGAGCGGAAAAACATGTCCTGGACTTACAAAATCGCTTGGAACCGACGAAGTGTTTGCAATATGGCGGATGGTCGCCGCGCGATCGAATGCCGAAATACCAGAGGCGATTCCTCTTCGAAGATCAACCGAAACGGCAAAATTACACCCCGTACTCTCCTCATTTCTCCGTACCATAGGACGAAACTGAAGTCGACTCGAAATTTCAGGACCTACTGGTGTGCAGATAAGTCCGCGTGCCTCGGAGGCAAAAAAATTTACAATTTCTGGTGTAATTTTTTCCGCCGCAACAATGAGATCTCCCTCATTTTCACGATCTTCATCATCAACAACCACTATTATTTCCCCTGCGCGAATAGCGGCAATTGCCTCCTCTACAGGAGTGAGTAAGTATGTCGATGTTTTTTTAGAAGTTTCCATGTGGTCCACGATAAAGAACAATGCTGGTGTCTGTTTCCCAAAGTTTTACCTCAAAAAGAACAATGTTCTCCGACCCATCATCAATTTTTGCCCCAGAAGGATCTTTTAGGAGATTGATAATTTCTTCTGGAAAATTTGCCTCATTCCGATACGGAAGAAGTTTTTCGGAGAGTGGAAAAAGCTGATGCCAAATCCATTCGGCAATAACTTCTGCAGTAGGATTGTCGAAAAAATCATTGAGATTGTGATGATCGAGTCGAGAAAGAACAGTGTCTTTTACGAGTTTCTTCAGGAGAACAAAATCGAGCACGAGATCATTTTCCCCTTTTTCCCCTAACACAGAGATTTCTAGGCGATAATTATGCCCATGAGGACGCTCACACTTTCCGTGATAACGAATAAGATGATGCGCCGCCGCAAAAGAAAATATTTTGGTAATAAGAAACATGTTGAGGAAAATGTATTATTCTTCCAAGAGTTCGTCAATGCGTCGAGAAGCGACAGTTCCTTCATCCAAACGAAAGATAAGTTTTGGCGTCCGTTTTTGGGTCATTATCCCGCGGAGCTCTCGTGCAAAAACACCAACTCTCCGATTCAAGGTTTCTACTAATCGTCTTCCGCTTCGCGTAGCATCAACAAAAATTCGTGCTTCCGAAAGATCTTCCATCACCACAACGCGCATAATAGTCACAATTCCATATTCTTGTTCGTATGGAAGCAAGTGTCGAGCAAGCCCTCGCTGAATAACGCTCGCAATCTGCTCAGTTCGGGTGGTCATAGAAGAAAAAAAAGACAAGAATACTTCTGCCGGAGTTTTTTCGGTAACGCAACTATTTCTCTGTTTTTTTTTGTGAAAATTGCCGTTTTTGGAACCCCACAACTTGCCGCAAATATTTTTGAACACCTCAGAACATGTAAAGATATTGAAATAGTTTCGGTTGTCACAGCGCCAGATGCTCCTGCGGGACGTGGCAAAAAACTCACTCCTCCGGCAGTAAAAACTTGGGCAGAAACACATTCCATCCCTGTATTTCAACCCAACAAACCAGATGTTGCTACTTCTCACAAACTTCAGGAGCATGGTGCAGAACTTTTTTTGATCATTTCGTATGGATTTCTTTTTTCAACAGATTTTCTCGAAAATTCACCACCGCTCTGGAATCTCCACTTCTCTCTTCTTCCTAAATTTCGCGGTGCCTCACCCGTGCAATTTGCCATCCTTTCAGGAGAAAAAGAGAGTGGTATCACCGTTTTTCGTATTACCCCAGGACTTGATGATGGTCCGATATTAGGAGAAGCAGTGGTATATATTTCCGAAAAATATGCGAATGAAGTTTTTGCGCTCATGGAAGAGGCAGGAGGCAATCTTTTGGAAACCCTTCTTCAGCATATTGCCCGTGGAGAAATAATTTCCGAAAAAATACAAAATCATCAAAATGCTTCCTATTGTGGAAAAATACAGAAAAACGATGCAGAACTCTTTCCAAAAAAAGAAACAGCAGAAGAGGCTCTTCAAAAAATTCGTGCCTTTTCCGTCTGGCCAACAGCGTGGTTTTCGCTGAATGGAAAGCGAATAAAGGTGTTGCGCGCAGAACACGTCCCCGAATCAACACCCCCTGGAACGCTTCGGGGATTTCAGGATGGATGCCTTGTGGGATTCCGCATTGGATCACTCAATATGCTACAAGTTCGCCCCGAAGGAAAACGAGAAATGACCGGCGCAGAATTTGCACGCGGACTTGTAAGTCGATAAAAATACATTCACTAACATCGCGAAAATACTATTTTTTCCAAAATTCTCGGATTACTTCCGCTACCCCTTCACCATCAAATTTGTACTTTTCGTAGAGATCGAGAGAAGTTCCTGATTCTCCAAATCGTCGCATACCATGACGAAAAAGTGGCATTCCGATTGCATTTTCTGCCATCACCTCTGCTATAGCACTTCCGAGCCCATTATAAATAGAGTGATCTTCTGCTGTCATCACTTTTGAAACTTTGCCCAGCGCCTGAAGTACTCCTTTTATATCAAGCGGAGAAAGACAAGATACATTTACTACTCGAACAGAAATTTCATCTTCTAATATTTTTGTGGCGATAAGAGCACTTGCCACGAGTGGACCGGTGGCAAACAGCGTAATATCCCTCCCCTCTGTGAGTGTTTGAACGTTTCCAATCTCAAATTTTGTTCCACTCTCAAATACTGTTGGAACTCCTATGCGCCCCAATCGGAGGTAAACAGGATGAGAAGATTCTGCCGCAAAACGAACCATTGCTTTTGTTTCTTCTGCATCTGCCGGATGAAGCACTATTACCCCCGGAAGCGCACGCATAAGCCCAATATCTTCAAGAGATTGATGTGTTGCCCCATCTTCTCCTGTAAGAATACCGGCATGCGATCCAACGAGTACCACTGGTTTCTCTGAGATAGCAACAGCGGTGCGAATCTGATCGTATGCTCGCCCTGTAAGAAAAGTGGCGAATGAGCACGCAAAAGGCTTTTTCCCTGCAATGGCAAAGCCTGCTGCAGTCGCAACAAGATCCTGTTCTGAAATACCAATATTAAAAGCACGATTGGGAAATACCTTTTCAAATTTTCCGGTTTTTGTTGATTCTCGGAGATCGGCATCAATCACCACAATATCATCTCTCTCATAACCAAGTTCAAGAAGGGTTTCGCCAAAGGCAACTCGAGTAGCAATGCTCATTGCGCTTCAAAAAGAGTGTGTTCAAGTTCTGTCAGTGCTTTTTGAAACTCCTCATCATTCGGCGCTTTTCCGTGCCATCCCACTTGATTCTCCATAAAACTCACCCCCTTTCCTTTGATGGTATTTGCCACAATGCATGTGGGCTTTCCCGTAACCTCTTTTGCCTTCGTAATCGTTTCGGAAAGTGCAACAAAATTGTGCCCGTCTGTTTCGAATACCTCCCATCCAAATGCGCGAAACTTCTCTGCCACGTCTCCTACTGATTTTACCTCTTCGGTAGAACCATCAATTTGCAAGTGGTTTCGATCAACAATAGAAATGAGATGATCGATGCCATATTTTGCAGAGGTCATTGTCGCCTCCCAAATATTCCCCTCCTGAAGCTCACCGTCTCCATGAAGCGAAAAGACAGTGTTTTGCTTTCCGTCCATGCGAAGACCAAGAGCAATACCGTTTGCTACGCTCATCCCCTGTCCCAATGGTCCGCTTGCCACCTCAATTCCTGGGATAAAGACCTCTGGATGTCCTTGAAGAAGTGAATCAACTTGTCGCAAGCGATAAAACTCATCTTTGGAAAAATACCCCAACTCACCCAAAATAGCATAGAGCGCTGGACAACCATGTCCTTTACTCATAATAAAATAATCTCGTTCTGCCCAATGGGGATTTTGCGCATCAAATTTGATGAACCCACCAAAAAAAAGGGTGACCAAAATATCCACGCATGAAAAACTACTCCCCGGATGACCAGATTGTGCCGCATAAATCATGCGAAGGGCATCAATACGAACTTGCGCGGCAATGTAAGAAAGATTCTTTTTCATTTCGCGCGTATTGTGGCAGAAAAAGAAGAGGGAGAGCAAATCGTTTTCATTTGATAGGCTGATCCAAGCCCCTTCAAGTAGCCCACAGGATCATTTAGGCGAAGGGCTATTTATTTTTTGAAATTGTAAAAATACACAGTTTGTCGTTATATTATTAGGGTGACAGAGGAGAAGAAAATATGTAAGAGAAAATAAAATTGAGCTTTTTACAGAGATTCTTTCTCAAGATGAACTTTCTTGTGCCGATAGTTTTAATGCAGAAATTTTTATTTTTGCCCAAAATTACGATTTTAAATTTTTAGAAAAACTATCTTCTAAAAAAAATTCAATATTGGATTGATAAGCTGAAAAATAGAATTGTAATGAAAGAAGATGAAACTCCTTTAGAAGATATTGTAGATGATTATATTTCCTTTGCATAGCATGAATACAAAAGAAGGAGAACTTTTGACCTATGAAAAATTGCAAATTTTAGGAAGAGACTCAGTCAGAATTGATAAAATCAGTAATTCTGAATTTGAAATAAACTTTGCTAAGATCGGAAGTTACGAACAGTTCAAAGGTGTGCTCGGCAAATCTTTTACATAAATTCTAGAAATCACTTCTTTTCAAAATATTTCCCCACCCCCTCCAACGCTCTGAGCGCTTCTACTGGAAGCATCCAAATAGTGGTGTTGCTCTGATCACTTGAAAGGTCATTCACAGACTGCAATGTTCGAAGGTGAAGTGCGCCCGGAGCACTCTCGAGAAGCTTTGCAGCGGCAGCCATATTTTCTGCGGCGGCAAGCTCCCCCTCTGCCTTAATAATAACAGCCCTCTTTTCACGCTCCGCCTCCGCTTGTTTTGCCATCACCCGCTTCATTTCGTCATTCAGTGAAATATCTTTTAGCGCTACAGAACTCACATCGATTCCCCATGGATCAGTTGCGGCATCAATCTCCTCTTTTATTTCTACCGAAACTGATTCTCGGTTTGAGAGAAGATCATCGAGATCTGTTTTTCCTACAACATTTCGCATGGTTGTTTGCGCCAGCTGTGCAATGGCAACCCAAAAGTTTTCCACTTCCAAAAATGCCCTTCCGGCATCTTTTACGCGATAATACACCACAACATTAATCTGCGCGGAGACATTGTCTTTTGTGATCGCCTCTTGATCAGGAACATCCACGGCCTTCGTGCGAATATCAATTTTTCGCATCTGTTGAAAAACCGGAACAACAATGCGCCACCCTGGTTCTTTAATTCCGGAGAATTTTCCGAACGTCAGCATAACTCCTCGTTCGTATTGATTGACCTGTCGAATAGTCACGACAAAAAAACCAACAACAAAAACAAAAAGAAGGAAGAAGGGTTCCATGAGAGAAAAAAAAGTCAGAACCATTATTGATAATGGCACCAAAAAAGAGAAGGAAAAAAAATTGATTCTCTGTATTTTTGTTTTAAAGTATATCCAACTACCCATGGGAATAGGTTATGACCTATTCCCATGAACAAAAAACCAATTAACGAACAGCATCCTTAAGTGCCTTTCCTGCCTTGAAGACGGGAATCTTCATTGCAGGGATTTTGATTTTTTCGGAAGGGTTTCGGGGATTGACACCCGTTCGAGCGGCACGCTTGCTCACGCGGAATGTTCCAAAACCAGTAATGGTAACATTTTCGCCCTTTTTGAGCTCTCCGGTGACGATATCAACAACGGCCTCAAGAGCGGAAGATGCCGCTTTTTTGGTAATACCAGCGGCAGCGGCAATCGCATTGACCATGTCAGCTTTGGTCATGGGAAGAAAAAAAAAGAAAAACTGCCCTTCACCTTGCCGTAGAAGAAACCGGAAATCAAGCGATTCTTCCGAAAAACCGCTTGATTTCGTCAGAGGGTCATTCCAAAGCCATTTATTTGCCCTTATTTTCTTGGGACGGCATGGGCGGAAGATTCGCCTCACCAAACAAGAGATCTTCTGATGTTCCTATACGATTTTCGGGAAGAGGAGAGGCTTGCGTTGGTGCAGAAGTCTTTTGTGAAAAAGAAGTTTCTGGGATCGAGGGCGGAAGATGAGGTGGTGGAAGTTCTTTTTCAGAAACAGTTTTTTCTTCAGCAGATGACACTTCTTTGGAATGCTCGAGAGAATCAAAAGAAGACGAAGTGTTGCTTGGCGCTGAAACATCCGAAGGAGGAACAAAGGGAGGGACCGTCGGAATGGCTGGCATCTTTTTCTCAGAAGACTCCATGGGGAGAGGCGACGTAGGAGAATCCAAATAGTCATCTTTGAGCCACTCTGGAACAGTAGTGTCTGATTTTTGTTTTGATTCTTGACGATCCACCACAGATTCAAGAGGGGGTTCGCCTAGAGTACCAACTGGTTCTTGTTGCGAACCTAAGGGCGAAGAAGGGGTGTCTTCATCAGTCCATTCTGAAGTAAAGGAAGTCTCCCCTAGTTTCTTCTGAAGAAGGGGGTCTTGATGCTCTTCTGGTTCACTCACTGCCTGAAGCCACCCTAGTGGTGATTGAGGTGCATTCTCCTCCTCTTGTTCTTGTGAATTTTCTGATGGAATATCTCCTGATTCACCGATGAGATTCTCTTCTCCCACCTCTTTTTCTTTATTGTGGAGCCATTCGGGAAGCGATGTCGGTGTCGTAGAAACCTCTGTCTCCGGTTGTTCGTTTTTCTCTTCTGGTGTTGATACGAGTATTTCTGGAGAAAGAGCCTCTTCTTGACCATCAACATCATCGGGGATGACAGGCGACGTTGGTGAAATCCATACAGGTGTTTCGCTGATCACCCCTCTTGCGTCTGATACTTCTTCAGAATAGTCAGAAGAATCCGTCTCCTCGGGAAATTCTGCCGGTGTCGACACCGCTGGTGCAACATCAGAAGGTGGAGGGACGGCAACTGCCTGAAAAATAGATGGCGCATTCGCTATGGGAACCGTTTCGGGATTTTGTTTTTGAAAAGGGGCAATGCCTGGCCTTTTTCGCCCTGGAAGCATTTCTTCCAAAATTTCTCCAAACGACTCGTCTGGTGATTGTATTTTGCGAATCACAAGAAGAATTCCTGGAAGTAAAAGAAGGAATGTTCCCAAGAGAATGAAAAAAGGAAGAAGAAAACTCGATTTTTTTTCATCAGAGGGTGTGTTTGACGAGAGTGCCTTTTGGGAAATGTCAATGGTACACACAGTATCTTCAGCAATGGCAATGCTTCCACCCTTACACCCCTCCGACCATGCAATGTCTTCTCTATCTGAAGAAAGCGAAACCGCTGTTCCAAGGGGAAATGGTGCCGAACATGTCTCTCCACAAGAAATTCCACTGGGGACACTTGCAACTTCCCCCTCAAATCCCTGTCCTTTTGTGATTGTGAGAATCCCAACTGTTGGCGTAGGTGCCTGCTCTGTCGCTGTATCAACAACGACGGAAGCGGTTTTTTGAGAGGATTGTTTCGTCGTATCGGTAACAGTAAGCGAAACAGAAAATGTTCCTGTTTTGGCATATTGATGCAAGGGGGAGGGGTCTGTACTTGTTTGTTCATCTCCAAAATCCCAAAGGAATGCAAGAGAAGGGTCTTCTAAACGAGTGTCGGCGCGTGAAAGATTGGTAAAAGAGGTGCCATTTTCTACATTCTCAAAAGAAAAATTGGCAATAGGAGGTGCGGTAGTCTGCATTGCATCCTCCTTTGGAATCGGCAGAACTGTCAGTGATTCATGAAGTAAGATTGATGTGTCTCCAGAAGAAACAGTAACTCCTACTGTAAACTCACCTTCTGTGGAGAATATGTGTTTCTCGGAGGAGCTCTCACCACTTTTATCTGAAGCTCCATCTCCGTTAAAATCCCAAGAAAAAATAACACCGGGCGAAGTACCGAGAACTGTAAAGGTCACCTCTTCTCCAACAAATGGGCTGGGATGATCGAGAATAAGTTTCGGATTCATTTCTGAGATAGTCTCCTCTTTATGAAAAGCACCATCAAACACTATTTTTCTGCGCAACAAACTTCCCTTTCCTTCCTCAGAAACAACCACGAACTGGAGGATGCGCTCCTCGGCATCGCTCTTTTGAAAAATGAGTGAAAAAGGAGTTCCCCGATAAAAACTGGTATCACGACGATTATCAATATCATCAGCAGGATTCCCGTTTCCATCAGAATCAATTGCCGTGTTTTCGTCTATCCGATACTGAACAATGTTTCCCTTGCTCAGTGAGGGGAGAAAATACACTTCGGACGAATCACCAGAGAGATGTATCACGCCGCTCTTATCTGCTGGTGGATACGAAAACATCACCGCCTCTATTGGTTGCTCCAGAAGAGAAAGATCTTCCACTCGAACCGTTCGCGTTTGGGTTGAAACCTCTCCTGTGGCATTCACTGCAGAAAAACGAACAGGAATATCCCCCAAAACCCCCTGCTGATATGCCACAACCCATGTTGATTTTGACGGATCTGGATTATCTTGATCATTTGATGGGGTCCCATCACCATCTGAATCAACAACAAGATTTTTATCAAATCGATACTCCGCAATCTCTCCTGAGCTTTCTTTGGCAATCATCCAAAAGGAAGGATTATCCTTTGAAACATGAATAATCCCTTCTTCATCTGTCGGAGGAAGCGTTCGGAGTGCCGCATCAAACGGGAGAAGTTCGTTCGGATTAGATCGAACAATAACGCGCATGGTCGAGCTTTCGGTTTTCCCCTCTTCGTTCCGCACAGAAAACACAACATCATATTCTCCCTCCTCCAAAAAACGGTGTAAAAACACTTCTTCCGAAAGAACCTCTTTTTGTGATCCATCCTGAAAAATAGCCCATTCAAATGATACCGGATTCTCCATTGTAAAATCGGGTCGAATCACCACCTCTTCTCCAGGAGAAACAGTTGTTATTCCAGCGGCAACGGCAGAGAACAACCCCGAAAACAGGAGGAAAAGGAACATGGGGGCCCGAAAGAAGAGTGTTGTTTTCATGAGGAAGAAATAGGGAGAGAAAGCGTTTCTGAAAGAATTCCTATTGAGAGTGGAAGGCGCGCGCGAAGGACAGCTTCGTTACCCGTTACTTGAAGACGGATGGTAGCGACCCCCCGTTGCATTTGTGTCACAGGAGAAAGAATCTCTGCGCCCTCTGACTCAAAAGCAATATCCCCCTCTGCAAGGGTTCCGTCTATATTTCTGCCAAAAGCATATATGGTAAAAACATTTTCTTCTTCTGGATCAGACACGGCAGAAAGCGTGAGTAAGGCATAAGGAGCATTTACCGAGAGAGCAGGAGTCTTCTCTATAATTCGCTCAGCAGAATGGTATTCTGGACGAAAAACACTCTCGTCTTCTACAAAGATTGTTCGCTCAGCTGAGCGAACAACTCCTTTTGACTCTACACGCAATCGAACGGTGTATGTTCCGCTCTTAGAAAATGATGACACGGTCTCCGATCCAGAGGTAATATCGTCGTCTAATCCATCTCCATTAAAATCCCAAAAAAATCGGTGATCATTGTTTCCAGAATTATCATTCACTTCTGCGGTAAAGCGGATGGGCTGTCCCGATAACACAGCCGTCTTATCGGGGAAGAAATTTATCGAAAAATCCGAGCTTTCTCCGTTTTTAACTCGAACAGATTCCCTTTCAAGTTGGGTGACCCCCCCGTCATTATCCTTGATTTCCGCAAAAAGAAAAAAGGTGTTTTCCTGATTTTCGATGCCAACAGTTGGAAGAAGGATTTGTGTATTTGGAACCTTTGTTGTCTGCGCCCCAATCCTTTCTGTGCTCCCCTCTCGAGTTGCCCACCACTGATATTCCACAATCGATCCATCGGGATCAGTTGCCCCTTGCACCGAAAGAGAAATAAGGCAAGGGGTTGTGCACTGGCTTCCTGTAGTAGACACCTCTAAACGAGAAGCATGCGGAAGAATATTCTCCACAAAAAAGAAAAGAGGTGGTGATGTTGCCGTAATACCGGTTTGAGTATCACGAACAGAAACAGTGGCCTGCTCACATACTCCATCCGAACTTGTTGCCAAAAACATCTTCACAACCCCTGCTCCACTCGCACTCTCGTTGTCAGAAAAACTCCATGTGTACCCCGCATCAGAAGAAATTGTACTTGATGCAACAAGGGTAATTCGCTCTTTTCTTCGCACCCGAAATGCTGATTTTCCATTACAGACCCCCTCCTCAAGAGGAATATTCCATCCATCTCGTTGTGCCCTTGCTACAACTACAGGGGTATCATCACCTCCCACCACAACAGTATCTTGAAAGACACTCTCGCCTCCTTCAAAACCCTGCACTTTTAGTAAGGCAGTATATATTCCAGGAGAATTGTATGAATGGGAAACACTCGAAACACTCGTTTCCTCAAAAGAACCATCACCAAAATTCCAAGAATATGATGATGCTTTTTTTTCTGTTGCGGAAAAGAATATCTTTTCTCCAGGGAGAACGACGGACTGAGAGGGAGAAAAATGGGCACTTAATACCGATTTGATCACAAAAGATTTTTCTATTGAACTTATTTTTCCTGTTGAGCTCACCACCTCAAGACGAACCGTGTGTGTTCCGCTCTCCAAAAACCGATAGGTTGCACTGGTGTCTTGACTACTTCGAATATCAAACTTCCCATCATTCGTGAAATCCCAATAATACAATAGGGGCTGGTTATTTGGATCAAAGCTTGCGGAAGCATCGAAACGAAAAAGTGCAGGATCTGCCAAAGAAACCGGTTCTCCCACAAAGGATGCTGTAGGAGATAAAGAGGAGATAGAAATTTTTTGTTGCGCCTGAACACCATTCCCCAAAAGGAGTTCTATAAAATACTCCCCCTCTTTCGAAAACACGTATGCAATTCGTGGATTCCCAGATTCCTCATGAATAAGTGTTCCGCTATCCGTCAAAATACGCCAACGATATTCGGGGGTAAACCCTTCTTCCAGCGAAGAACGAGAACCATTTATTTCCACAGGTTGCCCTGCCTCGGGGTGTTCAGGAGAAACATCAATAGCGGCAAAAGAAGGAAGTATTTGTAAGCGAATTTCTTTTTCTTTTCCCGACTCCTCGGTATTTGTAGAGATTTTCAGAGAAACGCGCTTTTCCCCGACTTCAGAAAAAAAGTGAGTTACTGGAGTAGAAAAGTGTTGAACCTCCCTTTCGCCATCAAAGCTCCAGAGATATTCGCTCGCCACAGCCCCTTCTGCAATGGTGGAGGGGCTGGGATCAAAAATAATCCCTGATTTTGCATCTTGAAGAGATATTTTAAAAATACTAGTAGGGTCTTGCCCATTAATAGTGAATCGTGCTGTTGTTTTTTCGGGAAACACTCGAACAATGACGGTCGCTACACCTGGTAAAATATTTTTTCCGGATGCAGTTGAAACCTCCAAACGAATCACGTAACTTCCTGGTTCAGAAAAGTCCACCACTTTTGTTGCTCCATCTCCCAAATTCTGCTCTACCCCTTTGTTATCCACAAAACTCCATCGGTAATTTTGAGAAGGAATTGTGATACGAGAAGGATCTTCTGAGGAAAGTCCGCTTATACGAACAGCAAGAGGAAGGCTTCCTTCGCGAGGAGTCGTTTCTATTTTTGCATCCATCCGAGGGGTTTCTTCAATTCCTCGAAGAAGAACCTGAAGACGATTTCGAATTTGAGATCGAAATTGCTCAAACTGAGACTGAAGTTTTCGTTGTTGATCTTGAATATCCTCTGCGGCAAGATCGAGATTTTCGAACTCCCTGGTAATATTTATTATTTTTTTGAACATTTCTTGAGTTTCTTCGTCAGCATTCTTCATTGTTCCTTGGTGAAACCCTTCCTTAAGAATTCGAATGGTTTCCGATTCTGAAAGATCAGAAAAAATTGCCCCATAAGAAGCGCTCCATTCTTCAGAAAGGAGAGGCGAGATACGCTTTGTGTCCATTGATTCAGAGAGTGTTTCGAGTCGATCACGAACCACTTGTTCGTCTTCGTGGATATTTTGACCAGCGGCATTTGCTGTGGTGCCCACCAAAAAACTCACAATTGCCCACGACAGAAGAATAAGAATAATTCCTAGGGCAACCCAGATAATTCCTTTTTTTCCTCGATCTATTTGATCATCATTCCCTCCAGCAGTAATCCAAAGAAATCCAAAGAAAACAAGAGCAACAACAGCAATGAGTCCAACAAAGCCGAGGAAGTAGTTGGTGATTTTGAGTACTTGCGCCCGAAAATCGTTGTTATTTAGTTCGACTGGCACATCTTCTTGGTTCGGAGGCGCAAAAGTGTTGTTTTCTCCAGGAAGTTTTCCACTTGGAACTGCCCCTGTGGTGTCTGGCAAAATTATTGCCCCAAAGAGGAGGGTGAAAAAAATGCCAAAAAAGAGAAGGTATTTTATTGTGCCCATTTCACCAAAAAACTCACAATTGCCCACGACAGAAGAATAAGAATAATTCCTAGGGCAACCCAGATAATTCCTTTTTTTCCTCGATCTATTTGATCATCATTCCCTCCAGCAGTAATCCAAAGAAATCCAAAGAAAACAAGAGCAACAACAGCAATGAGTCCAACAAAGCCGAGGAAGTAGTTGGTGATTACCAAGACACATTCCCGAAACCCCTTTGTACAAATTTCACCAACAAGACCATTACTTGGCGGTGGTGCCAAACACCCTTCTGGAGGACAGTTTTCTTGAGGAATACCTCTTGCATATGTTTTTTCCAGAAATATAAATATTCCGAGAAAAACAACGAATGACTGCCAAAAAAAGATTTTTATTTTTTGCATATTTCTACGCTGTAGCGGTAATAAGCACCGAAACAACCGCATAGGAAATAAGAATGAGAATAATACCAATCGCTGTCCATATAATAATTTTTTTGGCGGTTTCAGTACTCTCTTCACCTCCAGCAAAAGCGGTGACATACAGAAACCCCGCCCATACAAGAGCAACAAAAGCAATGGTTCCCAGAAGCGCAAGTCCAAAACGCACCCACCCCAAAATTACTAAAATAAGATTATCGCTCTCAATAATTCCTGTTCCCGGTAAAAACCCGAGGAGCACTTTTAGTCCGCCCTCTGCTCCACAGGCTTCTCCAGGACAAGAAAACACAGGATCACCATCTGCCCGAGAAGCAAGCGGAAAAGAGAGAAAAGTGAAAAGAAAAAGAGAGAAAAGAAGCTTACAAAGATGTGCCATTGTTTCGAAATAGGGTTTTGTTTTTTTTTCTTTATATTATACTTAAAATATCTTTTTTATTCAATGGTTTTCGGGACTTCTTTTTGGAGGTTCTTTCTTCTTATTTTCCCCTCTCTTGTTGGAAAAAAATCTCTTTTAAAAGTCCTCTTCTTTTTTTGGTTTTTATGATGCATTCACTTTTTTATGACATCAGCATCTGCCTTAAAAATACAAAAATCTTCTCCTTTCTCTTTTTCTTTTTCACCCTCTTTGGGGTTGGTGGTGTTTTTTCTCTTTCTCCAGAGTTTTTTCACACAAAGCTTTATATGTTTCATATTCCTGGAGAATCTCTTTTTCTCTCCCTTTCCTCGGGACACCGTATTCTTATTGACGGCGGAATGGACGACACTGCCGCAGAAAAACTCTCTGCACTCACACCATTTTGGAACCGGAGTCTTGATGCGGTTATTATAAGCCATTCTGACCTCGATCATATTTCTGGTCTTTTTTTAGTGCTCTCATCTTTTCCCGTAAAAAGTATTCTTCTTTCTGGTGCATTTGGTGAAGATAGTGATCAAAAAAAAGCGTTACTCCATTTTATACAAGAAAAAAAGATCCCTGTTTTTTTTCTTCACGAACAACGAGATTTTTCTATGGGAAACATTTGGTTTGATGTTCTTTTTCCATCATCAACACTCCTTGGTGTTTCTATAGGAAATCAAAACCAAAACTCTCTTGTGTTTCGAGGAGTGTTTCCAAAAGAAAGTGTGCTTTTTATGGGTGATACAGAAAAAACAGGAGAAAAAAATCTCTTAATGAGCTCACACAAGCTTTCTTCTTCTATATTAAAAGTGGGGCATCATGGATCACAAACCTCTTCTATCCCAAAATTTCTCGATGCCGTTTCTCCAAGCACTGCACTTATTTCCGCAAGTAAAGATAATCCTTTTGGACATCCGCATACCTCTGTTGTGCAGTCATTTTTTGAAAGAAATATAATGGTACACATCACAAAGGATGAAGGAGATATTGCTTTTTCCCTTTAAAAAAAGGAGAATTTTTTTTCTTTGTTTTCACCAGCTCATGACCCCTTCTGTCATACTTCTTGCCGCAGGAAAAAGCACACGTACCTGGCCGATTCGCGAAAAAATTTTTTTTTCTATTCTTGGAAAATCCATTCTCCAACACCAAATAGAAACACTTCTCTCTGCAGGGCTTTATGAAATTTGTGTAGTGGGAAATAAAGAAAATATTAGTCGTATACAGGAGATCTGTGCACCTCTTCCGGGGAAATTTTCTTTTGCGGTTCAAGAAAATCTTAAAGAAGGACAGCGTGGTGGAATTCTTTCCGCAGAAAATTTTACCTCGCAAGAGAAGCCGGTTTGCATCGTTTGTTCAAATGACATTGTGGAAAACAATGTCTTTCTAAACCTCTTAGAGAAGACAAAAAAATCGTCGACAGAAATATGTTTGGTGGCAAAAAAAGTGGAGAGTTATTTTCCTGGTGGATATCTTTCAGTAAATGACTCCGGACGAATTATTAGTATTGTGGAAAAACCAACACCTGGAACAGAGCCGAGTAACTTGGTTTCTCTTCTTATTCATTTTTACCGACACCCTGTAAATCTTTTTGCGCGTCTCAAAAAGAGAAAAGAAGGAGATTTTTATGAAGAAATTCTTCAAGAGTGGTTTTCTGATGGTGGAGATGCAGAGGTTTTAGAATATAGTGGATTTTGGCAGGCAATTAAATATCCGTGGCATTTTCTTGTTTTACGAGAATGGTTTTTAAAAAGTATTCAACAACAAGAAATTCATCCTTCTGCACAAATATCGAAAAATGCTGTTGTTCGCGGAAATGTTATTATTTCAGAAGAAGCTCGAATTTTTGATTTTGCGGTTATCCAAGGACCCGCATATATTGGAAAAAACACCATAGTGGCGAACCACACACTTGTACGCGATTCTATTATTGAAAATAACTGTGTTATTGGTCACACCACAGAAATTGCACGAAGTATTATTAGTGACTCATGTTGGACACACCGAAATTTTATTGGAGACAGTGTTTTTCAAAAAAATGTCTCTCTCGGTGCAGGAACACAAACAGGAAATCTTCGTCTTGATGAAAAAGAAGTTTCCTCTGATATTAAAGGAGAAAAAATAAATTCTTGTCTTATAAAATTTGGCTCTATTATTGGTGAAAACGTTCGTATTGGTATTAATACAAGTATTATGCCGGGAATAAAAATTGGAGCAGAAAGTTTTCTAGGAGCAGGAGGGGTTTGTATACAAGATGTTCCAGAAAACACTTTCCTCTCTTTTACAACATCAGAAATAAGAAAAAAAAACACCTTCTCTGTGGATACACGAAAAGATTTCTAAGATATTCAGAATGATCACTTTTTCTGTTCTTTTTTTTTCGCTTTTTCAAGCGAAAAAAAACAGACTTCTTCTTTGTTTCATTTTTTTTGTTCACCATAAATTGTCGCTTTCTGTCGAAAAAAAGAAAATCATAGATATTAAGCAGATAGAAAAATGTTCACTTTTTTTCGCCAAACTTCGACATATTGTTTCTTGAAAACAAAAAGGTATACAAAAGAGTATTTTCCACTTTTTTCCCTTTTTTTCACAGAGGGTTTTTTTATTTAAAAAAAGAAATATTTTTCTTAAGAAAATAAAAAGAAGTCACCTTTGGAAGAAAAAATCGACATTGTTCGTCAAAAAAAAGAAATATTTGAAAAAGACTTTGTTTTCTTGCCTCCTTATTTCTTTTATGAAAGAATCACCCTAGAAGAATTATTGTTTTTTTATGAAGTTTTCCTGTCATAGGGAATCATTTTTACAGGCACTTAGTGTGGTTCAAAAAGCAGTAGGAGGAATAGGTGTACTCCCTGTGCTCGAGAACATTCTTATTGTTGCAGAAGGTCAAAGAATAGAACTTTCGGCTACAAATCTTGAAATATCAATAACAACAACTGTTTCAGCAAAAGTAGTAAATGAAGGAAAAACAACAATCCCTGCAAAAACTTTAATTTCTTGGGTAAAGCTTGCCCCTGGAGAAGAAATGGGATGTACACGACTTGAAGGAGAAAAGATACTTTTTCAGGCTTTAGGGACGAAAACAACACTCTTTGGTGTTTCTGCTGATGAATTTCCTATTCTTCCTGTCGTCGAAAAAGAAGAGATAGTTGTTATTGACAAGAAAATATTTTCTAAAGCACTTGAGCAAGTGGTATTTTGTGCTGCCGCTTTTGGAACACGACCAGTGCTTTCGGGAATATTGTTTATTGCGGAAGAGAAAAATATTACTCTCGTTGGAACAGATAGTTATCGTCTTTCAGAGAAAAAAATTCCTCTCAAAAAAGGAGTAAAAAACAATGTTTCATGTATTATTCCTGCAAAAACACTTCTCGACACAGAACGAATTCTTTTATCTGAAGAGGAGGGGGATGTGGAAATTGTCTTCTCAAAACATCAAATTCTCCTTTCATTTAACTCTGTAAAAATTATATCACGAGTTATTGAGGGGAATTTTCCAAATTATCAACAAATCCTTCCAAAAGGACATCAAAACGAGGTAAGTGTTTCACGACAAGAGCTTATACAAACTGTACGCAGGGTTGGTATTTTTGCTCGTGAGAATAATAATAATATTAAACTTTTTTGCTCCAAAGAAGAAATGAGAATAACAACAGATGCAACAGAAATTGGAACCGAAGAGTCGGTTATTTCTATAAAAAGCACTGGTGGTGAAAGTGCCGTAGCACTTAATGCTCAGTTTCTTTTAGATATTCTTTTGGTTTTTAAAGACCCTGAGGTTCTTTTGCGATTTGGAGAGAAGCTAAATCCTATTATGGTGTGTTCTAAAAATGAGGAAGGGTTAACACATATTATTATGCCTCTTAAAATATAAAACAGGTGAAAAAAATAAAAGTACTCCTTTTAGGAGCAACTGGATCTATTGGATCACAAACTTGTGAGGTACTTCGAGAATTTTCAGACCAATTTTTACTTGTTGGTGCATCAGCAAATACAAATATTCAAAAACTTCTTCGTCTTCAAGAGGAATTTTCTCTTCCCCGTGTTGCTCTTTTTTCTTCTCCGGAAGAAAAAAATTCTCAAAAAAATATACTTTTCAAGGAAGAGGGGCTTCTTCGGCTTATACGAGAAACAGATGCAGATATGGCGATATTAGCAACCTCAGGACCATTATCACCTTTATTAGCAAAAGAGATTATAAAAAGCGGAAAACATCTTCTTTTAGCTTCAAAAGAAGCATTAGTAGAAGAAGGGGAAGAAATTCTTCTTCTTGCTAAAAAACATAAAAAAAAGATTCGACCAATCGATTCAGAACACTCTGCTATTTGGCAATGTCTTCGTTCTGGACAACAAAAAGAAGTTTCCCGAATTTTTCTCACATGTTCAGGGGGTCCATTTTTTGATGTAGAGAAATGGCCAAAATCCCGATTTTCTTCTGTTACTCCACAAGAAGCTGTTGCACACCCAAATTGGTCAATGGGGCAAAAAATATCTGTTGATTCCGCAACACTTATGAATAAAGCATTGGAACTTATTGAGGCAGTGTATCTCTTTGGTGTTTTGCCAGAAAAAATAGAAGTTGTGGTGCATCCAGAATCTTTTCTTCACTCTGCAGTGGAGTTTTGTGATGGGTCGGTTGTTGGGCAAATGGGGATGCCAGATATGCGCATTCCTATAGCATATTCACTTTTTTATCCAAATCATCCACCACTCCTCTTTCCAAAAACATCTTTTTTTGGAAAAACACTTACATTTCAAAAAGTAGATGAAGAACGTTTTCCTTCTCTTATTTTTGCTCGAGACGCACTTAAAAAAAAGAGGTGTAAGGTAATGAATCAAGCAAATGAACAGGCAGTTTTAGAATTTATTTCTGGAAAAATTTCTTTTACAGATATTTTTGAGCGAGTGCGGTTTGCAGTGTATGGTGATGTATAAAAAATAGTTTTTTCTGTAGAAGTGGAGGTGGTATTTTATTTTTGAAGTATTTCGAGTGGCTCTTTTTTGAAGAAAAAAACAAGAGGAAGAAGAATAAATAAAAGTGTGGTCAAAAGAAGAAACACTGCAAATAAAATAATCTCTTGTTTTGGAAAAAATAATTCAGAAAAAAGAATAGTGTTTCCAAAAAAGACATCTGTTATTTTTTGCAAAAGAAGTGAAAAGACAGAAAACGCCCCAAAAAACCCTAAACACGTTCCAATACCAACAAGAAGAAGTGCTTGTGCGCCAAAAATAAGAAATACCTTCTTTTTTTGCATTCCAAGAATAAGAAGAAGCCCAATATCGTACGCATGTTGAGTAATAAGTGCCGAGAAAAAAGAAGAAAGAAGAAGTATAGAAAGAGAAAGAATAATTCCGCCAGTAAGAATAAGCACTGCAAAAAATGAAAAAAGAATATTTCGCATTTCTGAACGAAGAGTTTCGGCATTTTGAATAAAATACCCCTTCTGAGAGAGTTTTTTTTCAATATATGCGGCACTTTTTGCGGAATCTGCCTGAAGAAAAACTTGAGTATAAATTGAGTTTTCTGGAGAAATATTTCCGATTTTTTTGTTTATTTCTTGAGCGAAACCAAGAGGAATAGAGACTCCAATAGCAGGAACAAATGGTGAAAGTGCGGCAATATATCCTTTTTCTTCTTGGTTTTTATTTTGAGTAAGTGAAACACCAAGTAAAGAGGAAGAACCAAACAAGAAAGAGAAAGATTTTCCAAGAATTTCTTCTTCAGAAAAGCGGGAAACCCCGAGAGAGGCATCTGCAATAGTAGAATTATAAAGAAGTAGAAGTTGTGGAGAAAGTATAGAAGGGACGCCACGTTCATTTTTTGTAAACTCTTCCGGGGAAATATTAGCAATAAGTGGATCCACACCAAATATTGGACTATCAGTTTCAAAAACAAAGCCAAACATATTAATGCGAAGTGAGTTTGGAAATCCAAGTAAAAGCTGTCTTCCAACTGCTGTCACCCCTTCTGTATTCCGAAAAACCTCCACATCTTTTTCAGTAAGCTTTCCATTTCCCAAAAAAAAATCAATTGATGATTTTTTTGTTTTCACAATAAGGAGTTCATTTTGATTTTGTTCCTCAAAAAGCGGAATAAAAAATAAAGTGTTTACTGTAGAGCCAATTCCAAAGAAAATAAGACAGAAAAAAACACCAATTCCAATGGAAATTGCGCAAAAGGATGAGCGAATTTTTTTCCGCGAAAGTAAAATAAGTGAAAGTCGAAAGACTTCAGATAGCCGCATAATTAACCCATAAGAATTTGAATCCGCTTCCGTGGACCATCTCCATCAATACTTTTTGTTGTAAGCTCGGGATACACCTCTTTGATATACAAATGAACTCGTTTTCGAAGATATGGATCAAGTGAGGGCATAAGCTGGCTTATCTGACTATTTTTTGCGGCATCTGCCTTTTCTTGCGCAATACGAAGAATTTTCTCTTCTTGATTTTTTCGGTACCCATCAACATCTACCACAAGGGAAATACTTTCTTCTTCTGAGTGCGGAATACTATTCCAAATAATTTTTTTAATAATATGTTGAAGTGCATCTAGACGATCTCCATGGGTTCCAATAAGAAATGGTGCTCGATCAGTCTGAATATTAATTCGTAATATTTCACTCTCTTCAACGATCTCTATTTTTGTATAAGGAAAATCGAGGGCACTGAGGAATTTAGAAACCACTGTGTTTATTGTTTCTAAAATATCTGTTTTCATATGGTATCTTAAAAATGCAAATGAGATACTGCCGAAATATTCAATATATCGCAAGAAAACAAGGGGTTCACAAACAAGACTCTGTTTCGGTATTCTTTTCAAGATGAAACCCTTTTTTGGTCCTCTTGGCGCCGGTGCTGGAGCACTGCTTTTGTTACTCGCAAATCTTCTGAGTTATGGTGTTGGGCTTTTTCGAGATATTTTACTCACAAATCATTTTGGAACCTCTCTTAAAGCTGATGCTTTTTTTTCTGCCTTTGTTCTTCCAGACTTCCTTTTTTCGTTTTTGGCAATGGGGTTTATTTCTGGAGGGCTTTTGTCAGTGTTCCATTCTTCAGAGCAAAAGAATTCTTTTTTGGCGGAAGATGTATTTCGAAGCTTCCTTACACTCCTCTCTTTTTTTGTTGCAGTTGTTTCTGCTCTTTTCTTTTGCATTACTCCATTTCTTCTCCCTTTCTTTTTTGAGATGGAACAGGATCAAATTGAACAAATAACCCATCTTACAAGAATCCTTCTTCTTTCACCATTTCTTTTTTGTCTTTCCAACACCATTGGAATGATTCTTTTGGCAAGAAAACACTTCCTTTCTATGGCACTCTCTCCTGTGCTTTACAATATCGGAATTATTGGAGGAATTCTTTTTTTTTCAGAGTCCATAGGGATTTACGCCGCCGTATGGGGAGCTGTGTTTGGCGCACTCCTTCATCTTGGCTCACGGCTTATTGATTTTCGATCTCTTAATCTCTCTCTTCTTCCAAAAATCTCTTTTTCTCCAGAGCTAAAATCCATCTTTCTTTTAGGAATTCCAAAAACACTGGGACTTATTTTTTTTCAAGCAACACTTTTTGTATTTGCCGTTTTCGCATCAAAAATGCCAGAGGGTAGTCTTTCCGCGTGGAATCTTGCGAGAAATATTCAAAGTCTTCCTGTTTCTCTTTTTGGGGTTGCGTTTGCCACGGCGGCACTCCCTTTTCTTTCTGGGTTTTTTACAGAGAAAAAAGAGGAGGCTTTTCAAAGGAGACTCCTAAAGTCCGCATCACAAATTCTTTTCTTCACTCTTCCTGCCACAATTGGGCTTGTGCTTGTGGCAAATATTGTTGTGGAAGCACTCTTTGAGCGCGGTTCTTTTGATGAACATTCGCGAATTTTGGTGACATCTGTTTTAGTGGGTGTTGCTATAGCAACACCTTTTGAATCGCTCACACACCTTTTTTCTCGTGCATTTTTAGCGCAAAAAAACACTCTTTTTCCAGCACTCGGAAAGTTCCTTTTTTTTGTAGTAGCCGTCTTAGTGGTAAGATTTGATCTTAAAAGTGGCGCCGCAATTTTTGGAGTAGCATTTACCTCAGGAGCTATTGCAGAGTGTTTCTTTTTGATGACCCTTTTTCTCCGAAAAAATCCATCTCTCTTTTTACGCGATTTTCTTCTTCGGGTTCTTCGGATTGGAGCCCTTTCTCTTTTTGATGCACTAGTAGTGATGAGCTTTCTCATGGTTTCTGGTGATTTTTCTGTTTTTTTTCGCCTCCTCGGAGGAATTGTTGTGGGAGGATCTTTTTTTATTGGGGGTGCACTTTGGCTTCGATTTCCTGAAATGGAAGAGGTCTTTTTCTTTGCAAAATGGAGAAATACAACACAAAAGAAACATTAAGAAAAACTTCAGTATTCAACAATCCTTTTGAAAAAGAGTATGCTTCTCTTGCATAGTCTCTAAGAGCACATGATTGGTATTTTTGATTCCGGATTTGGTGGACTTACAACAGTGCGTGAATTGCGACGCATCCTCCCACAATACGATATTCTTTTTTTAGGAGACTCTGCACGAACGCCGTATGGCTCACGGAGCACAAGTGCTGTAACGCGCTTTACTGAAGAGGGGGTACAGCGCCTTTTTGCAGAAGGCGCAAAGATAGTGCTTGTGGCGTGTAATACGGCGAGTGCAGATGCGCTTCGATATTTGCAATCAAAGTATCCACACCAAAAAACTCTCGGCGTTCTTATTCCTGCGGCAGAAGAAGCCCTTGCTCAAACTCGTTTTGGACGTATTGGGGTGCTCGCCACAAGAGGCGTGGTGGCATCAAAAAATTATGAAAAAGAACTCAATAAGCTTACTTCACTCTTGTATCATCCTGCGGATACACGAGCAGAGCAAATTCCAAAAATTACTTCCGCCCCTGCCCCCCTTCTTGTACCGCTTGTGGAAGAAGGATGGATAAAAAAACCAGAAACGCGAATGATTCTTCGAAAGTATCTTCGCCCCCTTAAGGAGGCGAATATTGATACTCTCATTCTTGGGTGTACGCATTATCCACTCCTGCTTCAGGAGTTTCAAAGAAAAATGGGAAAACAATGTGTTATTATTAATTCTGGAGTGGCACAAGCAAGGAATTTTGTAAATTATCTTTCTCGACACAGGGAGATAGAGCAAACACTTTCTCAAAATGGTGTGTGTCGGTTTTTAACAACAGATGATGCAACGCGTTTTCGGGAGCTTGGGTCTCGTTTTCTTGGGGAAACCATTTCTTCAAAACAAATTTCGCACATTGAACTCCTTCCGGTTTTTCCACAAAAATGAACACACAAAAACAAAAACCACTTGGAGAACTGGTCTCAGAGTTTCTTGTTTTTCTCGAAATCGGAAAAAACAGAAGCCCACGAACACTCGAGAATTACCGACACTACTTGAATCGTTTTCTTTCGCTTGTGGGAGACAAAAAGGAGCCAAAAGAAATCACTCAAAATACAGTTCAGTCTTTTCGAATTTTTATGAACAGGGCGTCTCCACCGCTTTCTCTTCGCACACAAAACTACCATCTTTGTGCGCTCCGAAGTTTTTTAAAGTACCTTCAGCGACACGATATTGAATGTTTGTCCGCAGAAAAGGTCGATCTCCCCAAACTTCCCGAGAGAACGGTAGATTTTTTAACCGCCGAAGAAACCGAACGTTTCTTTTGTGATATGCCACGAGAAACGCTATTTGAGGCGAGAAATTACGCTATCTGTGAAACCCTTTATTCCACAGGACTTCGTGTTTCCGAATTGTGTTCGCTGAATCGTGAACACGTGGATTTAAAAACGCGTCAATTTTCCGTGAGAGGAAAGGGGCAAAAAATGCGACTCGTTTTTCTTACAAGCAGATCAGCTGATGCGCTTCAAGACTATCTCAAAAAGCGAACCGACAACCTCTCGCCATTGTTTCTTTCGTATGCAAGGAAGTCAAAAGACGACATTGTCGACGGGCAACGACGAAGGCTTACCCGTGGTGTAGTGGAGACCGTTGTTCGAAATGCGGCATTTTCGGCAGGAATTGTAAAACACGTTACACCACACACACTTCGCCACTCTTTCGCCACCACGCTTCTCCAAAACGGCGCAGATATTCGTGCGGTGCAAATAATGCTCGGACACAGTACCATTGCTACCACCCAAATTTATACACACCTCACAGACCGAAACCTGCACGAAATCCATGAGAAATTTCACCACTAAGCGTCTTTTTTGTGTTGATGGGGTACGAAATATGACGCTGTACTTCAAAATTTCTCGGGAGTCCTGTCTCATTTTGACTCTTCCATTTCTTCATCAGGAGCTTAAAAAACAAATATTTGACTCTTGGAAGAGAAGTTGACAGAATAATCCGGTCTTTCTTTTGAATTTTTTAAAGATGCCGCGCGGAAAGAAGAAAAAAGTGGTTGTGATTATTGGTCCAAATGGACAAATTCTGAAACACAAGTACCACAACAATCATCGGAATGTACCGAAAGAGAAGGTGGCAGATAAAATGTATGATCCTCTCCAAAGAAAACATGTTGGTTTTTCAGAGATGAAAGTAAAAGACGAACGACACTCTTCATGAATTTTGCCTTTCACACAAAAGGTATATACACCCCTGCATGATCTTCCTTATTTTTACAACAGAGGCGATAACGCGAATCACATCTCTGTAATGAGCGGAGTTTTTTTCCTGTTTTGGTAAAAAGTGCTCCGTAACAAAAGCGGAGTTTTTTCTTTATCCTTTTTATGTCAGAAATTACCATTGATGAGCGACGGCATTCTGCGGCGCATGTTCTTGCGGCAGCAGTACTCTCTCTCTTCCCTGAGGCAAAAATGGGAACCGGACCGGTCATTAATCACGGGTTTTACTATGATTTTCTTCTTCCTCGCCCGCTTATTCCCGAAGACCTTCCAATCCTCGAGAAAAAAATTCGAGAAATTTCTGGAAAAAAAATCCCATTTGAACGTTTTGATGAGCCAATTGATCAGGCAAAGGCCTTTCTCCGAAAAATAAACCAACCCTTTAAGGCAGAACTCGTAGAAAAGTTCGAAAAAGTAGGGGTGACATCTGTTTCATTTTACAAAAACGGAGAGGTGTTTGTTGATCTTTGTGAGGGTCCACACGTAGAGCACACTGGACAAATTGGAGCGGTTAAGCTCACCCATTTTTCTGGTGCCTATTGGCAGGGGGATTCCGGTCGTGAACAGATGACCCGTATTTACGGGCTTTGCTTTGCTTCTCCAGGGGATCTTAAAAATCATCTCATGCTCTTAGAAGAATCAAAAAAGCGAGATCATCGAAAGATCGGACAAGAGCTAGATCTGTTTACCTTTTCCGAACTTGTCGGATCGGGCTTACCACTCTTTACACCGAAAGGAACATTCATTCGTAATAAAATTGCCGATACTATTCAAGAAATTCAGGAAAAATATGGTTTCGAAAAAGTAAATATTCCCCATATTGCGAAAAAGGATCTTTATGAAAAGAGTGGACATTGGCAAAAATTTAAAGACGATTTATTTCATGTAAGTGGAAAAGGTGATACGCAATTTGTGATGAAACCTATGAACTGTCCGCATCATGCTCAGATTTTTTCGAGCAGAATGCGAAGCTATCGCGATCTTCCTATTCGATATTCCGAAGTTACCGCATGTTATCGTGATGAGCTTCCTGGGGAGCTCTTGGGGCTTTCCCGTGTCAGGAGTCTTACACAAGATGACGGGCATATTTTTTGTCGTATCGCCCAAATAAAAGAAGAATCAAAAAACATTGTTTCGGTGATTCGTGAATTCTACGGGAAGCTTGGTATGTTTGAGCAAGGAGGATATTGGGTGAGCCTTTCGGTTCGAGACCCAAAAACACCAGAAAAATATCTCGGGGAAGCAAGCTCTTGGGATGAGGCAGAAAAGGTGCTTGAGGAAATTGCTCAGGAAGAAAAACTCGATTATAAGCGAATAGAGGGGGAGGCGGCATTTTATGGTCCAAAACTCGATTTTCAGTTTCGAGATGCTATCGGTCGCGAGTGGCAACTTGCAACAGTTCAGGTGGATTTTGTTCAACCAGAACGTTTTTCACTTGAGTACACCAATGAAAAGGGAGAAAAAGAGCGCCCCGTTATGATTCATCGCGCTATTGCCGGCTCTCTTGAGCGTTTTATGAGTGTTCTTATCGAGCACTATGCAGGATCATTTCCGGCGTGGCTCGCACCAATTCAGGTACGAGTACTTCCGGTGTCAGAAGCACATGATACATACGCCGATCAGGTTGTTACTGTTCTTCGAGAAAAAAGAATTCGCGTGGAAAAATCTTCTGCTACAGAGACTCTGGGGAAACGTATTCGTGAAGGAGAAACCTCAAAAATCCCCTTCCTTTTTGTTGTGGGTGATACAGAGAAAGAGCAAGAGACCGTCACCATTCGTCAACACGGAAAAAGAGAGCAAGAGACGGTTGCTCTTCATGCTTCTGTGGAAACAGTGCTTAACTCATAAAAGGCAGTGCTACTTCTCTAGGAGGCACTCGGTATCGAGAGCACTGTCTTTTTTTAGGGATTTGTCGAGAAGACATTGGAATTGTTTTTCCATGGTATTGAGGACATCTTTTATGGATTTACTGTTTTTATTGGTAGTCTTTATCCCCTCCTCTATCATTTCATGGTAGGAAGATTTATCAACCATGGGAATGGTTTTTGAATAGGGAACTTGACGAGCAAATGGACCGATGAGCGGATCACTCCACTGCTCTTTATTTACAGAAAGAATAGCTGATGGTTTTTGGGTATTTTTTGCGTATTCGCGAGCACGGTTTTCCTCTGAAAGAAAAAGAAGAAATTCCCAAGCATATTCGGGATATGCACTGTTTCGAGAAACGAGAAGTGGATAAAAATTCGCAAGGGCATCTCCTGCTCCGGTCTTTGTTTCCCCTTTTGGAATAAGTTGAGGTGCCTCTATGGTAAAAATATCTTTTTTATCCACGGCATCGCTGTCCTTATTCTTTTTGTACTCCTCGGCAAGAGCGACAATGCGCTCATAATCCGTGGCATATCCAAAAATCATTCCCACGAGTCCATGGGCAAAAACGCCAAACTCTTTGGCATCTGCTTGTCGAGCAGTGATGAGATTGTTCCAAGAATAGTGTTTGTTTTGGGTGTTAGCGAATCCTGTGAAGAGGAGCATTGCCTGTTCTCCTGGTTCATCGTAGGCCTTCTCAGTATTTGTCTTTTCGCCTTTTGATGCGCTGATTCCTGTTTTTTCTTTTTCTTCATCAACCATTGGGGTTCCGTACTGAACGAAGAGAAGATTAAGAATATCAACCGCTCGAAAAATATTGTCCGATCTCCCCATTGCAATTCCAGAGAGATCAAAGCGTTCGAGGCGGTTTCCGTTTGTTTTTGTCATTTGTGCCGCTTGTTCTTTTATACCCCCCCATGTTTCTTGTGGCTTGGGGTTTGTTGGAAAAACCTCCTTAAAGTATTTGTTGTTATAATATAGCCCAAGTGTATCAACAAAAAGCGGAATACCAAGAACCTCTTCTTCCTCTGAGTCATTTTTGTGAATGAGGATTTTGCTCGTGACATCAGAAAACTTTTCCCGAAAAATCTCTCCGTTTATGAGGCTTGTGGGGGCGGGGGTAAACTTCTGAGTGTTTTGGAGAATTTGGCTGTAGTGAAGGGTAAAAATATCCGGACCCCCTCCTTCTGCCATTTCATTCAGGAGAAGCTTTTCATATTCTTTTTCGCTCGAAAACTTTTTGTAGCGAATGTGAATCCCCGCGGCTTTTATCTCGGGAAGACTTTCAAACTCCTCAATTTGTCCACGAAAAGCGCTTTGATCATCAAATAAATTCCAAAAAACAATTTCTTTCTGCTCCACAGATGCCCCCCCCTTGCATTTCGGATCATCTGGATTTTCTTTGCAAATACACTCGGGATAGCAACTCGACCCCTCCGTGCATTTACATCCACATGCAGCAAGAGAGAGGAGAAATAAAATAAAGAGAACAAGGAGTGGTGCCAAAATAATAAGGATGAGTTTTCTCATAACGAGAAGGGTGTTTTAAGAGAAGCGAGAATAGACTTCCCGAAGGACGCGACCCCAAAAAGCACGAATTCCGCGATGGCGAAGGTAGGACAACCCTACAGAGAAGACACCTTTCTTTTTGAGCATTGCCTTGGGAGAGTGAGTGGGATTTTTGAGCCATGCACAAAAATCTCTTTGAAGGAGTGTATCAGAAAATCGTGTTTTTATCAATGTTTGACCGGCAACTATACACCGTTTTTGAAGATTTTTATCCTGACAAAGCTTTTCAATAGCATTTGCAATTTCTCTGCTCTCCCCACTTTCGCAAGTTAGTCCTGCGCCAGATTGTCCAACAATTTCTGCAATCTCACTTCCCATCGTTGTTACAATAGGAAGCTCATAGCGTAGCATCTCGTTTATACGATTTCGAGCGCCTACTTCTGTTTCGGCACACATTCGATCCACATTTATTCCCATATCTGCCTCTCTAAGGAGTGAGGGAACATGTTCATATGGTATCCATCCTAAAAGATGAAAACGGTCGTGAAAACGCGATTTTTTAACACGTTTTTGGAAACGAGGATAACTTTCCTCATCAATACCAAGAAGATCTGTCCCAGTCATGAAAAAATAGAAGTTCGACACTTTCGCCATAACGAGTTCACATGCTTCAAATAGTGTTTTCTCATCTGCCCAAGCGTTCATGCCACCAATCCAAACAGCAATAATGGCATCTTCTGGACATACTCTTCCTCGGAAATATTTTTCTGCCAATGCTTCTTCGGAAGAAAGCGGTCGACATGAGTTTTCGATAACTTCGACAAATGGGTGGCGAAAACTGTCTTTTGTTAGAAGCCCAATCATTGCCATTTCTCCATATACAGCATATTTCTGTGCTTTCGATACAACCGACACTTTGTCTGCTCGAACAAGAATTTCCTTTTCCATTTTTTTGGCGAGAGGAATGTAGTCGTTCGTCTGAAGAGCGAAGGCTTGAGCTTGCTTTTCCGCCATTGCCCATCCATTCATATCCGCCCAAAATGGAACATGCTTTGGTATTTGACAGCTTGCAAGATAACAAGGAAAAAAATTCACGCCCACGACACATGTTGGCGAATTTCGCCAATAAAATTGGCGAAGGTGTCGAAATATATTTGGGTCATGTCGAGACACCGAAACATGGCGAAGTTGTCGAACTTCTTTTTTTGTTTTTATTCCTTTGTATTCTTCATTTTCAACGACAAAAATTGACACATCAAACCCCTCTGGAATCGACCGAAGAAATTGCTCTGTCCTAAGACCTCCAGCATTTCCTCCGTTCCGTTTTTCGGACGGAAGAGGTCCGCTTCCAACAAGAAGGAGCGAAGAGGGTGTCTGTGTCATTTTGGAAGTATCAAAAAGAACTCTATTCTAAGCGTTGCACAGGTTGTGGCTTTTTGGCAAAGTACCTTAGAAATGCTTTCTGTGTTTCTGCCTTAAATGTCGCTAACTCTTTTAAATACACTCGGGAGAAAAAAAGAAGAATTCATTCCTCTTCATTCGGGGAGAGTCTCTCTCTATACTTGTGGTCCTACGGTGTATAACTATGCGCATATTGGAAATTTTCGGGCATACCTTGCGGCAGATACCTTGCGCCGATGGCTTCTTTTTGGAAAGCAGTATGCAGTGAATTGGGTACTCAATATTACCGATGTCGATGACAAAACCATTCGCGATTCCCGTGCCACGCACCCTGAAATGCCACCTCGTGAAGCACTTACTGCTTTTACAAGGCTTTATGAAGAAGCATTCTTTGAAGATATGGGGCACCTTGGCATTTTTCGCTCTGATTTTTTCGCTATTCCACGAGCAACAGACTACATTCCTGAAATGCAAGATTTAGTTCGGAAAATTTTTAAGCGCGGATTTGCAAAGGAAATAGGGGGATCTGTTTTTTTTGATGTTAAAAAGTGGGCAGAAGCCGATTCTTACGGAAAGCTTTGTCACATTGATTTTTCCTCGCTTCGGTCTGGAACAAGAACTCTTGCAGACGAAACAGAAAAAGATGACCTCTCTGATTTTGCTCTCTGGAAGGCAAAAAAAGAGGGGGAGCCAGCGTGGGACTTTGATTTTTTTGGAACAAATCTTCCAGGGCGCCCCGGATGGCACCTTGAGTGTAGTGCTATGGAAAAGGAGATTCTTGGTCTTCCGTTCGACATTCACACCGGTGGAGTTGACCTTGTTTTTCCTCATCATGAGGATGAGGTTGCACAATCTTCATGCGGATATAACGTAGAGCCTACTCGATATTTTTTACACAACGAACACTTGTTGGTGGAGGGAAAAAAAATGAGCAAATCTCTTGGAAATTTTTTCACTCTTCGCGACCTCGTAAGTCGTGGACACACAGCAGAAGTAATTCGGTTCTTTCTGGTCACAAGTCACTATCGGACAAAGCTAAATCTGACAGAAGAAGCTCTTATTGCTTCCGCGAATGGACTTTCTGGAATCCGTAATATCTTGCGAGAAATCACAATTGGCGAAGGTGGCGAAGCATGTCCGTTTGTGGACATTGAACCTTCTCTAGAAAAGGCAAAACATAACTTTTTTTCTGCCATGGATGACGACCTCAATACTCCCGTTGCCATTGCCACTCTCCATATTTTTCTCAAAACAATTTCGGAGAAAAAATGTTTCACCCCTGATGCGCTTGAAAAACTTCGGGAGACTGTTGGCTTTTTTGGAAATGTTTTTGGTGTTTCCTTCTTTCCCAAAGAAAAAGTGGCTTCCGATGTAATATTTCAACTCGCCGAAGAGCGCCAGCGTGCTCGAAAGGAAAAACGATGGGATGATGCCGATATGTTGCGCCAAAAAGTTCTTGAAAGTGGCTTTGAAATTCGTGATCGAAATGATGGGTTTGATCTCTTTTCTCTGTAAATGCTTGATTTCTCGAATCGTCCTCCCCATTGGTGGCTTCGGGTGTGTATGTCGCTTCTTTTTTTTGTAGGAGGAGGGGTTTCGGTGTTTTGGGCACAGGGATTTCGAGTTGATTTCAAAAACCACAATATTGTTCCAACGGGAGTACTTTCTCTTGAGACAACTCCTGCCGATATTCCCACGATGGTGGATGGTGAATATCTTGGAAAAACTCCGGGGGTTTTTCTTGGGAAACACCTTGGTGATCATCAGGTGTGCTTTTTCCCCAAAACATCTTTTCCTCTTTGTTTTTCTATTTTTGTTCGAGGGGAGCGCGTTACCAACGTTTTTAACATTCTTTTTCCGTCTCAAGATCCTGTGGCACACCGTGTCGGAAGAGAAAAAAATATTCTTACCGACCCAAAAGGCAGGGGGTATATCGCTCTTTTTTCTGACTTTTCCGAGGCTCGTGTTGTGGAAGCAGAAAGAGATACGTTTGTTGCCATACCGACCGTTCCTCATGATACTCCTGCTTTATCCGCAGAAGGAGTTGTTCTTTTTGGTGATGGATCGTCACAAACAGTATTTTTTTCACATGTTCCGGATCTTTCGATCCTTCGATTTTCTCCAGAGAAAAACACATTTCTTTATGCAAAAGAAAACCAACTCTTTCTTCGAGACCCCCTTCTTCAAAAATCTCGCTTGTTGACTGAGTTTTCTGAACCTGTTACTGCGGCATGGTTTTTTCCACATTCAGAGTCGATACTTGTTTTTCTCCCTTCTTCCATTGCTTTTCTTCCTCGTCAGGGGGAGGTACCACGAGTGCTTTTTCAAAAAGATGTCGACAAAGATGCACTTTTTTTTCCAGAACAAAAAAGCATTCTCTGGTTTTTTGATGGAGAGGCGTACGAATATGTCTTTCCACAGAAGGAAAATACATAATCCCCTATCATGAATGCACTCCGAAAAATAGTACTTTAGAATGTATAAAAACTTTATGCAACAAGAAGTACTGAAACATTTTCTTTTTTACCTCGTTTCTAAGGGCGTACCATGAAAAAGGTGCTTTCGTTCGGTTTTTCAAAGGAGAGGGTGGAAATAAAGGAAAAATAAAGGAGAAAGAGAGAGGAGGTATTGACTTTTTGGAAGTCTTTCGCGAAAATCCGCAAGTATTCTTTTTCATCCGATGAGAAAAGGGGGGGAAGAAAAGAGGCAAAAAAGCGAGGGGGGAAGGTGTCGGAAACACAAAGCATCTCTGTCTGGAGACAGAAAAAAGTCTCTACGAGTTGCTCTTTGAAATCAACGGACGATAAACAATTTTTTGTTCTTGCCATATATTTCCTTTGGGAAAAGGTTGGCACGGTGCGGTGAAAAGCCGCCCATATTGAGTAAGAGGAATTTGGAAAGGAAAATATATAAAGGATATCCATTATTTTTGTGAAGAAGTATTCTTTGATCTTTGGCAATGTACATCTCCCCTTGAGGGTCTGCTCTTTCGGAAACGAGTAGGTTCTTCTCTAAGTAAAAATGTTTCCGATGGTTCTCTTGTTCGCTAATAAGAAACTCCGAGCATATCGGAATTTTTTGTGCGTTCACCTTTTTTCTCTTTTTTGAACAGAATTATGAATCTGCTCAATCGCTTTGTTGCGAGTGTAGCCGGTCTTTCTGTGGCACTCAGCGCCGTTTTGGTTGCTGTGCCAACAGCAAGTGCAGGCACTCCGCACTTTACCGATATCTCCGGTCACTGGGCCGAGAGTTATATTACTGACCTTGCAGAGCAAGACATTATCAGCACCACAAATGCTGATGGCTCTTCCAAGACTATGTTCTATCCGAACAACTCTCTTACACGAGCAGAGCTTACCAAGCTTGCTCTTGAGGCGTTCTATGGTGACTCTGTATCCGATCTTGCGGATGCGTTTGCCGACCCTGCAAATCCTTCTTTTAGCGACGTTCCTTCGGACGCGTGGTACTTCGACTATGTTGAGGTGGCAAAAGGATTGGATATTGTACAGGGATTTGCTGACGGAACATTTGGACCAAACAGTCCAATCACTCGTTCCGCGGCTCTCAAGGTTATCCTTCTTACAGGAGAAATTGAGACTATGCTTACTCCTGCGACACCTTTCACCGACGTTTCGAGCGGCGACTGGTTCTATGAGTATGTTACAACCGCTTACAATCACTGTATTGTGAACGGAACTTCTTCTACAATGTTTACTCCAAACGGAAATGTAACCCGTGCAGAGTCTGCAAAAATCATCAGCAATTCAATCATGGTTGCTAATGGAGAAGACATTTGTAACATGACTGGTGACGACGATGACACCACTACTGGTGACGACGATGACACCACTACTGGTGACGACGATGACACCACTTCAACTGTTTCTGACTCAGTTCTTGAGGTTTCGCTTTCAAGCGAGAATCCAAAAGGAACTTCCATTCCACAGACTGGATCTAACATTCCTTTCCTCGCTCTTGATCTTACCAACACAGGTGACGAGGCAGTAGAGGCAACCGGATTTGTTATTTCTCATGGAGGTCTTGGTGATGAGAACGACGTTGATAACGTTAAAATCTTTGACGATGTTGAACAGCGTGGTTCTGACCGATCTTTCACGAAAGATGGAGAAATTGCGCCGCTCAACCTTTCGAGCGAGCCAATTGAGATTGCCGCAGGTTCCACCAAAACCATAGTGGTTGCTGGTGATATGTTGGCAAATACTGCTGGTGGTGAGCATAATTTCTTCATTGCAGGATCATCTGATATCATTGCCGTTGGTGCGGAGACTGGTGGATCAGTAGAAGTAACGGGTGACTTTCCTATTCGAGGAAACGACATGCGCGTTGCAAATGTTTCAACTGGTTCCCTTACATTTACTTTCCAGAGCGTTGCCGATACTACGGTAGAAGTGGGACAGAGCGAAGTAGAACTTGCTCGAATGAAGGTTGAGGCTGGTTCTGCGGAAGATGTTCTTCTTCAGGCACTTACTCTTCAGCTTGACGGAATTGACGATGGCGATATTGGAAATCTCTATGTAGAATTCCAAGGTCAGCGTATTTCCGACATTGTTCCATTCGCAAAAGGCGAAAAAGCAACGTTTAAGTTTACCGATAACGATGATCACGGATGGATTATGAAAGAAGGAGACAACCGTACTATTCGTGTCAAGGGAGACATCCTTGCTGGAGTAAGTAGCACTGTTACGGCAAGCTTCGACAGCATTGCTTCCGACGTGGTAGCAAAAGGACTTACCTACGGATTTGGAGTAACACTTACCGATGCAGGAACAAGCGATTCTATTGCTATTCAGGGAGGTGACATTACTTTCTCTGTGAATTCTTCTACACGAGACGTTGCGCCAGATACCGATGCTGTTGAGTTTGGTATTTTGACCATCGAAAATCTTGGTGAAGCGATTGAAATTAAGAAAAATTTTGCGCTTAAATTAGAAATTGATGAGACTGCTGGAAATACTACAGATTTCGACACCATTACGAATGTTCGTTTGGTAAACCTCGAAACAGGAACCACCTTCATGGGACCAGAAGATCCAACAGCTGGTGATGTTGGAGCTGCAGGTGCAGGAAATGGTGTTGATACTACTGATATTCCATTTAGCGATGAAGTAGTTGTTGAAACCGGAGAAAAACTCCAACTCTCCATTCAGGCAGACGTGAGTTCAGATGCTCATGCAAACGACAAATATCGCTTCTTTGCCGATATGTCTACCCTTACTATTAAGGGAGTTGAATCGAACAAGGGAAATGCTGAGTTTAGTATTAAGCCAAGTTCCAATCCTTCAACAAAGGCATATACTATTTCTGAGCCAAGCTTGACCTTTGCGGCAAAAGCCCTTTCAGATGATACATTTGTTTCTGATGCAGAAGATGTTGTTATCTGGTCGGGAACGGTTCGAGCAAACAATGTAGAAGACCTCTACATTCGCCGAATCGGCTTTGTGGATAATGGTGGTACTGCAACAACGAGTGATGTGGATGACTTTTCTTTCTGGAAAAAAGAAGGAAACACCCTTACTCCAATTGAAACGCGTACAGATCCATCATCATCAATGGATGTTGTATTCTCAAGCCTTGATGAAAATGGAGGAATAAATGGACTTCTTGTTCCAGCAGGAGATGAGTTCGATATTTTGCTTACCGCAAATATTTCGTCTAATCCAACTGCACCTCACACAATCATTCAAGATCTTGATGTGGACTCGGTAAGTGTAGAGGATGAAAATGGTGATGATGCTACCGTAACTAACGGTGCAGACATCCCTTCTGGAGCAACCTTCACTCTTGCTGATAATGGATCTCTTACTGTAACTCTTGATAACAACAAAACTTCTGCCGCAATCTGGCCAGCAGGTTCAACCGGTATTACCGCAGGTGTCTTTCAGTTTGACGCTACTGATGAGCCTATTGAAGTAGCAGACCTTACGGTAGATATCGTAGGAGTTAATACGGCTGATCCAAATGATTACTCTTCTGCAGAAGCTCAGGCAGACGTTGCTAACGATGCAAACGCTGTTGATAAAGTTTCTCTCTTCTACTACGACGATGGAACCGCAGTAAAAAATACAAACGGAAGTCCAGTAAGTCGAAGTGTAAGCAGTGGAGTTGTGTACTTTGATGGACTTGACCTCGTTATCGACGATGGAGATAGCACCCTCATTGAGGTTCGTGCCGATCTCCGTGGAATGGATGACCAAGCTTCAAATCAAACTGCTCGTTCTGGTATGGCATTCCAAGTACAACTCGACCTCGACGTTGCCAATGATGCCGCAACTATCCGTGGAGCAGATTCTGGTCAAGAGCTTGCTGGTGCAAACATTACCGTTGAGAACGACGCCGATCTCGTTACCGGTGATGCAGATGACACAACAAATACCGCTGATGCTGTTTATGTCTTCAATAACAAAGTTATTGCAACGGAAACCGCTTCTCAGCCTTCTGCAAGCCTCTCAACAGGAATTAAAAAAGAGCTTTTGAAGTTCACTCTTGATAGCACGGGTGACACAAGTGACGAGCCATTCCTCACAAGTGTTCTCGTAACTATTGCGGGAACGGGTAGCGCATGTTTGTCGACATCTGGTGTTTGTGCAGCAAATGATGGTGTTCTTTACCTCTACAACGGAAAGAACGAGCTCATTGCGGTTACTGATGCTATCGTTGGTGGAACAGGAGCTGTAACACTTACTGTTGGAGATCCAAACACGAGTGGAGCAACGCTGACAACCTCTCTCGTAGACGGAGCCGGTACTTCATGTGCTGGTGATGGATCTGAACAGTGCTACGATGAAATCTTGAGCACTGGTGAGACCTATACTGTCAAGGCTGATATGTATACCGATGGTGATGCTGACGCTCTTTCTGCAACTATTGAAGTAAATGCTTCTACACCAGGAGTTGATGATATTACCTGGAAAGATGGTGGTTCAACCGGTCTTGATGGACTTAATGTT